>LLEV01000009.1 GCA_001567515.1 Microgenomates bacterium OLB22
AGAAGTCGGTCCACCACCTGAGGCCATCTTCGACACTGCCCCCCCCACCAGCCTCACAACTAGAATCACAGGTACAGGTGCACCCACAGTCAGGTCTTAGAGCACATGGCACTTCGGAACAGTTCCTGTTTCGATATGCAGCTGGACAATCTGGCAATCGATTCGGACTCTTCTTCACATTGACTTCCACCGCCCCCCCACCCGAACCGCACCATTCGGTGTTATAGCCACGATTACATGCTGAGGGTAGGCTGGCACCCCAATAACAGTTAACGACATCTGAGTCCTGGGGATTAGGGTAGCCTATAGAGGGGCCGCTTGAAGTAGATCTGCCACAGCTAAGCCAAATTGTGGCGCCTGAATTTTGATAAGAATAGAGCCAGTAGCCGGTCCCAGCTTCTACCCCCACACAAGCATTACAGCCACCAACGCTATTCTCTGTTTCTGTATAATCAGGGATTCCGCAGCTTCCTTGACCTGGGGGGCCATATCCTCCACCACAGTTTATACATGTTCGATCTGGATACTGGGGGGGATTGGGTTGTTGCAGGGTACATGAACCGGCGGCATTTGCTGGAGAGACATTAATCAAAGAGAGAAAAAAAATTGAAAGTGCTGTCAGGAGATATCGTACGAACATTACCTATGATTGTACTTTATGAAAAAGGAGATCTTCAATCCTTAATCTCGTAGGAGTTTCAAATTTGCTCAAGAGGCTCCCAACTTGATCCAGCATCGAGGTTAGCAAGTCCTTCAAATTCACTCATGAAGTCGCCAAATGGCGTTCTGCTTACGGGGCCACCGGCACCAGCTCTATTATAGTTATTATCGCCTGTTAATAGTGTTGTGGGGTTTGCCCCATCCTGTAGAACAATAGCATCTAGAAGTCCCAGTGTCCTGAGATTAGCAATGGCTTTTAGGGGTGCTCTTGAGTGAGAACCATCTACTTCAAGGAGCGTTGTCCTTAAGCCAAGGGCTTTCATCACTGTTAGTATCGACTTTAGGTCGCCAATAGTGTTATCGCCTAGAGATATATACACTCCATCTACTCTTGCCCCTCTATCTCTAATACCCGTAATAGTCTCTTGAAGTTGATCTAGACCCCTGGTTGTAAAGCCTATGGGGATCACGAGACTTACCTGCGGAGCTGCTTCTTCTTCCGATGTACTAGCTACGCTCATGTCCCGTCCAAGCTCATTGATGATATAAGCGGCAGCAATAGTATTTGCCCGTGGCTGATGGTTGAATGCTTCTAGGGTTCCATCTGATAAGTCTATTTTCCCATCGCCACCAATGATTCCCAAAGCTAAGTCCCCACCAGATCTAAATGATTGCATTGTTGTTATAAACTCTCTAATTTCACCTGCGCTTTTGGTCCCTGCAAATAGGCTATCTAGTCTGAAGTAGGTAACTGGGGTTAATCCCAAATGTCTACTTGCCCGCAGCTGCTCACGTATATAGTCTATTTGGTGTTCTCTGGAAGTTTGCGTGAGGGAGAAGGTGCTGTAACTCAGATCGAAGTGTGCCTCTTGTCCAAGTTTGTGCCCACGCTGTGCCTCAGGTCCTGCTCCAACAGCTACTTGGTGGGTGAGTCCTACTCGTATCCCAGTCCTATCAAATATCCCCGAATTGATCCGATCTTCGTATCTCAGCTCTGATGCTGTTCTTGGCATACTGGGCTCCGCCTCGAAGATGAGCTTATCAAAATGTGCTCCACCTCCAATAAGACTGAGATATACTCGGCCCTCGCTAAGTGCTCCTATTTCGACTGTCCCAACGACTGATTCATCTGTACCTATTGTTTGGATAATCTCCGCGATGTTCCCCCCATCCCCTTGTGAGATACGTATACCTACGGGTCCCGCTGTGACATCAAATGTTATCGGTTCAGCCCGTTGTCCATCAGCCCCTTTGTATTCCAAAGAATAGGCTGAACCCTCAAGGCGTTTGAGCCCCACCGTAAATCTCTCATTATGGTGAATCTGAAGCGTTCTGCCTGACTCTATCCCCCCCGCTGAAGGTATAAGTATACGACTGGTTCTGTCCGACCTCAGTCCATGTGACGGGGAGGTATTGGATCTTGGTATCTGAAAGACCTGCCTCCATTCGGATTGGGGAGCTCTCATCGGCAAAAACAATTCTTCTTCGCGGTGAGGTCACTTCTGGAACTGTCCCCATGTCGAAATCCTGTTGGGGTTTGACTATAAGGTCTCCATAGTCAGTCTTTACAAGAGCAAACCCTTCTACTGTTTTCCCAATAACTTCCACCTTAAGATTATCAAGGTCAATATCTCCTGGCTTTGCCCACAAAGAATTTCTATCTACAAAGAGGTACAATATGCTATCAACGTTTAGCTCAATTTCTCTGCGCTCTGGTGTAGGCGTTGCTTCTTGGGTAGGCAAGCCAACAGTTGCTGTCGGTGCATATGTGGCTGTAGACACGACCGTTGCAGTATTTGAGGGAACTGGAGGAGGTGTCTCAGTGTCTTTTGGTGTTGGGCTAGATGTCCCATCGCCAGGCATACGTGGTCTTGATCCAAAGGGTAAAAATATGCGATGAGTAGATGGCGTTGGGTAGGCTGCTGGTTCTTGCTGTGGCACTTCTGTGGCCTCTGGGGTGGCATCCGCAGGTGCTTCTGCCAGTATTTCGGAGACGACCGTCTGTGTCGGGACTAGGCTGGTCAATATATATCCAGAAGTAGCTACAATCTGTGCAGTTCGCTGCTTTTTCTCTTGACCTGAATCACCATCCTTGCCCCCGATCTGAATTCCTGCGGCCTGGTCTGCTAGGGCCCGACGATAGGCAGGTGTGTCAAGTGATGCCATGATATCTGCCTCGCGCTTGGGGTCAATCGGTCTGTGTGTTTCAACTGCGACATGTTTACCCAGTGCTTTTTGAGCCTCTTCTAGCTGAGCCTCAACATCTGCCTCTTCTGCAAGTTGTCGAGCAAAAGCCTCATCTGTCTCTCTACTGGCCGCTCTCCTCGTATCCAAAAGCTCTTTCTGACGCTCAAGCAGTAGTATCTCTCGAGCATTTTTTAGCTGCTTCTGCAGCCTCCTCCTCTGAAAGTGGGATGTATATAGCGTCAAACACCATAAGGCCTTCTGTGGTGTGGGGATTAATTGCTCCGATGTGTAGTCTGTTAAACTTAGTTTCGTCAAATTCTCTGAGGGATAGTGCTCGAGCAATCTCCAGTAGGGCTTGTTCTTTTACAGCCGCAACAAGTCGCTCGTGTTCAGATAGTTCCTGTCCTGTGGGAGAATACTCTGGATTTGGGGCAGATGAAATATAGGCCTGTTCAGGGCTATGTGGGTCGTGTGATACCGGTTGCTGTTCACTTCCTGCCATAGCAGGAGTTTTTTTTATGTTTGCGCCAAACTTGATAACATCAGAAACCTTATAGATACTATTATAGCACAACCACTCTTTGTCAAGGCATTGATAATGCGAGATACGTTGAAAGTCATAAGGCAATAAGTCAAATGTGGAGGGGTTTGTCATTCTGAACGATGTGGTCTAATCTCATGCCAAAGGTTGGATTCGTTTTGACACGAAGGTCCAATGAGTATTCAGTGGTCAATTGAACGTTGGTAATTGAACATTAAGTGCGTATGGGTCACAACAGTGTTATCTTAACTGACTGTATACTCTGCGGGTAGTTCAGGCTGTAATCGTTTTTCTCATCTATATAAACTTGATCTCCTACGTCAATATCTGCGGTTGTGTATGCCCCACCGGGATCTTTTTCAGAAACAACAGTAATCTTTGAGATCGTTTCTGGGCCATATACGAACCAGATCTGAGAGCCCCTCATGTTGGGAAGTGATGACTCTATTAGTAACGCCGTACTTTCTGTAGAGACCTCTCTTTTAAGCACCTTACCTGTTGTCCGACCAGTTGATGTTAATTTCTCACCTTGCAACAACTGACTTTTCACTGACTCATACATGATCCTATTCATGGGATAATCCCTTGCGCTTTTCTCTATGAGCTGTTTGATAGGGGTAAGGGAGACTCTCGGGACGAGTCTAGAAGGTGGGGACGTGTCTCTTGTTGAGTGCTGTTTGGTCATTAGCATCCTCTGCCTCCAGAGGAGTCCGATCATACAAAGGAAAAGGATAAGCAGGATGAAAAGATACTTGTTTATACCAGCAAACAATCCTGATAGTGATGGCATAGGTTATAAGACGAATCCAAGTGATAGTACTACTATCCCGATGGCAATGATGATGACAGACTGGGTCAGGAAACCTGCTTTTGGTAGCGTTGCTGTGGTAGGCGCTGTTGTTGGGTTGGACACGAGTACTGTGGTTGGAGATGGCGTTACAGATGGCCCATTTGTGGGCGTGAGACTTGGACCTGCTGTCGGCGTCAGCGTTGGGGTTGGTGAAGGCCCTTTAGTCGGTGTCAATGTGGGCGATGGGGTAAGTGTTGGGGACACGATAGCAGTACATGCTGACTCAGCTTTACCTTGCGGGCCATCTCCACAAGAATTTATGCTCGAGACTATACATTGATAGGTGTGATCGACCTCTGAAGTGAACGAGACTTGTGTTTCTTGCGTTACGCCTTCCTTAACGAGCTGTCCAGAGGTAAGATCAGTGATCTTAAAACGATAGCCGGAGGCGCTCACGGTTGCATTCCAGCTACAAGTGGCCCCATCGAGAGGACATTGTAAAGGGCTTTTTTTGGTGAGGGTAGAGGTAGTGGGAGCAACATCGGTATTCCTTGGCGGCGTTGTGCTGACTGTTGTGAGTTCGCTTGCCCGATCTCTCACGTCTTGTTCTCCTCCCGCAGTCAAGTACAGAAATCCAATACCAACACCAACTATAAGGATTGCAATCACCAAAAAGATTGTCGTGATTTTTGACTGCTTGCTGTTTGATGTGCTTATGGCTGGCATAGTTACTTGGTGCAATTAGGGCAGGTGACCTTAACTCCTGTTACGGCTTCCGGCAATGGACAATTACCTGGTGTTGGGGTGACTTTTTGTTTCTTCACACAACAGACTGTCCCTGCGGCGGCACAGCTATTGATTGTGGCTTCTTTATTTGGATTCAGGCTATCTGGCACACATTCCTCGGCAGGCAGACACTGGAAAGGGCTCTCACAGACCACTTTTGTCTTTGGCTTACAACATAACTGTCCTGCGATAGGACAAACCCCTGTGTTGACAGTATTAGGTGTTGTATCCGAAACAGTCGTCACATCACACTGCTCCTTAGGTAGGCATTGATTTGGTGAAGGACACTTTGTTTGGATGGTGGTAGTGGGCGTAGGTTGCCTACATGGACAGATGCCAGTGACAAGCCCTCTCCCATCACCAAATCGACATTCATAGCACGCATCTCCTTTTTCCTTACAGTATCCTTCACGTGGTGCTGTGCAGCCAAACTCAATTCGACATCCATGGCCTTCGGGTAGTGCGCTTTTGGCAATCTTAGTCAAAGGATTAGGACACTGACCTGATTGGATAGTCGCTTTTTGTGCGGCCGATAAGCCAGTGCAGCCGTCGATATCTTTACACTGCACATGTCCTCTGAGCAACTCATCCGTACAGTTAGGATCGATAGGCAAAGGTGGGCCTCCACCTGGGCAGGCTGGGGAATCAGCTTTACTACTAGTGCTTTGCTTTTGTTGTAGATTAAGTAGTGTCAAAACAAGTGCTCCGATAGTCAACAATGCCAAAACAATGAATGAAAAAAGAAGCAAATTATTGCGCTTCGGTTTATTTGCGGTTACCCCACCTGATCCGGTGGGAAGCTGGGAACTCGTCGCTGGCTGTTTTGATGCGGTATCCATCTAGTACTTCATTGTGGCAGAGGTAAAAATGGGTGTCAAGATGTCAGAGCATGAGTCGACACTCATCACCCACACATTCATGGGTGTGTCTGTTGATCTTGAGTATGAGCTCAAACTCTTCAATCATATTGACAACCTCCTCAGGGGTCTCGACTATCTTTATGACACGCAAAGCCTCCTCAGGTATGAGCATGTTTTTTTTAAATGAGTCAACGATATGCTTCCATCTTTTGCCAAAAAGGATGAGCGGCTTGTGATGCCCAAAGTAGAGCCGAGCGAGCCCCATGCCATACCAAACTCGGAGATAGTGCCTGTCCCCCCATTGAAGATGACGTAGAGATCACCCAGTTCAAGGAGCTTCTTTGTGCGCATGAGGTAATTTGCTTCTTCGTACACTTGATCTGCAAAGTTCTCTGCAGCTTTTCCTTCAAAAGAGGTTGCGTATTTGGGTGTGTAATAAACCGCGATGGCTTTGCCCCCCGCTTCCTTTGCCCCTGTTGTGGCGGCAAGCATAGTGCCTGGGCCACCCCCATTAATTACTGTTCGGCCACTGTGTGCTACGAGTTTTGCTGTAGCGTAGGCGTCCTTGTAGTTTTGAGAGGTAGGAGCTGACAACGAAGACCCAAACAGCGTAATCGAGCGTATAGATTGTTCGGCAGTCATAGTTCTACTATAGCAGAAAAAAGGGTGCGGCACATTGCCGCACCACTAGTCCAGTTGGATGTCGTAGGGTAGTCTGCTCTGCAAAAACAGATGTGTTCGGCCCTTATTATCGGACAACATTTCCATGGCCTCCCTTCGAAAGTGCTCGAGCTTGGTGCGTAGGCTGGGAGAAGCCTCTCTCAGGTCTGCTTCTGTAAGTGTCGCTAGGTCCTGTAGCCATTCCAACTTACCACCTCCAGTGTCTGGACATCTATAGCCCACTCTAACATCATCCCGATAAGTGTTGCAAGTGCTTTTTACTAAATCGGCTACCCGAAGAATGATTTAGATGTATACTATGCTCTATGAAGAAGTCTTTTTTATATCACCACAGCCATCCCCTATGTCAATGCTGCCCCTCATGTGGGGCATGCTCTTGAATTCGTTCAGTCTGACTGTATCGCGAGATATCATAGAGAATTGCTGGGCGAGGATACGGTTCTCCTTTCTGGAGCTGATGAAAATGCTCTCAAGAATGTTCAGGCAGCAGAAAAGGCAGGATTACCGGTGAGAGAATTCATTGATGCAAATGCAAAACTATTTCAAAACTTAGCCGAGCAGCTTTCTGTCCAGATCGATGTCTTCCAACGAGGGAGTGATCAAAAAACGCATTTTCCATCGTCTCAACAATTATGGAAACTTTGTGAGCAAAAAGGTGATATTTATCAAAAGAAATATAAGGGGTTGTATTGTGTTGGCTGTGAGACATTTTATACACCTGATGAGCTAAATGCACAAGGAGAATGTTTTGAGCATCCAGGTCGCAAACTCGAGGAGGTTGAAGAAGAAAATTACTTTTTTAAGCTTTCTGCCTATCAAGATAAGCTGATTCCTCTTATTGAGTCTGATGTGCTCAACATCATGCCGGTAAAGCACAAAAATGAAATCCTTGGGTTTCTTCGACAGCCACTCCAAGACATCAGTATTTCACGGTCAAATGCGCGTGCAAAAAACTGGGGGGTTCCAGTCCCTAGCGATGATAGTCAGCGAATGTATGTCTGGTTTGACGCTCTCAATATCTACCAGTCTGGCATAGGATTTGGGTGGGATGAAAAAAAGTATCAAGAAACATGGCCCGCCGATGTCCATGTAATTGGCAAAGGAATCATTCGCTTTCATGCCGTCTATTGGCCCGCATTTCTTCTTTCTGCTGGTTTGCCCCTTCCTAAGAGCCTCCATGTCCATGGCTATATAGTCGTCAATGGTCAGAAGATGAGTAAAACACTGGGGAATGTCATCGATCCATTTGAGATAGTGCAGAAATATGGTTGTGATCCTGTGCGCTACTATTTCCTCAAGGAAATTCCTGCTTTTGGTGATGGCGATTTCTCAGAAGAACGATTTAAGAATGTCTATAATGCCGATCTCGCAAATGGTCTTGGGAACTTGATCTCTCGAGTAACAAAGCTTGCTCAAACGAATGAGGTGATTCTCGAAGCTCCATCGCAAGATGGGGGAAATAGGGCTGTCGATCTTATTAAGCCACATATGGAGGATCACCGGTTTAATATCGCTCTTGAGACTCTATGGGAGTGTGTCACGAAACTAAATCACTATATCGACTCTCAAGAGCCTTGGAAACAGGATAAAGATGCAGCGTCACAGACGATAAAAGCTGTTGTGGAGGGGACTGTAGAATTAGTTGGTCTACGTGAATTAGCTCATGCTCTGAAGCCCTTTCTCCCGCAAACGGCTGAAGATATGGTAAAGCAGTTCGGGGGAGATAGAGTCCTTAAGCACAACATCTACTTCAAGCGCACCTGACAAAACTTCAAGAGTGAATGTCTATCTCGGCAGAGCTTTTTTTGGTACCATGAAGACACATGGATGCGCAAACGTTGTATTCATTTGCCTTCTCTCATGTTGTCGGCATTGGGCCGATGACCTTCCTTCAGCTGGTGCAGTATGCAGGTTCTGTAGAAAAGGCCTACGCCCTTTCTTCTGCTGAACTAGCCTTATGTCTTCCCAAAAGGACGCTCGCGTCGTTTGAGAGATTTAGATCTTCAACAGATCTTATAGCCTTGTGGGAGACAGTGAATAATAAAGATATTCAATATGTCTCTATTAGCCTTTCAAATAATAGTAGTTCGCTTTGTGCTATTGCCGACCCACCCATCGGTTTATTTATAAAAGGAAACGGCCGTTTGCTGGAAGGAACTATGGAGAATATCGGCGTTGTTGGTAGCCGAAGGACGACCCCTGCTGGGAGGCTTATGGCACGGCAATTGAGCACAGATCTGTCTCGAGCTGGTTTTTGTATTGTTTCTGGACTAGCACTTGGTGTGGACGGGATAGCCCATCGTGCTGCCTTAGATGCGAGCGGACCAACGATTGCTGTACTTGGCTGTGGCGTGGATGTCATCTACCCGGAGGCTCATCGACAGCTTTATGAGGACATCATCTCATCCGGTGGAGCGATAGTCAGCGAATTCCCTCCAGGCCATACAGTACAAAAAGGCCTTTTTGTTGCACGAAACAGGATCATTTCTGGACTGTCTCGAGGTATAGTAGTTGTTGAGGGGACCGAGTTCTCAGGATCCCTGATAACGGCCAGATATGCTGCGGAACAAGGGAGGGATGTGTTTGCTGTCCCGGGGAGCCCCACTTCAGTACTCTCTCAGGCTCCAAACCTACTATTGAAGCAGGGAGCCATCATGGTAAGTGAGTCAGCAGATATACTGGCCTATTACCATCTGACGAAAGAGATTTCACCAGTTGCCAAGGTCCCCTACGAGGTTACGCCTGATCAGGCAGTTATTCTGGAGGCTCTTTCGCAGGGCCCAAAATCTCTTATTGATCTCACGGATGAGGTCCTGGACAGGATCTCACCACAGATCCTAACGGTGGTTCTGTCTGAGCTTGAATTGCTGGTCACTGTTGAGCGGGATGAAGAGGGAGTATACAGACTGCGGGCACCCTTTGAGAGAGTACCAGTATAATGGTCTCATGCCAATACGCATTGCCCCATTTAGTAAACAATCTTCATCTATCACGTTCAAGGAGCAAGAGAGCTATCGGCTTGTTTGGTACCACGCTCTCATCCCTGTTATCGTGATAGTTGGGGCCCTTCTGGTTTCTGTCCGTTTATTTGATTTGACTATCGTCAAGGGTACCTATTACGCAACACTTGCCGAAGATAATAGTCTCAAAGAGCTTCGTATCGAAGCAAAGCGTGGAACTATTTTCGATAGATCGGGTACTGCGATCGCGGAGTCGACTTCTTCAGGCTCATTAGACGACATGCGCAGCATTACTGGAGTACGGGCATATCCCTTCGGAGCCTCGCTCGCTCATATGCTAGGGTATCGACAACTGGCTACGCCTGAAGATATCAAGAACTATGCGTGTCGGGTCCAGTTAACTGCTCAGGATACCATAGGGAAGGCAGGCATAGAAAAACTCTTTGACTGTGAGCTACGAGGTACAGATGGATATAAATTGGTGCAGCACGATGCTCGAGGCAGGCAGGTACGTGTATTGGCTATCAAGGATCCTCGTCCAGGTGAATCTATTACGCTAGCGGTTGATAGTCGATTGCAACAAGATGCCTATGACATCATCGTAAACAACCGCATAAAGACTAACAAAGCCATCGACCTTAAAGAGCATGCTATATCTATCATTGCTACAAAACCAACTACTGGTGAGGTTCTTACATTGCTCTCGTATCCTTCTTTTGACCCAATACTTTTTGAGAAAAGAGACGGTAAAGCTATAACAGCACTAGTCAAAGACCCTCGCCAGCCCCTATTTCCAAGGCCATGGCTTGGAGTGTATCCACCAGGGTCCGTTTTCAAGACCACCATGGCAACAGCAGCTCTTGAAGAGGCAGCAATAACAGGGGATGAAACTATCGAAGATACGGGAGAGGTTGAAGCGGGGCAGCAGACCTTTGGAAACTGGTTCTATATTCGATATGGTAAGACCGATGGCCAGGTAGATCTCGTCAAAAGTCTGCAGCGTTCAAATGACATATACTACTATCTGATAGGCCAGAGGCTTCAGGTAGAAGGTATCAAAAAATGGGCACACCTATTTGGCTATGGAAGTAGTACTGGGTTGGGATTCCCCGAGGCCGAAGGAGTTGTCCCCTCTGCGTTCTGGAAGAAAGAGACGATCAAGGAGAGGTGGTATCTTGGAGACACTTATAACCTGTCTATCGGGCAAGGATACCTCTTGACTACTCCAATGCAAGTGCATCAAGCAAACACTATCATCGCAAATGACGGGAAACTGTGCGCGCCATTACTTTTGAAAGCAGAGTCGCGTATCGGTGCTACTACCTCTCATCCATCATGCAAACCGGTCGGTATTCAAAAGGAAACTATCGCTATCGTAAAAGAGGGCATGAGCAAAGCCTGCCAGGTTGGGGGAACAGGATGGCCCTTCTTCAATTGGCAGCTCCCTGATGGCAGGCTTATTCCGGTGGGCTGCAAGACAGGGACAGCTGAGTCAAAGCAAAAGGGGCACCCTCCACACGCTTGGTTTACCGTATTTGCACCTTTTCATGAGCCTGAGATTCACGTTACTATCCTTGTAGAGGAAGCGGGTGATGGGTCTGATGTGGCCGCTCCCATCGCAAAAGAGATGCTTACTAATTATTTTATGAGATAGCTATGGCACGAGCGAAAAAGTCCTCATTACATGCATTGCCCTTGATTATCATAGGCGCAGTTCTTTTTCTGGTGTTTGTGAGAGTCTTTCAAGCACAGGATCAAGCACGGCCCAGTATGCAAAGAATTGATGGAAAACGTCAGAATTCACAAGGAGCTCCAGCTCGTATTAACGAGGTTTCTTTTTTTGTCCCGTACTGGAACCTGGATGAGTCGATTGACGGGGATGGTCTTTTTGGTCTTGAAGTTGCCCCATCACGAGCCCTTTACTTTGGGGTGCCAGTTTCATCTGATGGGATCGACTTGACCGAGGAAGACAAGAGACATCTCAGGACTTTTGTAAGCCGCTTTAGTGGCTACAAACGATCATTAACGCTGCGTATGGTTAACACACAGACTAATCTGGAGGTCTTTGAGCGAAAAGAGCTCTGGTCTCAGATTGCAGCTTCTAGTATTTCATTAGCCAATGAGTATGGGTTTGATCGGGTTATTCTCGATCTGGAAGTGAGTGCTCTCCCAACCCAGTTCATAAGGGACCAGATTGTTAATTTTAGTGCCTATCTGGGGGGATCAGATACATAATGCGACTTTAGATTTTGATATGACCATCTATGGGGATGTGTTGTATAGAGGCCGTCCATACGATCTCGCCAAACTTGATGATAAAGTTGATAGGTGGTATGTCATGGCGTATGATTTCCATAAAGCGGGAGGTCTTCCTGGGCCGACCTTTCCATTAAAACAAGGTGATCTATACCCTTATTCGTTGGAGACATTAGTGGAGGAGTGGCCAGTCCCTATGCGTAAGACGCACATAGTAATAGGAATGTTCGGCTATACCTGGAGGGTGGACGAGCTTGGCCGTCCGCTGAAAGTAGCTTCTGCAGTAACGGCGCGACAGGGTATGAACAAAAGAAGTCGTTGCCAAGGAAGCAGTACGTGTTCAATAAAACGTGATAGTACTAGTTCTGAGCTGCTCATACGTGAAAAGGCCGAAGCTGATTATTGGGATGAAACCTGGGTAAGTGATAGTGACTCTGCAATTGAGAAGATATCCTTTCTACGATCCCGTGGTATAAGTGGCATATCGTTCTGGGCGTTGGGGTATTTTTAGGAGGTGGTTACTCTATAATGTACTATGCGCATGCTACTTAGCCAACTCTGTCTGTTCTTGCTGCTCTTTTGTATCCCACCCTCGGTCTATTCAGCGACCATGTGGTCTGACAACAATAAATTTGGTATGCATGCAGCTTCACTCTCAGATGAAGAGATTACTGATACAGCAGCTTTGGTAAACAGCTCTGGAGGGGCCTGGGGGTACATCACGCTCCTCTTGAGTGATGGTGATTATGATCATGCTAAGTGGCAAAATCTGTTCGATAAGTTGCGGCTACATAAACTGATTCCCATAGTTCGACTTACGACAAAGGCCGATGGTCCCGTTTGGATGAGACCCGAGCTTTCAGGAGCAAACACAGCTGCGCATTTCCTAAACTCCCTCAACTGGCCTACCCGACAAAGATATGTTGTTTTATTTAACGAGCCCAATCATGGTCACGAGTGGGGTGGGGCTTGTGATCCGGCCGACTATGCTTCGACCGCGTCTGTCTATGCTAAGGCATTTAAACAACAAAGTGGGGATTTTGTTATGATGCTAGCAGGACTGGATCAGGCAGCTCCTCACCAGCCTCCTAACTACTGCGATGCTGGCCAATTTATCGCTGGTATGATAAAGGCTGTGCCCGATCTATTTACCGATATCGAGGCCTGGGCCTCTCACTCATATGCAAATCCTGGTTTTGAGCAGTCACCGACAAAGCGAGGAAGGTCTTCGATCCGTGGATATGAGTGGGAGCTCTCTGTGCTTAACTCATTAGGGGTAACTAAGGATCTTCCGGTTTTTATCACCGAAACAGGTTGGAGCGCAAAAGCCTTGTCCCAGGATACTATCGCAGAGTACTACCGGTATGCTTTTGAAGTAGTCTGGCTACGTGATGGTCGAGTACGCGCCGTTACCCCGTTTATCCTTTCCTACATCGGTGAGCCCTTTCAGCAATTTTCTTGGCGCAGACCTGAAGGGGGGAAGTCCTTTTTCCCGGTTCATGAAATAGTCAAATCTATTGCTAAGACCAAAGGTCGACCTCCACAACTAGAGAAGGCAAGTGTCTTTACGACAGTCCCACGTACCCTCGTTACTAATTCGCAGTATCAGTTCCAGATTTGGCTTCGTAATGATGGGCAGACAATATGGGACAAGCGAGACGGCTATGAAATAGCCTTGGGAAAGTCGCTCCCATTTGATGTGCAGTTTTCTCAGTTGTTTAATGTCGTCCCTGGGAGATCTTCGGTTGTCACAATCACCTTCTCATCTGCCTTATATAAAGGACAGCATCAGATGAAGTTGGTGCTCATGAAAGGTGGTGTCCCAGCAGTCCAACTCGCGTCATTTTATCTTGAAGTAGTAGACCCTCCATCATTGGGTTTAAAAGCAACAGTCTTTCCTGGATTTAATGCCCAAGGTCCGGCGCGTTTACAGATCTTTGATAGAGCCGAGCGACTAGTATGGGAAAAGAAAGACGTTTTTTTTCAAGGATGGTTCAGCCCAAATCCCGAAGATCACCGGAGTCGCTCTGGGTGAACGATACCGGGTCGTAGCTATCAAGTCAACTCATCTCCCTCGTCAGACATTTGTAGTCTTCAAAAAGGGAACAAATGAGGCTCTCTTCGAACAATTCCTTCCAGGGGACTTTAACAATGATGGAAAGTGGTCGATTGGTGATGTCCTGGGGATCAAGTAAGCGAGAAAGCGGCCTTCGCATTTTGAGTGGTTCGTGTGTCTATTGTCTCAACAGGCACGCCTTTTAGTTCAGCTACCTTCTGAGCCACATAGATCAAATGTGCTGGCTCATTAGGGTAGCGGGTTTGTCTGCGTACGGGCTCTGGCATGAGGTAGGGGCTATCTGTTTCTAGTAGTAGAAGATCTAGTGGGACCCTCTTTACGAACTCCTGTTTGACCTTGTCGTAGGTGACATCTCCATCAACTCCGATGTAAAACGAATGCTCTAGCGCAAACGTCAGCAGCTGATCATTGGGGGGGCAGCAGTGGAAGAGTATTGGTCTACTCAGATTTTTAAGCTGTTTTTGCATTAAAGAGACCGTCTCCTCTTCAGAATCTCGGGTATGGAGGATCAGTGGTAAGTTATATTTTTGTGCAGCCGCGACTTGGATCATCAATAAGCTTTTTTGCAGGGACTTGTGTTTCTCAATGAGATCTTTGTGAATATGCTCTCGCTTAAAGTAGTGATAGTCCAGCCCACATTCACCGATTGCAACGATTTCTGTTGCACTAATAGCCACTAGCTTTTCGAATTCACTTTGCAATGATTCAAGAGTGGTCTCTCCGCGCACAATTGAGAGTACCAAATAGGGGTGTATTCCCACAGTTGCTGCAGTGGCAGAATGCGCTTGGGCGAGTGCTATGGATTCACGTGAGGAAGGAATATCTATACCAGGAACTATGTGGTGAGTGATGCCTACGTGCACGGCCCTCTCCAAATATCCCTCAAGATTCGAAGCAAAACAATCATATTGTAGATGGGCATGAGTATCGATCATAGATCTTTAGTATACTAACTCTATGAAGGTATTCATTGGTGCTGATCACCGGGGGTTTGAGTATAAAGGAGAACTGGTCTCGTGGCTCTCATCACAAGGTCATGAAGTGGTAGACGAGGGGGCTGATACGTTTATGCAAGATGATGATTATACTTCGTATGCTGCTGCTGTGGCAAAGTCGGTCCGGCGAGACCCGTCTGCCAGAGGAGTTCTTCTATGTGGCTCAGGCGTCGGGGTCTCAATCATGGCTAATCGGATGAAGGGAGTACGGTGCGCACTTGGATTTCAGGAAGAACAGGTTCGACATGCCGTTACCAATGATCACGCCAATGTCCTTGCCGTTGCTAGTGAATTTACCACACTTGAGCAAGTCCAGAGACTGTGCGAGGTATTTTTGAGTACAGACTATACTATGGACCCACGTTACATTCGCCGTACTGAGGCATTAGATCAGTCTGTGGCATGATTATTTTCCCCGCGATACTCTCCGACTCTCTTGATGAAGTCACATCTCTTGTAGGTCTATATGATTCTTTGGTTGGAAGGGCACATATAGATCTCATAGACGATCCTTCTTTAGAAGGAAAGACCTGCTCTCTTGAGCAATTAATGAGTGTTTCTGTCTTATCTCTCCCAACATCTTTACAACTTCATTTGATGGTACAAGATGTATCACTTTATCTTGAAAAGATTGGTGCCTGCGCAATGAATAAGGATACGGTGCTATTTGTGCCCGCTTCAGGAATCGTGCAACTTCCAGAAGACTATCCGTATCCACTTGGTGTCTCCATTTCTCCAGGAGATGATCTGCGCGACGAGCATCTTACTGCCCATACTATTCAGATTATGACCGTATACCCTGGCAAACAAGGGAATAATTTTCTGCCAGAACAACTTGTAAAGATTGATGAACTTCGCACCATGGGATACGCTGGTCCGGTTCAGCTAGATGGGGGTATTATTCCGGAGACACTTAGTGTGGTATTAGAGAAAGATGTCCAACCAGATGCTATGTGCGTTGGGCGTTTCCTGAAAGATGATCCGGAGACAGGACTCAGAGTCCTACAAGATCTATGTTCTCAAGCTTAGGCTTTCATCGCTGTATCTAACTGCCTCTGCATCGTCTGATGAAACTTCTGTACTACCGAGGCATTCACTGAGCCGATCCTATTGACGGCACCAATGGTGAAAATGTCTAAATTTTCGCTAGCGAGCTCTACAAGAGATCGTACGTGCTGATCTATAGAACGAGGTGCTGTTGAGCGGATGTCTGGCCTCACAATGACAGAGCCGATGAGTCCACCAGCTAGATTGAGAGCAGGATGATGGTCTCTCGTATCCCTTGGATCTGTGGTAGCAAGTTTTACTTTTTTTAAAGCGTCTAATTGGAGATGGTGGCCTGAGTCATCCCATGACATCATATGTGTACCAGTGTTGCTGATGATTGGAAAAAGCTGATAGACGCTCAGAGGTCGCATCCATCCCTGTGGTATGGTGCCACCTCGAGACAAGATGTTTGCCAATGCAATGGCATATGAGTTGGCAAGTTCAGGAAGAGCAAGAAGCTCTTGAGCTTCCTTCTGTGGTGTGTGTGTGCGATTTCTTTCTTAAGTACCCATACTAGGCGCCTATCTTAAAATCAATAACATCTCCATCTTGGACAACATAGTCTTTTCCCGCTAATATAGCCTTTCCTTGCTCTCGTGCTCTTAGCCAACCACCTGCACTTACGAAAGCAGCATAAGAGACAACTTCTGCTTTGATAAATTTCTTTTCAAAATCAGTGTGGATTACAGCAGCAGCCTGAGGGGCCTTGGTACCTACCGCAATAGTCCAGGCCCTTACTTCTTTGACTCCTGCCGTGAGATAGGAGATCAGCTGAAGTAGGGCATACCCTACATTTACGACCCTGTTGAGGCCTGATTCCTTCAGTCCATATTCAGCTAAGAAATCTATTTGATCCTCCTCAGGCAATTGGCTGAGTTCTTGCTCAAGCTTTGCGCTCACGATGACGAAATGAGGTGTTTGAGTTGGATAGAGAGCCTCAAGGACCTTTTCTATTTCCTTTTCAGTTTCTTGTTTTTGCTGAAGCTGGTCTTCTGACACGTTGCATATAAAGAAAATAGGCTTAGCTGTCAGAAGTTGCAACTGCTTTGAGGCTGAGAGCTCTTCATCACTGAGATCGGTGAGTCGTGCTGGAATTCCTTCATTTAATGAAGTAACTAGTTTATCCACGGCATTATAAAATTGCTCATCGGTCTTTTCGAGCTTTTTGTTGGGGCGTCTTTGTTTGGTCAGAGTTTCGAGGTCTTTGAGTATGAGCTCGGTCTCAATCGTCTGGATATCGGAGCTTGGATTGAGCGAGCCATCGACGTGATGGATCTGCTCGTCGGTAAAAAAACGAATGACATGCGCTATAGCATCTACCTCGCGGATGTGGGTGAGAAATTGATTCCCTAAACCCTCGCCCCTAGAAGCTCCTTTGACGAGACCTGCAATGTCGTAGAACTCAATTGCAGCGGGGACTAGCGTGGTGGTGCATACTATGTCCGCAAGCACTTCAAGGCGAGGATCAGGCACCTCAATAACTCCCACATTGGGTTCGATAGTACAAAAGGGATAGTTTGCCACATCAGCCACCTGCTTCTTGAGAAGCGCATTAAATAGCGTTGACTTGCCGACATTGGGGAGTCCGACGATACCGATCTTTAGCATAGGCTATTATAGCAGCTTATAGTCATAATAGCGAAAGTTGCTTTATGACTCATAGTATGTTACTTGCTTCTACATATTCATTTGCCACAGGAGGTGTGACGTATGCAGTGGGTGGCGTTTGTCGTCCAGGGTGCTAACGCAGGGATCTCTCTAACCGGAGCTGTTGAGGATAAGTTCAACGTGGCTGTTCAGCCACTCTTGGATCCCCATCGCAGCACCGTAGAGGGGGTGGATGATCCAAGCTATATCGTTGATACAAGTGGAAAATCTATCTTTGTCTTAGTCCCTGTTGACGGTGTGCCAGCTTTCAGGCTCATTGTCCTCGGGCTTGGTATGCAAATCTTGTTTGAGTATAGAATGCCTGACCTCTAGTTCACGTGTCCTCCGTTTGAAACACGGAGGTTTTTTTGTTCTTATCTTTGTACCATTGAAAATTTATAATAAACATGGTGTAATGCCCGAGCACATTTGCCGCAGAGAAGCCCAGAGGAGGCCCCAATGCGCTATATTATGCTCAGTGTAGGAGCGGTTGGATTCTTTGTCGGGATCAAAGCCCCTTGGTGAGTGGAGATAACTATCCTTGTTCTTGGCGTGTTCTATCTAGCATCACAAAATGTTAAATTAATAGAGTTTGCAGCGATAATCCCTTTTGGGCTTTTCGGCGCGTTCTTTATAGGTGTTTTGGTAGGTGATATCTACGTATTTATCTTTTATCCTGAGCTACGCTGGGCCTGGCCATTTGGCAATCCGTTTGTCCCCCCGGGGGCGAAGAATATTGTCCCGAGGGCTGTTCCCCCCAACGTGATGAAGTGATGTCATGTTCCCGACGTCGATTGCGGTCGGGGATTTTTTTGCCTAAAAAAAAGCCACCGCTTTACGCGGTGGTGAACATATGTCCGAATAGCCTATCGTGCTCGTTCGAGCGTCCGTAGGCGCCGTTCGATCTCAGCGGAGCGAATTTCATCAACCAAAAGCAGGGCGGTGATAGCCCTATTCATATCCACTGATGAGGTGAAATTGTCTACGATAATACTCACCAAAGCACTTCTGGCGTCAGCTCGCTCAATCGGGGATGAGGCGGCATAGGTGAGTACTGCCTCAGCCAGGGGTCCACCCAGCTGGGGGATCAATTGCTCCAATAGTTCAGGATAAAAACCGCTTGTAGAGGATCGTGTCCCAAGAAGAGCATCAAGCCCTTGCTTCTTGAGACGTTGTCCAGTATCGCTCTTTGCAAATTCTGCCCATGCGTGTTTTGCTACTAAACTAAGTAGCGCCTTGACATCTTCTCGTGTTCCCACCCATTACTCCTTCTGCTAGACTCCCAAATGGCTGGTAAAGCTGATTAGGCTGACCGGATGATCTTTTCCATGTTGAGCGATCGCACGCAGCAACTCTTGGGAAAGTGCAAACATATATCTAGATCTTACTTGCCCGTCAAATCCCTTGTTATCAAGGTCAGTGAGCATTGTAGAAAATCTCAGCAGCCCCGTGGATCGATCCTTCTGTGGGCAGTGAACGTAGTCTAGTACTGCTACGAGCTCCTCAAGGGTAAGATTGGTGAGATGCAAGTCGAAGAAACTCAGGATTGTCTCCCTTCTTCGTTGTACATCTCTAATCCTGTATTCGATGAGTTCTTCATATTCCCAGTCTAAAAGAGCTTGCCTCTTTGGATACTTTTGTCGAAAGACTGCTGGATCTGTGATCAGATTATGCCTGTCCCAGAAACTCTCAAGCGTACCGATGCTCATTATCCATCTCCGTGTGTGTAAACGTACGTGTCGGTATTATATCACAAGACCCATAAGAGCATATTTATTCACATACCCTAATATCTAAGCACGAAATCCTAAACGATACTTTTTGTACACTGAGGAGGTGTGCTAAGTAGACACCTAGGGAGACTATCTTATCCCTGGTCTTTTATACCACTCACTTCCATAAATTAAGACTTGTTCTCTGCATTTTTATCCTCTACACTCACGGGTATCGTGTTGTCGAAGATTGCCCGTACCATACCCGCCTCTCCAATTCGTAAACTTGTCCCTCTTGCGCAACAGGCAAAAGATAAGGGGACTCGAGTCTATCATCTCAATATCGGTGATCCCGACATCGAGACACCACCGGTCATGCTCGAGACTTTGCGTACGTGGGAGAGCAATCCTATTGGTTATGCTAATTCCCAAGGCGATACCAATCTCCTTGGAGCTCTACTGAGCTACTATCATGGGCTAGGCTTTGATGACCTGACCATTGCCAATCTACAAGTGACCATAGGAGGATCAGAGGGGATACTCTGGACATTTCTGACTATATGCGATCCAGGTGATCAGGTTGTGACCTTTGAGCCTTTCTATACTAATTACGCATCACTTGCTATCATGGCGGGGACATCCCTCAGGGCTGTGCCCACCTCCATAGATCAAGGGTTCCATCTACCGGAAAGAGCTGTGATCGAAGCTGCTATCACAGGTAAGACTAAGGCCATCTTGTTGTGTAATCCTTCTAATCCCACGGGCACTGTATACAGTAGAGAAGAGCTCGAGATGTTGGTCTATATTGCCAAAGAGCATGACTTATTCTTAGTTGCAGATGAAGTCTATCGTGAGTTTGTCTATGATGGTCGAGAGGCGATCTCATTGCTGACTTTTGAAAAAGAATTGCCGGGAAAAATCATCATCATAGACAGTCTTTCTAAGCGGTATAGCCTGTGCGGAGCACGCTTGGGCTGTCTTATATCTCTGAATGTAGACTTCATGGCTGCTTGTCTTCGTTTCGGACAAGCGCGACTTTCGGCGGGTTTGATCGATCAACAGCTTGCGGCTGCCTTGACAAAAAGTGCCGCAGGACTATTTTGATAAAGTCCTCAAAGAATACGACGAGCGAAAGACTGTCCTAGTAGAGGGTTTAAGAAGTATTGATGGAGTTATTTGCTCGGAGCCAGAAGGGGCCTTTTATGTCATCGCTCAGCTTCCTGTTGACGATGCGGAGGATTTTGCAAAGTGGCTTCTCACTGATTTTCAAGATGATGGGGAGACTGTGATGATTGCCCCAGCAGCCGGGTTTTACAGTACACCGGGCATGGGTCAGTCTCAAGTGCGGATCGCCTATGTGTTAAAGAAGGAGTCTCTTGAGCGTTGCGTGAAACTGTTAAAGAAGGCTTTAGAACAATACAAAGATAGAATGTGCATTATTAATTGATTTATTCATCTATGAAGCAAAAACATGTGGTTTGGTTTGAAGATATTACAAAGAGAGACATCCCCACTGTGGGGGGAAAGGGAGCGAATCTCGGGGAAATGCTCAATGCCAAGTTCCCGGTGCCTTATGGATTTGTAGTGACTGCCCAGAGCTATTTTGATTTTATCAGAGAGCAAAAGCTTGAGTTACCGATGAGGCAGATACTGCGCAATGTTGATCATGAAAACGCCAAAATGCTTGAAGAAGCAGGAGCCAAGATGCGAGTCCTGATACTAAAAGCAAAGATGCCTGCCAGCATTGATAAGGAGATTCGAGCTACATATTCAGGCCTCATGTCACGTCAGCAGAAGGTCTTCAAGTCTTTGGGTCTGAGTACAGGACAGGCCAAGGAGAAGACTAGCGCTCCACTCGTTGCCGTTCGTTCATCTGCTACGGCCGAAGATTTGCCCGATGCCTCATTTGCAGGGCAGCAGGAGACATATCTGAATATCCAAGGCGCAGACGCGTTAGTCAAAGCGGTACAGGCTTGTTGGGCATCTCTCTTCACCGATCGAGCTATCTACTATCGCCAACAAAAAGGGTTTGACCATACTCGAGTGGGCCTTGCAGCAGTAGTACAGCTCATGGTCCAGTCTGACTCCTCAGGTGTGGCATTTAGTATAGACCCGGTGACAAACGATAGAGACAAGATAACGATAGAAGCCATCTTCGGGCTCGGAGAGTACATAGTCCAAGGAGCTGTTACTCCCGATCACTACGAGGTAGACAAGAAGAAGCTGCAAATAGAAGTAAAACAGGTAAAGCGGCAAGAGCTAGCGTTGGTCCGCCAACAGAAAGGTTCAAAGGTTACCAATGTTGATAAGAAGTTCTCGATTAAAGAAGGGTCTATACAGAAGATCACCGACGAACAAATAGTCTCGGTAGCCACACTAGTAAGGAACATTGAGAAACACTACAAAGTCCCTCAAGATATTGAGTGGGCAGTTGAGGCGGGGCAGGTATACATCGTCCAGTCTCGTCCCATCACAACAGTCGATAACTCTCTTTTGGGTAAAGCGACTATTGATCACCCAGCTTTGTCTCTCGTTGGGCCGGAAAGTGAGCTACTTCTTCGCTGTGATCCTGCCTCACCTGGAGTTGCTATCGGTACACCCCGTGTCCTCTCATCACCTAAGGAAAACGACAAAGTGAAGCCGGGAGATATCCTTGTTGCAGCCTACACAAGCCCGGACTATGTGCCCGCTATGAAACGTGCCGTGGCAATCGTCACTGAGATGGGTGGGCGCACCTCTCATGCCGCTATCGTCTCTCGTGAGCTGGGGATTCCGGCAATAGTAGGAGCAGCTGGAGCGACCAGGCTTCTAAAAGGCCTGAAGACCATCACGGTAAACGGGTCTCGTGGAGAGGTTTTCAAAGGTGAAGCCTATGACGCTAAGCAGATGAAGACGCTCCAGTCAGCCACACTCAAGGCAGCAAAGATCAAAACAAAGACAAAGATATACGTCAATCTGGCCCAGCCAGAGTCGGCAGATCGTGTGGCTAAGATGAATGTTGATGGTATTGGGCTCCTACGGGCCGAGTTTATCGTTGCCCATATCGGTATACATCCAAAGCTGGCGATCCACCAGGGCAAGCAGAAGCACTATATACGTGAGCTAGCCAAAAAGCTCATCATGTTCGTCAAGCCTTTTGGCGATCGACCGGTAGTGTATCGTGCCACTGATTTCCGTACGAATGAATACAGACACCTTGAAGGAGGGGAGACCTATGAGCCACATGAGGAGAATCCTATGATAGGGTATCGAGGTGCTTCGCGATACATCAAAGATGAGGATGTTTTTGCCATGGAGATAGAGGCTATAAAGCAAGTGCGCAAGCAGTACAAAAATCTCCATCTCATGATCCCCTTTGTCCGTATCCCTGAGGAGATACGGCAGATTCGCCAATTACTGCGAGATAATAGTTTGGCGCAGTCCAAAGAGTTTAAACTCTGGATGATGGTAGAGGTTCCCTCATCGGCTATCATGGTCGAGGAGTTTATCAAAGAAGGGATCGATGGTATCTCCATCGGGACCAACGATCTGACTATGCTCTTGCTGGGAGTTGATAGAGATAATCAGGAGATAGCTTACATCTATGATGAGCGCCGCTCTGTAGTCTTGTGGGCGCTCAAGAGGGTCATCGATGCGGGGAAAAAGCACGGGATCACCGTATCTATCTGTGGTCAGGCACCATCCGACCATCCTGAGCTAGCGGCAAAGCTGGTCAAATGGGGCATCACCAGCCTCTCTGTAACCCCAGACATGCTTGATAAAACCAGACTCATGGTGTCGGAGATAGAGAAAGGGAAGAAGTAGAGATGAGTGTTTATCAACGTTCATTGAATGTTCATTTTTCCAGTGATCCTTCAATGGCATATTGATTATTGATAATTGAATCTTATTCTCATTCCTCCTATGTTATACTATAAGCGCGTTACGCACCTTTAAGAAGGAGGTCTTTATGGAGCTCACTAGTGAATGGCTCGAATCATATCTTGCAGCGAACCCTGATGAGCGTGCTACTATGCGCCAATTTGCGCAGGGTGTAGGAGTCCCTGGTATCGCCTTGTCCTTCCTTGATCTGATTATTCACTATGAAGGGCGGATAAAAGAACTTGAAAAGCAAGTAGAGGTATTGCGGCGTTGGGTTTGGAGGCATCAGATAAAGATCGATCGTTTTTAGGCACGTAGCTAGGTGGGTAACTATCTAGTTACAAAACAGAAAGGAAGAGGCCATGAGCGCACTTGTTCGTGATATGCTCAATCTCTATGTCAACACTCGTAGTAGCGAACGGCGAGCCGAACTAAGAGATTCACTTGCTCGGGAGCTACTATTGGTTTTTCGTGGAGGTACAGACTATGAAGCACAAGAAGCTATCTTGGGTTTTCTTGATGCGTTCAACACTCTTGAGGGGCGAATCAATCAGGTTGAGCATTTGATTCGAGACCTTGATCGTCGCACCCGTAAGGATGTTTTTATTGGTGGCTAACATGTGGCAGTAACCCCGCCTCGGCGGGTTTTTTTGCCAATTTTATCTCATAATATTGCTTTTCCAACGTATTCTTGGTATACTCTGATCCTGTTTGCAGTAGCAGACAGCTTCGTACCAAAGGAGAACAGCATGCTCAAGCGCGCACTTTACAGTTTTGTTCTGGCGCTCTTTGTTTTTCATTATACGGCAAATACTGTATATGCTCAGATCATGCCGAAGTGTCCAGGTGTAGATGGGGATGATCCTGGTGAGATGCGGATCGAGTCCGATGGCACAATGTTGCTGGGAGCCTCTGGGGTGCTCCAGCTATGGGATGTGACGAAGCAAACGCCAGAGTTGAGCGAGTTGATCCTCACCCGAGGAACACCCGATCAGGTTCGGCGGATGTATAGTCGCCTCAATGATTTTGATGCATTTGCCTATCCTCACTATTGGTTCATCCCCAGTAATAATATGGCCAATGCTTTTTCATCGATCGCCCGCAGAGACGATCCAGCAAAGCCTTGGGATATCTGGCATGCCGGTCGTCCGGCAGAGGGTACCGAAGACACGACTCCCTTTGACAGAGAAGCGATAGATGACCGCTATTCTGTTGTAGCTGCCCATGATTCATTGTGGATTCAGATGGCCGAATATAGGAAATGGTTGTTGGGAGAGATTGACTTTGTGTACCGAACGTATCGTATTACGGCAGAGGATAATGTCCCTGTGGATCCAAGATTTTCCAATCACTGGGTCGATATCGCTCTTCGTGGTACGACACTTTACGCAGTACGATTGTTTGGTGGGGTGTGGAAGTTCGATCTGAGCAAGAGTCCTTATATGGATACAGGGAATCTTATTGGAGAACTCGAGACCCCCAAAAAGGGAAACCTTATCCGCCATATTTCGTTTGATGATGGATTCATGTTCTTACATGATGCGGGGGCTAATGGAACAGCCACCCCTGGGTATCTCATGGACGACAATGACAACTTCATCCGGGAGATCCCCAATGGATGGGGATCGATCGCTCGTGGACGGACTATCGTTACATCGGGCTATAGTGCAGGCGTATTTCGCACCAATCTCGACTCCGGGGTCATTACGAGACTGATCTTGGGGGAAGGTGTGAAGGCATACAACATTGCAGAGTATGACGACAGATACTACGTTGGTACCAATATGCTGGGAGTGCTCATTTTTGATGATGACCATTCTCGGCCGATTGGTCAACTGTGTCCCTGGGCACCGCGATACCGAGCGCATCTCCCGGCGTCGGGAGATGTTCACCAGACTCCGGAATGGACAGAGCCCGCTCTGCCCCTTAAGTAGTTGAAAGTAACCCCGCCAAGGCGGGGCTTTTTTTTTTGGGCAAAAAAACCCCCTCTGCATGAGAGGGGACTAATAACTCAGGGTAGTGGTGTCTTCGTTGTCAAAAAACCACAGTAAAACATTAAAACTCTTAATGAAGTTTGCCGTACGCATGCGATCGTTGTAGTGCTCAACGGCGTCTCGTAGTCCCACAGAGCGACCCTGCCTCACAACATCATGCTTAAAGTAGCAGTGCCGACGATAAGACAAGTCATCAAGGATGTCCTGCATACTTTCATACTTTACCTCGGGCCTGCATTCTGCATAGATATCTATCTTCTGATCCGGTGCTGCTAGGACTTCCCTAAGTGGGATAAGCAACCCAGCATCATGAAGGGCATCCATTTCTGATCTCATTGCCGGTACAATTACATCGGAGCCACTGTGTATTGTGCCCTTGTAAGCTAACATCGATAGCAGACAAAAGAACAGATAGAGAAATGGAGCAGCAATCCAAAACGTGCTTGTATCAGAACCAGTACTAAGGGTAGCATCTCCCGGGATTGTCTCAACAGTCATGACTTTCTCCTTGTTAGCTCGTGACCATTTTCTGGTTCGTGACGAGGTCATATGCCTGCGCCAGTGTCAGCTTTTGGTAGTATCGGTCAAGTAGTCTCTGCATAGCTTGATTTCCCGTGGCATTGATATACAGCTCGGTCCCTATGAGAAAAAAGAGGCAATGGTCGTAGCGCCATGCGGCGCACACTGCCTCAACAGGTGTCACTACATGAGGTATGCACTGTGCCTCAAAGTAGCCATCTGTATAGTGTTGAAAGCCGATGGCGACATCTGATGTCCCAAAGATCGCCCTGATAAAGGTGAGAACGGGTTCACGACATACTGCGAAGACGGTCAGTGCTTTGTACCAAGCCTTCTGGCTTTGCACAACTTCAGACCGTGCGAAGATTTCAGAGATCCTATAGATGATCAGATTTTCGGCGATATTGGAACGAGTTCCCATGTGAGCTCCTCCTGTAAATGTGCTGACCGATAGTATAGCAGATTGATAAGGAAAATGCATAAGCCCTAATTCCTAATATCTAAACTCTAAACAATACCTAATATCGAAGAATCCGCCAGCTGGCGGATCAAAACCTAAGGGCTGTCATCTCTGGTCGTTGGCCAGAGGGATCCATGCGGTTTCGGTCTGGCACTATTTCTTGTCTTGTAGATTACATGGCCTGGATTCCAGCCTTCGCTGGAATGACAAAGAGTATTTTGTACACCTGGGAGGTGTGGCGAATAGACACCTAGGGAAATAATAGGAATGGGATCCAGGCTTTGCCGTTGCCTTTAGAGATTTGTAAACTGTGACGTAAAAAAAGCCCCTCACCGCGTCAAATGCGGTTGAGGGGGAATAGTCATTTAGCGCAGTGTATCAGGGAGGGGAGCATGATACACCTGATCGCCCTCGATATACCAACCTCGTCGGGGGTGGGTTGTTCCGACTACTACTTCGCGTCTTCAACACGCATCGCTTGGCCAGTGATGAAGAGTTTCAAGGTTCCATCATCCTGTTTCTGAGCTCCGATACCCTGAGAATAGTTGTAAAGAAGCCCTCCCTTCTTAACGGTGACTTCAATCACAGGTACCGTGGGGACGCCATCCTCCTCGCTAGGCGGATAGTACTCGCCATCGATGATAGGGAAGCTTCGGGTTTTCATTTGTCACATCGTTGTTAGTTTGTATACCCTTGAGTTTTGCGGATATTATCTCCATGGTCCGAAAAATCGCTGGATCAATGCCCAGATCTCCCAGGTAAATCGCATACCAGTCCCTAGGCCTATGACGATACTACTTGCAAAAAGCGCTATCGTGTAGGTGGCTGGTGCTAGATCAGGGCCAAATATCGTAGCGCTGACAAAGCCCAATGTTCCTCCAATGATCAAAACAAGTCCAATCTGACGGTGTTGCTGAGTCATGTCTCTACTCCATTCGGTTGTAAAGGTTCTGCCTCAGAGTATAACACTTGGTTTTTGTAATGTTCATTTATCACTGTCCAATGACCATTGAATCATAGACGGCCATTTTGCGGAAAAAAGGGGAGCGGCGCTCCCCTTGGGTGACGGGATGAGACCTTTTCAGGCAACGCTTTCAAAAGCTGCCACATAGTTGGCAAGGGCCTGATTCTCCGGATGAGGGCTTTTACTGATGATCCTCCAGTTCTCCGTGATAATGACTTCTTGCAAAGCCCCATGGGGGACGTATCGAACCCTGAAGGATACTATCGCCCCTTTCTCGTAGCGATTCGTCGGGTCGCAGAACTTCTTCGTGATCGGCATCCTACTCCTCCTCTTTGAATGGCCCGTCGGAGAGATTGTATCGGTTAGCAGGAAAACATTCAATGAGAATTGACAAGTGGACATTGGCTATTATGACAGCCCATTATCATGTATACTCATCATCATATCTTTATGAAAAGGCTGATAATCAACGCCGATGACTTCGGAATGAGTAAAGAAGTAAATGACGGTATCAAGCGGGCCATAAAGGCTGGTGCGGTAAATAGTGTCTCAGTTATGGTGAATATGCCTTATTTTGAAGATGCGGTTCGTTTTCTAAAGTTGCATCCAGAGGTGCGGGTCGGACTCCATTTCAATATCACAGAAGGAGCCCCAATTAGTTCACCCCATGCAGCCTCAACTTTACTTCGTGAAGACAACAATTTCTATTACTGGATGAATCTGGTAGTGAAGTTTATTCTTCGCCATGTCTCACTAAAACAAATTGAGAATGAGTTAATGCTACAGCATACGAAGCTGGCCAGCACCGGACTTGAGATCACACATATAGATACCCATCACCATATTCATCTATTCCCGCCATTTTTCAAGTTAGTATTAGGTTTTGCTCGCAGGAAAGGTATCTCAACACTACGTTGTCGTAGATTTCGCCTGAGCTCACTTACGCTGGCTTTTTTTTGAAACTACATCAATGAAGGCACTTCTTATCCTGGTACTCTGTTTTATAAATAATGTCCTCGCTCGACCCTCTCGAAAGCATTTTAGTGACGACATTATTTTTGATATGCACTGGGATAGCAGGATGAGTAAGAAAAAGTTTCAACGCATCCTGTCTTCACTACCTGATGGGACGATAGAAATAATCTGTCATCCAGGGGTGATGAGTAAGTGGGGCAATGCTGCATTCCTAGCTCCTCGAGAGCATGAGCTTCATCTCCTGACTGATCCCAAAATCCTCAAATCTATCCGCCAGATCCGCAATGGCACTAGGAAATGAATTCGGCTTATTCGGATGCTATAATCTATCCATATGCGATCTGTATGGACCACCAGTGAGAAACCACTCTTTGTACAGGCCCCGCTCGAGGATGTGAGCGATAGTGTCTTTCGTCAGATGCTTCTACGTATTGGCCCCCCTGATATCTTTTTTACCGAGTTCACCAACGTCGATGGTCTTGTGTCTGAAGGGAGCTTTCAGGTAGGCCATCGGCTTGATTCAACACCTGGAGAGACTCCTCTTATCGCTCAGATATGGGGGAGTGATGAGCAGCACTACTATGAAGCTGCGAAATATATCGCCTCAACTGGTCGCTTTGCGGGGATAGACATCAATATGGGCTGTCCCCAAAAGGATGTGGTAAAGAAAGGTCTTTGTTCAGCGCTTATAAATGATCACGAAAGAGCAGCACGCATCATTGCCACAACTCAAAAAGGAGCAAAAGATCTGCCTGTTAGTGTGAAAACCAGAATAGGTTTTCGGGAGATACAAACTGAAGAGTGGATAGGATTTTTGCTTTCTCAAAATCTGGCCGCCCTCACTATCCATCTCCGTACTGTCAGGGAGATGTCCAAAGTCCCTGCCCATTGGGATGAAATGCTTAAAGTGGTGGATCTGCGCGATCGTATAGCCCCAGACACCATCATTATCGGAAATGGGGATATCACTACTCGTGCTCAGGCATTGCGGTTAGTTAGTGACTATGGTTGTGACGGGGTTATGATAGGGAGGGGGATGATGAAGTACCTGCCTATATTCTCGACAGATGACGCATGGTGGGCAGATGTGTCATACAGGATCCCTTACCTCATTGACCATGTGAAATTATTTCGCGCAACCTGGGAGGGAAAAAAGCCATTTGACCATGTGAAGAAGTACATACGTATGTATCTCTATGATGTCCCTTCAGCAGCAGACATGCGCCTCAGGCTTATGGAGACAGAGAGCTACGAAGAGTTATTAAGCGAGATTGAGAAAATCCCACTTCTGTCATCCCGGACATGATCCTGGACCCTGGAAACAAGACCTCGGTAGACTATTCATTTCAATCCAGTCATTTATAACTTGGACCTATTACATTCTTTTTCCCACCCAATTTTTCAAGAACTGGAGCTTCGCAATAACAGTTCGCAAAGCAGGCCCCTGGCAAATTGCATGCCACACCCCTCTTGCGCTTGGCATCGAGCTGTAAATTACTTTCGCTTGGTTCTGAAATAGGTTGTGGAAGAGTAGCGCTTACTTACTTACTATCTCTTCTAGTCGTAGGGCAAATGCCTCGGGTGAGTAAAGGGCGGCTCTTTTTTGTGCTTCTTGTATAACGTTTTTGCGAATAGAAGAGTCAGATAGTTCTCTGATTGCGTGTGCAATATCTTCGGGCCTATCGGGATCGGCAAACAAGGCGCCTGTGTCCCCAGCAATTTCACGAAACACGGGGATATCAGAAAGAACACTGGGACAGCCGTGGCTGGCTGCTTCCAGGTAGGAGAGACCAAAGCCCTCATCACGACTTACTAGCATATTCCCCAAGGCGTTTTCATAGAGCCATAGGAGCTCTTCATTTGAGACATATCCTGCAAAATGGATGAAATCCTGTCCTTGCAGTAGTTGTAGAAACTCTTTGTAATCCTGCTCCCACGGGTGAATAGGCCCATGTAGTGTTCTTTCCCTACATTCATTTTCAAATGGCTTGCCGGCGAAGACGGTCGAAGTTCTTGTTTTGAGTAGTGCATTAGCCAAGTTCGGTAAGTTCTTATTCCAATTTACATCTCCTACATAGAGGAGAAAATCTCCAGAAAAGGGAAGGGTAAGAGGAGTTGAGGTGGCTTGAGCAAAAACAGTCAGAGGAAGGACCTCAATCTTATGCTCAGCTACCCCCAGGATGTCCATGATATCTGATTTTGCTGTGTTGGAAATGGTGATGATAGTATCTATCTCCGAAAGAGCTCGTTTATTTCTCCATAAGTTTAACTTTCCTCGCAGTCCTACAGGAAAGTGCTGTGGGTATTTCAAGGGTATCACATCAAATATCACCAGGATCTGCCTTTTGCAGCTTCTCTTCGTAAGTATAGGAGGAGCTAAAGGATCCCAGGTCGGGATTAGGAGTGTTGATCCAAAAGGGATACTCTTAAGGTCTCCAACAAAGTTGGCTGTTTCTTTTGAGAGATGCTCTTTTAGGAGAGCAACGAATCTTCCTTCTCCACGCATAGTACCTACTGCATTATGTTGAGTAGGATCAAGAACAATTATCATGATAAGTAAGTATCATGGAGCAATGATCAATATTCAATGAATTAATCATTTCTTTCTCGCAAGTACTGTTACTGCCTCGCCAGTCCCAAGCAGTTTATTGATCGCGGTGAGGATATTAAAGTACCAACGCTTCATCCGAGGGTAATCTGATCGGGAATGATTATCAAACGTTTTTTTCAAGTATGGCGAGCTTGTGAGACTCGAGCAACCGTTCAAGATCTTGTGTACCAAAATGCCAGATATGTTCAAGAGGCATGAGAGACTCCCAGTACATACCACGGAATTGGTATACGATGTTGTCCCGGTTTGGGACACCGATGAGCAAGTATCCTTCTTGGGACAGCATCTTTGATGCTAAGAGGAGCTCTTCTTGGGGCTTTGGGACATGCTCAAGTACGTGGTTGTAGATGACCAGATCGGCTTGTCTTGGTAGTTTCTTCTTGATCGAATCGAGTGTGCCATGAAAAGTATTTGTCAGGCCACTTTTCTTTGCCTGGAGATAGGCTTTCTTGTTTGGTTCGACCCCCCAGAGGTTCTCGTACCCATCTTTTTTTAGAAGACTTAGCAGTGTCCCAGAAGAGCAGCCAACGTCTATAATGTAGGCATCGGTAGGGAGGTTTCTCTTGATTATTGAAAGTAGCGGAGTGAATGCGCGGGACATTTCTTCCTCGTTATGCAGGTACCATTGTCCTCTACTTTGCATGGGATCAAAATTCTGCTTGTTTTTGCGTAGTGTCTTTTGCATGCCACAACGAGAACATCGACCGATAACCATGCCTGCGTAGTTTTCAAAGGGCGAGGTGGAAGGGAAGGTATGCGCTATGGAAAAAAGAGATTTATCATCAGTACTGCAGATGCAAGAGGCTCGGATCATGATAGTACTAGTATTAAGAAACAAATATCATTTAGCAATGTTATTTGAATATTCATTGTAGCTTAAAAAAAGATCATTGAGACTTTTTTTCTCTCTCAATCTCTGTCAACCGTACATACGCGGGGATGAAGCGAAGACCCGAGAAGAGAGAAAATACAAAGCCAGTCCAACCATCCACATAGCCACGATGTCTTCCAAACGTCCAGATGACCCACCACAATGGTTTCCACACTATGTATTCCAGGGCCCTGAAGAGCCCTGGTCTTTCACCTCGGTCCCACGCATCATCTCCTTCTTGGATGGCATAGATGGTCCACTTTTGTAGAAAATGTTGGAATGAAGTCCAGGCATAGTGATGAAGATCCTTTGTGAGCCAGGTGGTATTACCATCAACAGTTACCTGATCATGCACCGTCTTGAGAGCAAGTTTTGCACTCCCTTTTTTGTAAAGTCGTAGTACTCCATCCGGATACTGCCCTCCTTTTCGCAAGGGCTTTCCTAGGAAAAAGTTTAGGCGAGGGATCCAGTAGCCGTCGGCTCTCGGATCTTTAAGTGTATCTAGAATTTCTTTCTTCAGAGCGGAAGAGACAATCTCATCAGCGTCCAGTTGTAGTATCCAGTCCTTAGTGCAGGCATCAATGGATTTCTGTTTATTGATGAGGAAATTAGTTGGATTATCAGTAAAAATGAATCGCACGATCTTTTTTCGTATCTCCTTTCTGAATCTTTTTTGTGCGGTCATCTTGGGGTGAGCCATAGACGATAACTATCTCATCTGCCCAGTCATATACTGACTCGATAGTTTTGAGCAGGAGGGTCTCATCGTCACGGTAATAGGAGAGCATCGCTATTGAGAGAGTCATGAGAGTATTGTATCAAAAGAGGGAGTAGAAGTAAAAAACCCCGCCGTTGGCGAATGGCGGGGCAGGGCCTTTAGGTCTCTTGGAGTCTTATCGGGAATTGCTCCATCAGTTCATTCCACTCTCTCATAGAGAGACCGGAATTCTCTTGAGTGACCTGTTCACCTTGAAGCATCCGTCGTACGACTTCATGTGCTTGCGCCGAAAGGTGTGTCGCATGGAGACGATAGTCGAGAAACGCTTGCCAGGTGAAGGGCACCCAGCGGGCTACGATCTGCTCTCCGATGATGGTCGCATACTCTCTGATCTCCAGCTGTGCATGCCCGTCCATACGTCGCCAGAGGAAATTGAGCATGTTATGCAGATCGATCTTCCAGTAGGCTTCTGTGTACGTTGAGAGCGGGAGGTCTTTGCGTGCCTGCTCTCGCGCCACATTGTGCTCAAGTCGCTCTTGATAGAGATCCCGGGCTGCCCCGTGAAAGATCTTCTCCTTGAGAGTCAAGATGTCACCGGCTTTGATGTCGAGGAGACCCTCGCTACCTTGCTTGTTGGTACCAGCTTGTAGTCTCCACTGATCGGGAGCGGTCTCTTGAGCCATATCAATGGCTATAGAGTAGCGTGTCGAATACTCATTTACACTGGCGGTGCGATGGCGGATCCATTGACGCCACGCATCCATCGGGACACGTACATGGAGGACTATCTCTGCCATCTCAAAAGGGGTAGTATGGTAATTGCGCATCAGATAGCGGATGAGACCTTTATCATCACTGACTCGCTTAGTCCCCTTACCGAATGAAACTCGGGCAGCGCGGATGACTGATTCATCTCCTCCCATGTAGTCCACTACACGAATAAAACCTTCATCGAGGACCGGGAAAGGGTGATACATGATGGCCTCAAGGGCAGGTATGACCGTCCTCCGTGTGGGTACTTCATGTGCCTGCTGCTTGGCAATAGCCTCATTTTGTTCGTCGGTGAGATTCATATCCCCATACTCCTTTTCAAGGTGTGGTGTATTTACACTGGAGACGAGTATAACATAAGAAAGTAAGTCAAAAGTTGAAAAGCAAAAGTTAGAAGTTTAAAAAGTTGTCATCCTGAATTTAATTCAGGATCTAAAAACAAAATCTTGATGGCTGATTTGTTTCAACTCAGTCACTATTAGGTTTGTATCTTTACATTCTTTTTCCCACCCTATTTTCAAGAACTGGAGCTTCGCAATAAGAGTTCGTACAGCCTCACTCCGGTAGGGCCCCTGGCAAATTGAATGCCACACCCCACCTGCGTTTGGCAACGAACTCTAAATTACTTTCGCTAGGTTCTGAAAATAGGGCGGGTGAGGTTAGATTTTCTTTTCAAATATCTGAGATATTTGCCGCTTGTTGTCTGAGACAGTGCCGCCATCGATCTGGATGGCTGTGATATGGAGTTTTTCACCCCTTAATTCACAGGCGATGATCTTGATTCGTTTACCATCTTTTTCAGTCCATATGCCTGGCCAGGGGTGAAGTGCTCGCCAGTAGTTATAAATAACCGATTCTGATTTCATCTTGTTTTCTGTAGTTGAGTCGTATCTCTGTACATATTCTTTCATCAGGTGTGGAAGCTCGTCTTCGGATATATTTCTCGACTCATTTGTCGCTTCAGCTAGTAGTTCAAAGGGGATAAAGCCATGCTCTCGCTTCATAAGACGGGTAATGGTAGCCCTTTCATGCTCTTGCTCACGCATCTCAGGAGAAGCTCCCTCAGGCAGATTTTTCAATATGTTTAAGAATAGTATAGCGGCTGGGGAAACAACTGCCTTCTCCAACTCATCACGAGTCATGTTTGGAGCTACCGGGAGGCTTTCTTGTGCGATGATAGGGCCATGGTCCATCTTTTCATCGAGCTTGATTAGGGTGACCCCTGTTTGACTGTCTCCCATCATGATCGGGTAAGCTGTGGGGGAAGGACCGCGATAGAGGGGAAGGAGCGAGGGATGTATATTCCACCAACCAAGACGTGGAACTGAGAGCAATTCCGATGGGATGAATGCTCCGAAGGCAAACACAAGTATCAGATCAAGATGTCCAAGCTTGCCGGTGAGTTCTTCGAATGTATGAAAGACAGGAATATTGTGGTGTCCCGCACAGACCTTCACTGGAGAGGCGGTTAGGATCTTTTTCCTTCCCACAGGTTTGTCCTCTTGCGTGAGCACAAGTTGTATGTCGATAGGAAGATCGGTGCTCCTTATGAGGAGCTCTAGAAATGTTGCCGCAAACTCTGGGGTACCCGCAAACCCGATGCGTAGTGGTTTCATAGCAATAGTATTATACTAACGTTATGACAATAGGAGGAGAGAGAGGCGTCTCAAGAGAGGCTCTCAAGGATGAGGGCTTGGTCTCTCCTGCACCCCATGACGCAATCATAACGCGTGCGAGAGAATTACTCCGACATAGGAGTAGTGGTCCCGATTCTCAGCGGGGAAGGGACGAAGCCCTCGTGGATCCAGAGAAACTCGATCGCTTCATGTCGCTCATAGATGCCCAGGGAGTCGAAAATTATCATCCACATCATACAGGGATGGGAGCAGATTTCCCCATAACCTCAGTTGATCTGAACAAGCTAGCTACTGATTATCTAGGTCAGTCCAAGGTGGGCGAGCGATCATCTCAACCGCCAGCCCCAAACGAGAAGGAAGTCCTTGACTATGTCCTCTTTTCAGGATACTTACCTCCCCCCGATGGACACCCATTCACTACTTGGGATATGACGTATGATCGTATATTTCGGTTGCTAGGTAAGGTGAAAAATGGAGCCTCAGTTAGAGTCCATATAGTGGGATATCCCTGGGCTATAGGGGGGACGACCTCTCAAGAATGGCAGAAACATGTTCATGATGAGGGCTTTGATGCTTATGGCAGAGCGTTAGCTCCCTATCTAAAGACTCTTTTGGAAGAAAAACCTGGCTCACGAGTGGTCCTGCAGGCCAATTCATTTGGCGCACTTGTCTCCGATGCTATCCAGGCACGACTGCTTGAAGTATACAAGAGAGATCCATCACAAGAAGACCCACGGACCAAGATAAAAGTCTTGCTAGATACCCCAGCCGACAATGCTACGATAGCTCGTGGTATCAGGTTTTCCACACTTTTCCTGGCCGAATTTGCAGCGCTTTTTGCAAACCCTAAGACGAGAGATTTTGTTGTGGCTATGGCGCAAGATTCACGAGCTTTTAACATATTTCTCAAAAAACACACATCTGATTCTCAAGAGGTCACAAACTCTATAGTTGATACAAAGTGGGATCTTTGGCACATGATTAAGGGTAGGGTGCTAAAGGCCCCAGATGAGTTCCGCACATTTATCCGTCGATCATGGAAGTTTTGAGTCAGCTATGGATGAAGCATATCTGCGAAGATTTCTGCTGCATATGATAACAGGGAGAAACCTCTACGTAGCGCAAGAGTCCAAAAGAGGTTTGGGGATAGCAATTGATGAGGGACACTTTCTCGATAGGGCAGATGATATTCCCAAATGGTCTCGTATGCTTGCTCATCTCGAGTCAAATCCCTCTACCGAGTAACCTGAAACGACTGAATCTGCTTGAGTAGGTTGCGGGCAGTATCGTCTGTGGCAAAGTGTGATCTGATAGGCTCCAGAGCAGTATCAAGGACTGTCGTCACTGCTGCTTTCAGATCAAGCGGGTGGATCTTTTTTTGAGCGTACTCTTTTTCCAATGCTTCATAACTGTCGTAAGTTACGACGCCACCATGCTCCTCATTCCTTTCTATGGTGAGTGAGTTATGTAGTCCAAAGACAATGTACTTACAATACTCAAGGATGGGGTTTTCAGATATCCCCCCCTCAGGGCACCATGCCTTACGGAGTTTTCGATCAATATCTTTATATGTATCAGTGACGAAGATTGCCGAGTCTGGTTTGGACTTTGACATCTTAAGCTCGATGGTGCGCTTTACTTTGTCGTCAGTTTGGGTAGTAGGAGTACCCAGTCCGAGCAGCATGTGATGGCTTACTACGACAGGCTTCCAAAAACCGAGTTGAGGACCAACCTCACGCCCAAGCATATTTACCTTACGTTGATCCATCCCAAGTTGTGTGATACGTGCCCCGAGTGTAAAGATGTCAGCACATTGCATTGCGGGGTAGATGAGTTGAGCGAGCGAGAGGTCCATTGATTCATCCCGCCCCATGATCTCAGCGGTACGTATGAATCGTTTGATACCATTGGTCTTGGCGATCTTGAGTACGAGCATCCAGTACGTATCGTCCTTGACAAGATCTGATGCCCACACGAACTCTATGTTTTTCATATCTAGTCCACAAGCTTTCCAAACTTCGACAAAGTATTGACCAACTAGTTTGATCTTTTCAAGATCGCCTCCTAGCTTATTATTTGCTAAGGCGTGCCAATCACCGATGAGCATCTTGAATTTCACGCCGGTTGAAGTGATGCGATTGATATTGATGGCTCTCATGAGTGCTTGGGCGATGTGCATCTGGCCAGAAGGTTCGAAGCCATCATAGGCATACAGCTGCTCGCCAGAGGAAAGAAGGTCTTTGAGCTCTTCGCGTTCGATGATCTCCTCACCAACTTGATTGAAGAGGTGGAGCTTTTCATCTATTGTCATGCGTGTAGTATAGCAGAAAATCGGTAAAAGTCGCTGCTATCGCTAAAGGATCGGTTGAATCGCACTATAGCTGAAGAATCGATACTATCGATACTATCGATTATAATCGATCAACCAATGCTCTCGATCACCGACAATAGGACATAAAAAAAGGGGTGGGAGAACCCACCCGTTTAAGCCCTTATGTGCCTAGTAGTTCTTAGGTCCAGATCCTTCGCGATTCCGTGCGGTAAATCGCACAGTTCTGCGCACTTGTCGTACGTCAGTAAGCTCGGTGTTTCCTCCCTTGCCGGCAGGGAAAAGAAAGTACAGTGTATCTCTGATCCTATGAGCAGGATTTCTACTCCACCTCTTAGTGCTTCGGCCGTTCACACTCATTCTTGTCACCTTTCTTGCTACTTGGTAATGAGTATAAAAGTAGGGCATTTTATATCCGATAGTCTGAGATGTCAAGGGGGGTTCGAGAGTATCGATCAAATCGAACATATCGCTAGAGGATCGTTGCTATAGTTTAGATCGAGAAAAGGCTATTCCTAACTCCAAATCTCAAAAACTGTGATCCTGAACGTGATTCAGGATCCAGGCTTTGTTGTTCTATGTTTGCTGGATTCCAGCCTTCGCTGGAATGACAAAGTGGCATTTACTACTCAGTAGCGTTTGTTGGAACAATGGTTGGAGTAATGATACTCAGCGTGCGAGTGACCAGCTCCTTTAGGCTGTCATGTACGGTGAGCTGCACCTTACCTATGCGTGGGACATCGAAGAGATAGTTGGTTACGTCTTTTTGATCAGACCTATATGCAGCCCTTCTACCTGCTACAGTCACTGTGCCTTCGGGTGAGGCTATGGGAAAGACATCTTGCTGTATGCAAGTGAGTTGGATAAGTTGCTCCATATTAGTCAGTAGTGCCGATTGACTCGATACGGACTTGATTTCCATATCAGAAGGGTAGAGGAACGATAGCCCACAAGTCTTTTCAGAGGCGATCAAAGTGGTTTTTGGCTTTGAGCTCATCGTAGGGATGGGGCTGTCAGCCATGCTGGGGGAAGGTAGGACATGGATGCTATTCAGTTTCTGGGTATATTGTCCTAGACGGAACATGGCTAGTAGACATGCGATGGCGCTCATAGCGATGAGGATCAGGGCGGGACGTGGTATCTGCATAGCTGACATTATAGTGCCTGTCAGGGCTTTTAGGGTGGGGTAGCCGAGCAGCAAGATGTTTGTGCTATTGACAACCCCTCTGTGCATGGCTATAATCCTCAGTAGATCCTCCACAAGCGGATCGTTCATTAAAAACGATTTTCAACACTTTTTTCAAGAGTAATCTCTCTCATTTTGAAAGAGAAATCAGTCAGTGTTACCATCACCTCTCATGTGTTTGAAGCGATGGGCCTGACTCCTCGTTCTCTACTGAAGAAAATCGCTTTTTGAATTCCCTTGTCTGGAGGGTCCTTTTGTACTATTCTCACAGAGTTCCTATCTCATAATCGAGATCTATTGCTCTATCGTGAAGACACAATACTATTATTTTTACACAACCAACCTAGTTGCAACTGAGTCATATGCTATGACTCACCCTTTGATGTAGTCCGTCCGCGAGTTATTATTTATTTTTATACCTATGACGAAAAAAGATGATGCAGTGCTTACTGCCGATGACATCTCGTTTGAAGATGCTCCAAAAGAAGATTCTTCTTCAATTATTTTTGAAGACACCCCACGCGTAGCACCAACTTCTGAAGATTTCTCAGACTTCCAGAACGAAGTTCCTTATGAGTTTGATTATGAGGAGCGTATCAAGGAGGATATGAAACAGGCATTTCCCGGGAAAGGGATCCTCGAGATCACTCCTAGTGGATTTGGTTTTCTACGCCCTGCCTATATATCTAGCAATGATGACATCTATGCATCACAATCACAGATCCGCAAGTTCTGGCTGCGTCCGGGAGATGAGGTGGAGGGCCTGGTCCGTCCACCAAAAGAGAACGAAAAGTTCCATGGTCTTCTCAAGATTGAGAAGGTCAATGGTGTTGAGATGGATGAAGAAAAGAGTAGAGTTCGACCCAAGTTCGACGATCTCACTTCTATGTACCCTGACAAGCAGATCAATCTTGAGACTGAGCAGGATATTCTTTCAACAAGGATCATCGATCTTCTTTCTCCGATTGGGTTCGGTCAGAGAGGGTTGATCGTCTCACCTCCCAAGGCAGGGAAGACAACTCTCCTAAAGGAAATCGCAGACGGTATCATCACTAACCATCCTGATGTACACCTGATCGCGGTGCTCATAGGTGAGCGGCCGGAGGAAGTCACCGACATGAAGCGTTCCATCAAGGGTGATGTGGTCTCTTCGCACTTTGATCAGTCCCCTCGAGATCAGATCCGAGCTGCTGAAGTAGCGCTTGCTCGTGCCAAAAGATTGGTTGAGATGGGTCGACACGTAGTCATCTTGCTTGACTCGATCACACGACTTGCTCGTGCCTATAATCTCCAGGTAAATCCGTCAGGTCGCACATTATCAGGAGGTTTTGATCCTGCAGCTCTGTATCCGGGCAAGAAGTTTCTCGGAGCAGCACGTAACTGTGAAGAGGGCGGAAGCCTTACTATCCTTGGTACGGCACTCGTCAACACCGAGTCTCGCATGGACGATCTCATCTATGAGGAGTTCAAGGGTACGGGAAATATGGAGGTACATCTTGATCGCAACTATGCCAATAAACGTATTTATCCTGCGATCGATGTCGAAAAGTCAGGCACCCGTCAAGAAGAGCTCCTGCTCGGTAAGGAGAAGATGGAAAAAGTCGCACTCCTGCGGCGCATGCTTCATCTGCTTGATGGAGATGAGCGTCTCACTGCACTAGTAGAGAAGCTGAAAAAGACCAAGAGTAATGATGACTTCCTTAAAGAGCTAAAGGGGCTTAAGTGAGCCCGTAGGCAGAGCGTATTAGTATAATATTGTGTTTCATGTTGAGATATAGTATTATTGCGCTCGTACTTTTTACACAGGAGGAGTGGCATGACCTGGAAAAACTGGTGTTGGGTGCTGGGTGGTACTATCATTCTGTTGATTTTTCCTCTTACGAGGCCATTTATGATTATTCTTCTTCCCTATGGGATGAAGCCTGATGATATGGTTGCGCTTTTAGCGATCATTTTGGCCTTGGTATTCTCGAATGGTCGTTTTCGTGAATGGGTACGTAACAAAAGCAAGAGCACAAGGAGTTCTAGTCGATGAAGCTTGGACGAAAGTTTCTAGCCTTTTTGCTGGCCTTGGTGGTTATCCCATCTCTCACCACAGGGTGCTACTTTTGGGAGCGGGTGAAGGAAGGTCAGCTTGGACTCCATCTCACAGATGGGGCCAAGCTAACTAAAGTTCATCCGCCTGGGATGCGCAATAGCTTTGACCCATGGGATACTCTAGAGATCATCAATGTCTCGGCGCTCATGTCTGAGTGGAGTGATCCAGACCTGGTGACAAAGGACAAGCAGCCTATTAGTCTGGTTCTGTCGATCACTTATTCTCGATCCACTGATGAGGCTGATGTCCGCAATATGTTCTCTCGTTATCATCAGCAAGCCATGGATGACGAGGCACTTGCGCGTATGGTAATTGCTCGTATCCCTGATGTTGCAAAGACCGTCACAGCCCAGTATACCCTTGATGAGATCTAGGTATTAGTGTTGCTACTCAGAGTGGTGCTGCTGCTCCAGCGGCTGCTAGCTCAGAGGCTGGGCGCGCTACTGTCGCAGGTAAGATTGCTACGCTGCTGAAGGCCGAGCTCACTGAGTTTGGCGTGGTCTTGCAGAATGTCTCGGTCAATAATATTGGCCCAGACGAGGGCTATCTAAGCGCTCTTAAGGAAAAGGCAAATGCACACGTTAATGTCGAAGTTGCCAAGCAGAAGGCCCTGCAGCTGGTCGAACAGCTGAATCAGGAGAAGGCCCAGACGGACATTGAGGTCGAGCAGGCCCGTCGTAAGAATGAGGTCAATGCCGAGCTGGCAAAGACGTATTCTTTGAGTCCTGAATATTATGAGCTTGAGCGCCTTAGGCTCCTCCAGGGCGTAGTCGGGGACAAGGATAAGATCTATTTCGTGCCTGATGGTGCAAACTTGACCATGTTCTTGTCCGGTAATGGCAGTGGCCTGGTTGTGCCTCCGGCTCCCCCTCAATAGTGCTATCAGACCTCTGAAAACAGAGGTCTTTTTTTATGCCATATTGCCAAATAGAGCCCTATAGTATATAATTAGGCATGTTTTTTGCGGTATTACCGCATGGACTGACCTTTGACAACTAACGTACAACCAAACCTTATCCAAAAGGGAGGAGAACGATGGCACAACTGATTGTTTTTTTGAAGTGGCTTGTCGAGAAACCGGCTCGTATGATTGGAGCTGGTGCTGCTCTTCTCGTTCTGATGTTCGGAGGTGTTGCTCTGATGGCGCACCCCTGGACTCAGAAGGCTCGAGATATCAGCCAGCTAACGGAACAGATCGATGCTGCACGTGTGCAGTATCGTGATACTTTGGACAAATTAGACTCTGAAGGTCAGTGGTTTACCACCGGCTATACAGAGACGGTCTCAGCACAACTGGACGCCGTTGGTCCGGTACTGGATCAAGCAGAGCAGAAGCTTGAGGAGGCGAAGGGGTATGCAAACCCTGACACCGCTCGAGCGACTGTCGAAGAGGGCTTTGCGGCCCTCAAGCATGCTGAAGACTTGTTGGCAAGTTCGACCCAATACCTCACGCAGCTCTTTGATGCACGGAACTCCGCTCGCACACAGGTTGGAGATCTTGATCTAAAGATCACGGACCTGAAGAAGCGGCGTAACGAAGCACTCAAGATTCTCCGCGAGGAGAATAAGTACTCTCCCGTTGAGAGGACGAACTCCGCATACCAGACCCTTGTCTCGGTAGAAAGTGGTTCCGATACTCTCGAGGATGAGATCCGGCGAGTGATCTCAGACTATTTGCCCGATGATGATTCCATTGAACAGCGGGGAGACCCCCGCGCCGCGATAAGCGCGACTACGGTTATGTCTGCTACTCTTATCCAGCTCGATGGGACTCTCGAAGGTGCTGAACAGGCTCTTGCCTATCTCCAGACTGCCCGAACAGAGCTACCTGATGTGCTAAACAATGCTCAAAAGCAGGCTATTGCTGTTCGTCGGCAGGTGACTGCTGAGAGTGCAAAGCGCGGTTATGTAGACGGAATTCTTGCTCAATCACTAGCATCTTTGCAAACTGCAGATGAACGTCTGCAGGTCGCGACCGAAATGGTGAACGAGCCTAGGATTGACTATGTCGCTGCCTACGAGGTGGGACAGCAGTCCCTGGGAGCTTCCTTCGCCGCGCAAAAGAATTTTGATGAGCTTATCAAGGCTGATGATGAATCCCGAGAGCTGATCTCTTCACTGTCATCCTCTCTTCAGGGCTTGTCCTCGAAGAAGGAAACGATGATGGAAGATCTGGCCACACTTGCGGCTAATCACGCCGCCGACACCTGGTCGGCTGTGCAGCAAAATGGGACCACATTTGATCCACTGCGCAACGTGGCACAGGCGTATCTTCGTGATGCACAGGTAGCACAGTCGCAGCAGAACTTTATCGCATCGCGAGATGCAGCGACTGCAGGACTGCAATACGTGGCCAAGGCTCAAATCCTGGTCACAGATGTTGAAGCCCTCCTAGACTCTCTCGAAACCGCCCGAAGGGGTTGGCAAACCAAGCTCGATAGTATGGATACGGAGTTGGCCGTGGCGTATGCTGCGGTGACGAAGTATCGGTCATATACGACACTCGGTGAAAGCTGGCTCCTAGAAGCGCAATCCCTAGCCGCACAGGCAAAGGGATATAGTAGCGATCTTCATTATTCAGCAGCTTTGCAGACGGCTGATGATGCCATCTCGAAGGCTCAGGCAGCTGCTATCAAGGCAAAGTCTGACTATGATGATGAGCAGGCACGTCTCGAGGCTAAGCGAAAGCGGGATAAGGCTGCTGCAGATGCAGCCCGGGAGCAACTGTATAACCAAACCAATAACAATTGGGGAAGTAATTATGGTGGCAGTAACTACGGAGGAGGTAATTACGGTGGTGGTTCTTCATTGGGAGGAAGTAGTGACGGGGGTTCATTCTCGGGTGGCTATTCCAGTGATAACAACTCCTTCCCATACTAACTAAGAACAGGAGTACCGCATGGGACAAATCGTAACTGGTCTCGTCGTGATCTTTCTTGCGTTTGCTGGTTTCGCCATTCTCATCGCCTTCGGGCTGATGAAGTGGCGCCCTGAGATGGAGTTCTCTCGTCGCGCGAAGCGACTGGTGGATATGTATAAGCTGCAGACCCAACCTGAAGAGGTATTGGGTGTTGAGGCCGTTGCTTCCGCTCCTCGTCCGACGCGTGTCGCTCGTGCGACAAAGTCACTCCGTGACCTCAAGGCCGGCGATAAGCTGATGTATGCACAGCAGCTCTACACAGTAGTTGCTCGTTACATGATCCAGCCTATGCGTCAGCCGAGTGGTTCTTCTAGTTGGGTTGCTGAAGGCGCTAAGATGGTCGGATATTATCTGTATCCGGTCATGGATGACCCACGGAGTAAGCCGGGGGGAGGGATACTTCCTTGCAGAGCTTCCTCTGGAGGACCTAGCGCAGACCGGATGGTTCTTCCTCTCTCA
>LLEV01000010.1 GCA_001567515.1 Microgenomates bacterium OLB22
TATTCAGTTTCTTGAGTACTTTTTCTTCAAATTTCCCTACATTCCCTAAGGTCCTATTTATAGATAATAGACATAAAATGAAGTATTTGATAAGTAAGGAAAGCTTTTTGGAGTAGAAAAAAAAACGAGCCGGGGGCCCCTTCGTTCGTCGCAACCGCAGTCCGCGGTGCGCGTACGCCGTCCTACGACCGAATACGAACGGAACCTCCCGGCCCAGGCCTGTGTCCCCGGCACGGCGCGGCTCCCATCGACGTTTCACGTCGCGGCCTTAGCCTCGGACAGACCCCGGGGTCGCAATGTGCGCCCCGTAAATATACGTAGAGCCCCCCTCCAAATGAGTGCTGCAGCACCCACTTGAAGCAGGCGCGCCTGTTGGGGACTCTCTCAACACTGGCCGCCCTAAATGGGCAAGTCACCAGCGCGTGGATATAGTATATCACATTATTCCAAAAAGTCAATACTATATACTCTCACTTCGGGAGTGGCGACGCTCAGCCTCTCCCGAGGATAAGCACTACTGATACCCTTTTGCTTGCATAGCAAAGAGCCTTGCATAGGTACCTTTCAATTTCAACAATTGCTCATGTGTCCCAAGTTCTTTTATCCTTCCTGCTTCTAATATGGCTATCCTACTAGCCCTACGTACCGTAGAGAATCTATGTGATATCACAACAGTCGTCTTCTCTTTGCCTTGCGCTTGTAAATTGGCAAAGATATGCTCCTCTGCCTCGGCGTCAATAGAGGCTGTTGGCTCGTCGAGGATGACTACGGATGCATCACGATAAAAAAAGTCGTGACAGAGCTAGCTTTTGCCATTGCCCTATAGAAGGCTCAAATCCTCCTGTGAACTCCTTCCCAAGCATCTGGTCATACCCTTTTTCCCACTTCTTGATAAACCCATGAGCCTCCCCCTTCTTTGCGGCTTTTTCTACTTCAGGCATTAACAGCTTTTTGCTTGTATCTCCTAGATGGATTACTTCTTTTGTCAGGAAACGATAGTTTGCATAGTCTTGCAGTAATACGCCCAGTTGAGATTGCCACCATGTCATCTCAATCTCTTTCATATCAACCCCATTTACACGAATTGTCCCCTTCGTAGGATCATAAAATCGAAATAGCAATTTCAGTAGTGTGCTCTTCCCTGCACCATTGATTCCGACAAGCGCAATCATCTCTCCTGGTTCTATGGTAAGGTTTATATCTTTGAGAATGTAGTTCTTCGTGCCTGGATACTTGAACCAGACACCATCAAATTCAATTTTCGGCGATTTTTCACCTACTGGTTTGAGCCCGGGTTGTGGATTTTTTATCATTGGTTCAAGCTCCATGAAGCGGACATAATCGCTAATGTATTGATGGTTGTCATACATATCGGAGATGTTTGACAATATGCTGGAAAATGACCCTCTAAATCGTGCTAGTGATGAAAGAAGAAATGTAAGAGTTCCTATCTGTATCTTTCCTTCAAGAACGCTCTTTATATAGACGATCGAGGCGATACCGAGCGTGATTTGTGCTATCGCCTGAGTGATAATACGGTAAAAAGATCGCAATTTGTGATTATTGAGCTCATCACGTTGAAACTGGGTAAAAAGAACCATCGCTCGATCAATAAATGATTGAGCTAGCCCAAAGAGCTTGAGCTCTATAAGATAGGGTATCCAGCCAAAGTGCTGACGAATGTTATAGTAGCGTCTACGTACTTGAGCTTTAGCGTCATGGATATTCCAGACATGTTTATCATACCTAATATCAGTGACGAACTCCGGTATGGTCCCAAGTAAGATGATAATTATCAACCACCATTCATGAGAGATCAAAATAGCAGAGGAAGTAATCAGTGTTATAGCACTACTGATAAAGTAGACCGTGGTACTCACCATACTATTAAGTCGCCATTGTCCATTTTCATCTATCTTGCTCATGAGGTCATTACCTTCCGGGCTCTCAATAGTTGCCACATCTAGTGCTGCTCGTTTCTGTGCTATAGCTATGTTAACGAATCGCTCTATGTGAAACCTAAGATCCATGGTCAAAAAACCACTCACTGTATAGATCAGTTGTGGGACAGTGTCCATGATTAGGTTGGCCCCTACAAGGGTCCATAGGTAGTTGATCTGACCTTGTCCGCTGACCACCTTTACCAATGTGTTAATGATCTCTCCTTGCAAAAAAGACCCGATGAAAGGGACAAAAGCCGTTATTGCTTGTATAGCTAGGATCCCCAAGAGTACTCTTACCTTTCCTTTTGCTACGTGACGAAATACATAGGTAATGTTTGAGAGAAGGTTTTTAGTATCAGATACCACTTTATGAACACGTCCCATGAGTATTATGATAACAAGAAGAGGCGTGACAATGTAGGAATTTTGTGCAGTTGTTGTGACCACTAGAGGACTTGAACCTCTGACCTCTGCAATGTCAATGCAGCGCTCTAGCCAACTGAGCTAAGCGGTCTAATGAGTGTAGTATAACAGATCGGAAGAGGATCGCTCAAGGATCGGGTTATCGGTAAGAATCGTTATTGTCGATTAGATCGATCAAATCGATTGATACGATTTAACGATAAAATACTTAGTTCGCACTGCGGGCGACCTGAAGCTCTTGTGATTGGGTGTAAGAGGTACCGAGTCTTGAAGCTCGTCCCATATAGGAGTCCCTTTGTGCGCTCCGACCACGGATCTTGCGTGCCCATGCATGAGCTTGGGAAACTTTCACTCGCATGCCTCGCACCATATCAAGGATAAACTCTAAAAAAGTTACATGATACTTACTTGTTTGTTCCTTTTGATTGTAATTGATGATCTCAGACTGTATCTGGATCGCTTCTTGTGCTAGCGAAGCGTTCTGTGTCTGCAGATCCGCAAGTTCAGTGCGGATGGTATGAAGTAGCTGCGCTATCTCATGAGGTTTCTCATTGTTCTCATAGTGAGCTTGCTGATTAAAAATATTCGACTCTACGCGGGGGGCTGGAGCCTCAGGAGCTTGATATCCCTTTTCTTGTCGATACTGCCGTAGTATGCGTTCAAGCGCAGCATTACTGCCGCTGCCGAGATTGGTCTCAAGCGGGTTTTTATAGGGAGTAGTGTTGTTTTGTGTATTTCCCGAACTCATGGCGCTATTGTACTATAAGCATGGATTTTTGCAAACCCGTGTTGGCACGATTGTCTTATAGATCTATCAGAAAGTCAAGAAGTTTCTGCTTTCGTAGCATAGCAGCGTACATATAGGCATTGTCCTGGGCTTGTTTCTTTGCTTGAGCGTCGCTGATGCTCCCAAAGAGTGCTTCAAGTTCCTTTGGCTCTACTTGAATCTGCTCTTTCTCGCTGAGAGCATCTAAAATGAACTCAATCTTGTATAGATCTGATACTTCTTTTTTTACAGATTCTTGTAATTGCTCTGCTGTCATCTCACGTGACGCAAGGTAACTGTCTAGGGTGAGCCCAAGCTTACGTATCTCTTCGAGCAGTTGTGTTAGTCGCTGATTGTACTCATCTTCGATGATTAAGTCAGAAAGATCTAATTCGCTTTCAGACACTAACATCTGTAGGATGTCATTCATGAGCTTAGTTCGTGTCTTTTGTTGCTGCTCATCAGGCTTTTCTGTAGTCTCCTTATCAGGTGTCCAGATGGCATCCTTTTTCAGATCCTTTTTTAGTTCTGCAATTTTGGCACGATAATCCGGAAGCTTTACGGTAGGCTTTTCAGCGATCTGAATTGTCGCAACCCAATCTGATTCAGGTTTTGCTTCCTTGAGTTGAACTCGAGGTCGAGTTATTGGTCTCCTCTCCTCCTTCTTCAGGATCTCTGACAGCTCTGGGGTGAGTATCCGCTCAAGGACTTCTCCGTATACTTTTTCTTGGTTTAGCTCTTTTTCTGCAAGATTGCGTGGAGCCTTCCCTGGTCTAAATCCTTCTACCTTGATATCTTTGATAGCTTCATCGACCACTTGGTCAGTGACTGTCTTGATACGTGACTTATCGATTGTCACCTCGACTTCATATGTATTGTTGGGTAGCGATTTTATCGTATATTTCATAAGTGAGTAGTATAGCAGAAGAATGGAGTTGTTGAATTGTAAGAGAAAATTGCAATGATCATCTTCCAATTAGAATAGTGATCAATAACTGTCTAAATGTGCCGGGGAGAGGACTTGAACCTCCACGCATTGCTGCACAGGTTCCTAAAACCTGCGTGTATACCAATTTCACCACCCCGGCAGGCCAAACAAAGGAATTATAGCAGATTCGAAAGTCCCTTACAGATCCTCGAGTCTATTCTCTGATTGCCTGATCCGTTGTTCTTCTGCATAAAACTGCTTCATAAAAAAACTTGACCTTGTCTGCCCAAGTATATGATGGTGGAGCATATATTCGAGCTATACTCTGGATAGTGACACTATTGTTTGTCGCATATCGATATCGGAGTCCAGCTCCCACAGTCATGATCCCATCAGTCCAGCTATCAAAGACGATCCTTCCTCCACCCCAGCCAAACGGGTTGTATGTCCCCTGGATCATTCGTTTGCCAAACTGTGACTCAAGTCCACTTATGGATGGGATAAAATACGGATGTAGGTTGTAGACGATAGAAGCCTGCATAAAGGCTTTTGCCTCAGGTAACATCGGGGAGTCGTAGCGAGTAAGGATGTTTTGGATAGCTCGTAGTTGATATGCCTGTGTCTCGATAGCATCTTCGTATTCTATTTGGAGCTCAGCAGAGCCATCAGAGACGGTTTGGGCGAAAACAGTGTGAGCTGGGAAAAGCAAGAAGAGTGTAAAAGCAAGGAAAGAAACGGCAGCTAAAAAATGCTCTTTGGGTATAACCAAAAAGACCCCAGAGCTCGTCTGTTGAAAAGAAAGACGAACACCCAGGATCTGGAAGTATATTATAGCATACTTTATAGGTTTTTCAAGTACATTTTCTATAGTTGTTTTATGCCATTGAAACAGACTTTTCATCATTTTCTTATCAATAAAAACGGCTACTCCTCCAGTTTTTGAAAAAAGAAATGCACCGCACTTGACCAGCTACCATTTGACCCTGGAGTGTATTTTTTCATGATTGCATCAGGAGTCACAAGTCCCTTCTGGATATAGTTCTTAAAGATCCCTGCTGAAACGGTATCAATAGCCTCTTCATAAGATGTAAATGTGGTTACCTTATCGCCATAAATGCCATATCCCCAGCAGTTGTGAGAGCCAGGAGGGATGACTTTGCATCCTTGAGACTCCTGCATAGCGATAGCAAAGAGGAGGCCATAATGATATCCATATTGATCTGCTTTCATGACCATATATTCGGCGCTGTCGTAGAGTGGTGAGTTATATTTGCGCAGAAGCCTCTTCAAGTTGGCAGCACGTCCGTCAGAGAGCTCCACACCGGGATCAAGCGCACCAAGAACTAGTGGATGTGACTGTGAGTTATACTTTGAGCCAATGGTAGAGGTCATCTGAAGACTATCAATGATGTCTTGCTGTGCGAGGTGTACCTGATGTTTTTGCAGTAGTAGTAGAAGCATGTAGGAGTTGAGCAAAAAAAGTGACACAAAGAGCATAATGGCAATATGTAAGTAGCGCTTTATAAAGTGATGGTAAGCTGACAGAGAATGGTTCACTATATGAGTCAATGAAGGCACATGGACACGAGGGGCAAATAGCGGTTTGTACTGCATAGAATCATGCTAGTGTATCTGGCTGCCAAAAGCAACTCTGTGATATACTAATCACAGTTAAAGACTTCTTTCTTGCGCCTGTAGCTTAATGGATAGAGCGTCGGTCTTCGGAACCGCAGGTTGGGGGTTCGACTCCCTCCAGGCGCGCTGATAGTACGTAGATAGATACTCTTTTCAAACACCTAGTTTTTAGTACTTTAAGTACCCTACTGTGGTATAATAGGCTTAATACCAAACTGTTCTACCCAGTAGAACATGATGCCACCTGGAGGCAGATATGACTCTTGTCAAAGTTTTCAAATTTGACACTTATGCGCCATCGGACCAAGTCCAGTCAGAAATACAGAGTTGGTTTGATCGGGTATATGCATGGCAAAAACTCCATCAGCTTAGGATTGTTGACTCTAAAGCAGTGATTGAAAGCGGGTACGTCTTTGACTTTTTGGTATTTACACTACAGGATAATGCTGGCAATTACCAGCAAGCTTCCTGAGGGGTGTGAATAATCTCAAGGGATCGATACGGTCCCTTTTTTTTGTGCCTAGGAAACCCCGTACGCATGACGCGTGGTCGGGAGGGCAGAAGTGGGGGATGAATTGGGCAGAGGTGAGTCGGGACTGCTATATGGTTACGTGCAATATAAGAATTGGAACCAGAGAAATTCGAATTTTCATGACAATACGGATAACCTCGGATGAGAGCAGCGTTATAGGAGGAGGAAGTCATTATGCTTATTTGCAAACACAAACATCACCTCGATCTCATTTGCTACAACATATCTTAAATTTTCAACACTAATGTCATACTAAACCTGTTTAAAGCAGATGGGCAAGAGAAAAAGACTAAAACTTAGTATCTGAATACAAGGAATTTGAGAAAATCGTTATGACTTCAGCTTCTCATGCCATAGGATGCCCAGAAGTGCCCGACCCTCAGGAAACTGTTCTGACCTCAAGAGCCAGTCATGTTTTTGAGGCGATCTGGTCTTGTCACTATGGCTGATGGCCTTGTCGTCCCCAACAAATATGCCGATATGCTCATGGCCCTCAAATTCTTCCCAATGTAGTATCGCGCCTATCTGTGGTAGATCAATCATAGTCCAGCCACTGGTCATCATATCAGCTATAGTCCCCTTCACAGTTGCATGGACCGACCTTAGTAAGTCATGATTGTGCAGTACAGAACTCATGAAGTAGGCGCAACACAACTCCCCGTCCTCCACAATGTCCTTCTGCACACCATGATCTTCGAACCAGAGGTGCCTGTACTGAGTACTCCCTATCGCTCCCTCACATTGGCCCAAGACATTTCGATTGACTAGTAGTTTCATAATTCTAGTGTAACAAGAAATGAATGAGTTAGTCCTCTATTATCCTATACTATAAGCATCCTCCTCGGGAGTGGCGACGCTCAGCCACTCCCAAGGTGGTATTGGCCAATTTGGTATACGGTACTTACAGATCTTTCAAATAGGTATTGTCATGTTGCGACTACATACGACTGAGCATTAAAAGAACTAATTCATCGAAATAGTCGTTTTTTATTGCAAAAAAGGAACACTTTCTATATACTATAGACATTATTGACACACCACGGAGGTGACACATTATGCGCCGGAAGAAGTCTTTGCGCAACATCCGTGCCTGGTACAAGCGCATCAGCGCCAAGGGTGAGCGGCGCAAGGTGCGCCAGTTCGCTCACATCTTCAATTTGGAGCTTGAGCCAGCACCACCCAAGCAGGATCGCAATCATCACACCTGGGACATTTGGTAGTGTCTATATGCCCGCGTAGTCATAGGTCTCATGACCTACTGATGAAACGGGCACTTTTTTTGTATAATATGATCGGATTATCGCTAAAGGATCGATAGTAGCGATCAAATCGATATGTTTCGATGAAACTATTGAGTAATGGTGGCTGTAGCTTCCCGACGTTGCAGTCGGGATTCCGACTCAGTATGACGTCGGAACAAGTTAATGTTATGGGGTATATTTATATTCTTAAAAGTAACAAAAAAAATAAGTACTACATTGGGTCGACAAAAAGATCTGTGGCAGTCAAACTGCTGGACCATAACGTGGGTAGGGTTATATCGACAAAGCATGACCGTCCATGGAGTATAGTTGTGACAAAGGAGTATGCGACATATTCTGAAGCTAGGAGTGTAGAATTGCGACTAAAGAAACTAAAGAGAAAAGACTATCTTAAGAAGATTGAAGAAGATGGTTATATTCGCTTGTGAGTTTTTGAGTATTGGTGGCTGTAGCTCAGTTGGTTAGAGCATCAGATTGTGGATCTGAGGGTCGCGGGTTCGAGTCCCGTCAGTCGCCCATTAGAGTTTGTTTCTGAGTCTGCCTATGGCGGATGAAGAAATACAAGCTCGTATGTCAGGCTAGCATCGCCACATGAGCCGTGACTGACCCACAAAAAAAGCCTACAAGGCTTTGCTTGTAGGCGAATTAAACGAAATAAAGAGCTTGAGTTAGATGTCGGGACCCTCATCAACGAAATTAGCAAGTCTTCCCTGCCCACTAGTGGGCTTTGCCTTAAATGTAAGGGACCTATCTACCCCATTTCTCCCATTGTCCTTTTCATCGTAGGTCACTATCCATCCAGCTTCACTATATATCCGAATAATCTCAATAGCCAGAATATCTATCCTATTTCGATCTGGGATATCTCCCAGGGCATCGAACACGTACGTAACCTCTGTCCCAGGACGATACTTTGTCTTGAGGGTCTGATCGAGTGCTACTATCGCGTTCGATATGAACTCTCGCTCTGCATCAGTGAGGATAAGAATATCCTGTGGACTGATGGGCACTTTACACTCCTTGTTTTCTATGCAGACACTATACAAATAGTATATCCTATTATTATAGGATTTTCAATTGAAATAGAGATATCTTGCATTTTGGTCATTGATTCTATAAAGTAGGTATATACCATGCACCCTCTATCAACATGTTCGGGTGATGAAAAAACTTCTCTGCTGCTGTCCTTTTTTTACCCTAGAAAGGAGGTGAGTGAGTGATGGATCGCGTGATGCTTGCCAGGCTATTTGGTATCGTATTTCTTGTAGTAGGAGTCTTAGGCTTTTTTATGAATCCCCTTTTTGGAGTATTTGAGACAGACGCCATGCAAAATAGTCTTCATATAGTCATAGGGCTTGCGGGTTTGTACCTTTCGATGCAAGGAGAGACTGGTGCTATGACCTATGGAAAATTATTCGGCATTGGTATGGCTGTGATTACGGTGCTTGGCTTTGTGCTACCTGGTGGTGACATCCTTGGGCTATTCCGTGTCAACATGGCCGATAATTATTTGCATGTTGTTCTTTCGGTGGCCTTATTGTATCTTGGCTTTGCCCGGATACGAACGAAATAAGGGCAAACAGAAGTAGTTGAAAAGAAACAAAAACGGTCATAAATCGGCCGTTTTTGTTTGTTCACTAGCATTTTGTTTAACGCTGCTACAAAAGTACAATCTACATCTATATTCCTGCTATTTTACATATAGTAAAAGGCCCATAATGATGGTATAATCCTATTGCACCTTGCAACTATAGATCTGCGAGAAGGGAGTCTGGTATGAGGACACTAGTTCGCTATACATGTGCAGTGCTCCTGGCCATAGGATACATCTTTTTTTGGAGGACATTGTTTAAGGATACTATCCATAGTGGTAATCCGCTCGAGGTAGAAATCCGAAGATCTACGCTCGTATTTGCAGAGCCATTTTCGCTTGAGGCTGGTAGCTGTGAATACTTTATTATTACCGCTCCACAAGATGCATCTCTTGTATCACAACAAACTGAAAAGCCTGTTGGTGTTGGCTGTTCTGGCCAGCGCTACTTTGTCGCATCGAATGAAAATGCCCCTGCCGGTAAGTGGTCGATGGAGATAGGTGCGGCGCATATTAGGGCTACGGGGCTCGATGGTGGCGAGGTAGTAGCTACCGAGATAAATGATGAATCGCTTGATGTTCTAAAAGCAGTAGTAGGTTTCTTTTTGTCATGTTGATTATGTTAGTAGTCTACGCATATACTGAAGATACTTAATTCAGCTTTGTCTGACTGGTAGAAGCCCCGTAAGAGTTACCCCCAATAGCATGTAGAGGAGGAGTTCATGAAGAGGATGGCCCTTTGGGTGTGGTTTGCTTTTTTGATGGTGCTTTATGTGTTTCCAGTAAGAAATTGGACTTTCAGCGACACTACCCTCCAAGGTACGTCTGTTACTTTTAATGCTAGTGCAGATAGTAAAGTAGAGATAGAGGGTGACAATGTTTACTTCATGGCAGGAGCATGTAGCTATTATGCTATCTTTGATAACCAGGTGGTGATCACGGGTGAGCCGGTGAGTAAGCCACTTGGAGTTGAGGAATGTGCCTACTTCAAGACAGATGAACGTAAGATAAACAGTGGTACCTGGATCGTCGCGAGCGGCTACCCAGAGATCACTCTCACAAGCGAAACCCCGCTGAAGGTGACTGTCGCTCGCTCTGATGGTTCGAAGGTAAGTCTATACATACTTTTGTTTGTTGTGATTGGATTAGTTTTTATCTTAGGGTGTATTGTGGGTGATAGTTTGATCCCTTCTCGGCCACCCCTTTGGTATATACGATTGATTGCTGCTAAGAGGTCAACCAGTAGTCGCTAATACAGGAGTGTCATAGACACTCCTTTTTTTTGTGATTTTAGACTAAAAGTTTGGTTGTATATCCTGTAGTTATAGGCTCTTATGTGATATACTTAGTGTGTGCATTAGCATAAGAGCTTGATAGACCAAAAAGGAGGAGTTAGTGAAAGCACTTTTTTCTTACTGTATGGTCGGGTCTGATGATCATTCTGTTTGTTCTTTTTATCAGATGGCTTAGCTCCCCCAGCATACTGACGGGAAAGGATTTGATAAAGACTATTACCCCTGGTTCTAGTCTACAAATAGAGGGGACAAATATTACTCTTGAGGCTGGCGGATGCGGCCTTTTCGCACTTTTCAGCCCGTCTCACCAGCCTGTTGTTGGAGTCCCTGAGCAAATCAAGGATCGTCTGGGGTTGCAAGACTCATGCGCTTTGTACTCCTCGGCTCGTTCTGAGAATTTTCCTGCGGGAAAGTGGTCAGTTGAGGGTGCTTCGGCTGAGTATCATTTTGTAAGCCCACAGGATATGGAGCTATCTGTCGTGACACCATGGCCCCTTATTATTTTTTTTGGGGTGGTTAGTTTTATTTTATGCGGGGTTTCTATACTTCTAGGGTTTGCTCTTGAAGATGAAGTCTTGAGGCTCCCATCTTGACTTCCACGGCAAATCAGGAAGGCTAGCTCAACTTCTTCAGGTAGATAGTAACTCTTATATGTGGGGATGTGACTATCACATCCCTCTTTTTATAATCTCTATTGGCACAAAGCTGCAGATCTGTGAGCCGGGGGGGATTCGAACCCTCAACCAACTCCTTAAGAGGGAGCTGCTCTACCGTTGAGCTACCGGCCCTTGTTATATCACACTTGTTCTATTAGCTTTTTATACATACCTTTTCCTCTCCAGCACTTAAATTTCCTTCTCACTTAGACTAGTTTGCCTAAAGTCTCATATTCTTCAGAATACACAATTTCATATGTCTCAATCTTCTCGAAGTTCTTACTGCTTTGATCAGTGTAGCCAAAGTCCTCCTTCAAACCATTAGGTATGCTGACGTAGAATTGATCTGATTCTAGAATTTGCAAAATGTAATTCCAACTTGTACTAATGTACTCTACCGCTTGCTCCGATAGTTAAGACCTATCCGGGTCTAACTACGGGTCCATAAAGACTTATTATACCAGAGAGCTCTATTTGCTTACAAATAGACTTCTAACCATGATACGCATAGTCTCAGGCGTCACTGTGCTTAGCAGATCCCTGTTGTTGGAGACCCTATCTGAACATTCTTCATCTAGTCAATGACTGTCAATACTGCTGGGTGGATACTGTCGGTTAGGTGACAAATGTTTACTTTCTCCCACAACCTTACTGCACTTGAGAATGAGCCCATAATATGATATAATTCGTTCTACGTAGATTGACAAAAGGAGAAACTAGTGAAGAGTAAGTCTGGCGCCATCACTTTTTTCTTTGTGGTGGGGGTGATAGCTCTCAGCTATTGGGGTGCTTTTTCTTGGAGCAGCAGCAATGTTAGAGAAGAGGCTGTGGCCTGTAATCTGAGGATCTCTGACATAGGAGCTTCTTCGATCTTTCGTGAGCGAGAAGAAACCTATTACCTTAACCCCGGTGGGGAAAACATAAAGATCAAATCAGGATTGAGAGCGGACTACACTGACAGGATGATGGGCCTCCAAAGATACTTCCACGTACCGGAGGAGGCCCAAAATACAGGACTGTTTAGGTATTCTATTGAAATGGCAACTAAAAGTTGCCCACATGGTCCTGGGGCTTTGACCGTATACCTCAGACCTGCGCAAGCAGAGTCAGGGGTCATTACGGGGTGGTCTCCGTTGCGAAGTGAAAGTAGCGGAGGGATGTTCGTGTTGCGAACCCAGCACCACAATGGGGACTATATAGAAATCCCTGTCGAGGATGAGCTCCTCGCTCTTGTGCTGAGAAACCAATTGGGCAGCCTGTACGCAGAGGATATACCTGCTCAGTCTTTGAGCGTAGAGCAGGTCATTGGAGATGCAAGCATCAAGCGCGTAGCTGCGCGTTTTCGTTGGTCATCACTAGTGACCAAAGGGCAAATCCTCGAGATGTTTGACGGTATCCTAAGGGCAAAATGGGAGCTCGATGGTTCGCAGAAGTATGCAGCCATTGTGCTAGGGTCCCCTACATTTCAATCCGCTGATCTGGTCACCTCATCAAGTGTATTCTGGCCTCAGGTCAGGGTCACTGGTATGAACGAAGTTACAGATCCAGTAGAAGTCGTTACAGGGGTCCTTTACTGGCGATAAGATCACCAGAGCCACTACCTATGTGTAGTGGCTTTTTTTGGCATTGCTTCATTTTGTTGTTGAATTCTGCAATTGTCCACTATAATGGGGCATGGATAAGAAAAGCACTCCCAAAAAAACCACAAAGAAAATTGCTCCAAAAAAGCATGATAAGGTCGCGGTAGCGGAAGAGTTATATATACCTGATGAAGTGGATGAAGATCCTATGTTGAGTGGAGCGGCTGCTCCAATGGTGACCGAACCAGCGGGAGGGGTCCTGCGCAATCCCGCTTTTTACCTCCTTCTTGTGATTGTTGGACTTTGTGCGCTTGTTTATAGTCAAAAACATCTAGTACTAGCAGCTATGGTAAATGGTAAGCCTATCTGGCGTTACACCGTCATCAAAGAGCTCGAACATCAAGGTGGCAAATTTATTCTAGATGAACAGGTTACTAGTACCTTGTTGGATGCCTACGCCAAGGAAAAGAAAGTTGATGTGTCAGACAAAGATGTGAAGGCAGAGTATGACAAGATAGGTAAGCAATTAAGTGAGAATGGTCAGACTATTGATCAATTTCTCTCCTTTCAAGGGATGACTAAAGACCAGCTTATGATCCAGATCAAGCGTCAATTAATGCTAAAGAAGCTTGTAGCCGGTAGTGTGAAAGTAACAGATGAAGACGTGGAACAATATAAAAAGGATAATAAGGATCAACTCCCAAAGGACTTGGACGCTGAAGCGCTTGATACCCAAGTACGTCAGCAGATAGAATCAGAAAAGATCAGTGCAGAAGTCCAAAAGCTACTCTCTACTCTCCGTGAAAAGGCAGATGTAAAGTATTTTATTACTTACTGAGGTTGAACTAGTTGGTAGGGTCATGCATCCTGACCCTCCTTGTTGGGAGAAGGATCCACATAATTGGAGTTTGGATTACAAGAGCTTCACTGCGTTGAGAATGACGGGGACATAAATTACAAGCCTTTACAAAATCTCTTCTCTCCTTCCCTTGGTAAATCTGATCCATTCTTCGACTACCTCTACGATCAGTTTAAACGGAGCCTCCAAGACCACATCAAAAAACAGAATAAGGATGTTAAATCGTGATAGTTCGCTACTAAGGAGCTTTCCAAATGAGAGAAGGGGAAGGGCCAGTGTGTCAAGCACAGGTGCTAAAAATGCCTGGTCCCTTGCCACCGTGTATTCACGAGCAATTTGACGTATCCTAAATCCAAAAAACATTATTACGCTTACAAAAAAAATAAAGATCAACTTACTCACCATAGTAAATCCGAGTAGCTCCAAGCCGAGATATATACCACTGAACACAGCTATAGTGATAAAGGTATAAATGGCGGTAAATGCGGCAAACAGTATAGGTCGCCTATTTTTTTTTGCGCATAGCTATATGGATAGTTTCTTGCATCTCGAAGTCTGACTCCTCATCTATGATATCTTCGATAAGACTTTTGGATAGTCTTTGTATTAGCTTCTCCTGGTGCTGAAGTGAAAAGGACGATAAGACCCATGAGCAAAGGAGGTGTTATGGTGTTTATAGCTACCGGGAGAAGTGATGCCTCAGCAAAAAGTGCAGTTGTAAGTGGTAGCTCGAGTAGCAAGACAAATAGCATCTTTGTGACAAAAATGTAGATGATACTTCTCCACCCTGCCCCCTTAAGTTTTTCGGCTACCTCTGTATAAGTCTTTTATGCAAAGCTCTTTTACGTTAATATATAGATCCTTTTTGGATGAAAGCAGCTGCTGTGCAGCCTCTCCTTTTTCTTCGATCAAGTCAAATAGGATTCTAAATGGAGGAAGTAATGTTGAGAGTTTTCGTGTCAGCCGAGGATGGTAGATATTCTCGATGATTCTCTCTACTTCGGCCGTAGTTTGGCGGAATTGCTCTCCGAGCTCACGTAATTGGTCTTCTGTAAGCTCTACAATTTTGCCCCACTGCAAAGTGAGGAGATGATACCTGATAAACACCTTGTCATTTTTGAGAAGTGTTTGTTCACAAGCCACGTAGTGATATTGGTCTTTCTCTTCTGGAGAGCATCCCTCTATGACGACCTTTTCCTTGGTTGTTTGGTAAAAAAAGTAGAGAAAGGAAAGTTTTCTGTGATGGTACTCAGGATTGAGGAGCTCCTCAATCTCACACGAGAGAAGATCTATCATATAGTCTCGTAAAGAGCTATGATTCTTCCCATGACTGACCTGCTTTAGGAGCTGAAGGTAGGCATCAACACATTCCTGTATGCGTGTCACATCAGCGGATGTAAGTGCTCCCTTTTCGAAATAGTTACCCCAGAGGAGCTCTCTGATAATGTTTTCTCCCTCACCCTTACCCGAAGGATTGAGCCCCAATCGCCTGCGAAGTATACGAGCTATTGCTGCACGCCGAAATAGGTGTTCTTCAGTAAACTCAATAGCACTTCGTAGTTTTTCATATGCAAATGCCACAAATGAAGCCGCTTCAGATACCTCAATGGGGTCCCCCTTGCCCCTTCTTGCTGGACGAGTGCTGAGAGTCTCAAAAAGCTGCTTGGTGGATTTAGACAATAGTATTTTCTCCTCGGCTTGATCTGACATGCTGAAATTGTACCATGCCGTTGAATAATAAGTATCAATAACCAATAGGAATCATTCGTTGAGTGTTCAATGACATTGTGAAATATTTTACATCTTACGATCTCTTTAAGTGTTCTATCCCGTCTGAAGTTGCTACCCTTCCCTTTGCAGTTCTTTTGATAAAACCAATCTTGAGTAAGTATGGCTCGATAAATTCCTCTAGTGTTCGTATATCTTCACTCAGTGCCATAGCAAGTGTGGAGACCCCTACTGGTCCACCCTCAAATGTGTTGATGAGTAGCTCCAGATACTTCTTGTCAATCTCTTGTAGTCCTTTGTCATCAAGTTGCAGTAACTCAAATAAGTGCTCCAGATGATCATGCGAGATCTCACTCATCGCCTCTACTTGATGAAGATCGGCTAGGCGCTTCATGATCCTATTTGCCAATCTTGGTGTTCCTCGCGACCTGATCACGATATGTTTGATGAGGTCGTCGTGAAGCGGTATCTTGAGCACCTTTGCCGTGCGACCTATTATCTGAGACATTTCAGCGTCACTATAAAAGTCCAGACGCAAGATCATTCCAAATCTATCTCTTAGTGGCGCAGACAGCGAGGCTACCCTTGTGGTAGCCCCTATGATGGTTATACGAGGCACAGGGAGTCGCACGGTACGTGCTGAAGGGCCTTTGCCAATGACGATATCTAGGTGAAATTCTTCCAAAACTGGATAAAGTGATTCTTCTACAGCGCGGTGTAAGCGATGTATCTCGTCTATAAAAAGGACATCACGATCCTTGAGATTAGATAGGATGGCAGCGAGGTCGCCTGCTTTATCGATAGCTGGGCCTGAAGTGATGCGCAAGTCACCTTTGAGCTCTTCAGCGAGGATAGCTGCTAGTGTAGTCTTCCCTATGCCGGGTGGGCCATAAAGAAGTACATGTTCATTGATCTGGTTGCGCGAGTGTACAGCATCCAAGAAAAGCCGCAGCGCCTTTTTGACTGAGCTTTGTCCGATGTAGTCTTGTATGCGCTTTGGGCGCAATAGCTGTTCAAAAGGTTGTGTCGTCATGATCCAGAGGAGAGTTTTTGCAGGGCTGCTGTTATCCGCTCTTCTACAGACCCCATAGGTAACGACCCCATGACCTCAATGATCTTGGCTTTATCAAATCCGAGTGAAAGAAGCGCATCAAGGGTTAGTTGCTCATCTGGAGTATAAGTAGTAGCCACAGCTTTTTCCAGTGAACCTGTCAGATCGAGCACCATTCTTTGTGCTGTCTTCTTCCCTACTCCTTTAATCTGAGTAAAAAATGATACATCCCCTTTGCCTATGGCATCCACTACCTGGTCGTACCCCTTGGAAGATACTATGGTAAAGGCCATCTTTGGGCCTACACCATCGACCCCCAAGAGTTTAAGGAAAAGCCAGTACTGATCCCAGGTGAGAAAACCATAGAGTGTCAGAGCATCCTCTCTGACTGCTAGATGGGTGTAAAGCGTGACCTCTTTTCCATTATGGAAAGCTACTTCGGGTGAAGCAGAAACCAGGTACGTTACTCCCGAGACTGTCGAGACATAGGCGATATCATGGCGTATCTCTGTTATTTGTCCAGTTATTTTCCCGATCATAGTCTGCAGACGAATGTACACAGTCTGACAGTGATTGTCAAACTAGACACCAATTAGTGTGCTCTAGCTAGGGTCTGTTGGAGTTTGTAGTGGATCACAGCGGTGAGCCCACAGGCTATAGCATCCACTGTGTCATCTGGCTTTGGAGCTTCTTTAAGCCCTAGTTGGGCAATGACGAGTTGCTGTACTTGCTTCTTATCGGCCTTGCCGTACCCTGTTACAGCCATCTTGATAGTCACTGGTGAGAAAAAAGTGACAGGGCCATAATCTGCTGCTGCTAGCAGCAACACCCCTTGTGCTTGTGCTACAGTAATAGCTGTCTTTTGATTGTTGGTAAAAAAAAGCTGTTCCATAGCGATATGAGTAGGATTGTGTTCCCTAAAGAGCTTAGTTACCTGCTGATGTAGGTGGTCAAGTCTGTCTGGAAGAGCTCTAGATCTTTCTGTGAATAGACACCCAAAGTCAACAAGTTGTTCCCCTCCCTTTTCAGTAGTAAAGACGGCAAAGCCAGTCCGCTCAATACCAGGGTCAAATGCGAGGATGATCATGAGATAAGTGTAGCAGGTTGGGGGAATAAGTCAAAAGTGAGAGGGCAATAGTAGTTGAATTAGTTCTCTAATTTCCCGGAGATTCCTAATTCCCCCTAGTCATTCAGGCGGTCCACCTACGTTCATGTTTGTCTCATGACATACATCCCTTCAGACAAAAACTCACTTCGGGGGACATGAGTGTTTCTAAACCTCACTTCGTTTGGAAAAAAACTCTAATGTGGGCTTGAAGGGACTCGAACCCCTGACCCTTCGGATGTAAACCGAATGCTCTAACCAACTGAGCTACAAGCCCTTAAAATGATTTCTCTGGCCTTATTATAGCAAGCTAAAGTCATAAAAAATAGTATTTGTGCATAAAAAATCCCAGCCCTCGTGTAGGCTGGGTAAGCTAGTCAGGGATCTGATCCGACTGATAGGCTTCTGCTGGTACTACTTGAAGACCTGCTCGATACTGCTGGAATTAGCTTCAGGTCATAGCCAAATAGTCTGCAAATAAAAAAAAACATAATCACGCCATGTATCTCATCCATACCATCATGAATTGCTTTTTGGACTACGCCTATGCCTATGGATCTCAGATTTTCAGTTCCAAAGTTGAGGAATTCAACATCCACAATTGCTTGGATTGTAGAACTGACTAACATAATGAGAATTAGAGTGAGGAGTCTTTTAAACCAGGCTTTTCTCATCTTCAGCTAACCATGAACCGTCGCAGGATGCTTCCAACCATCAGTTCCCTCTGACCCAGGGTAGGTATTATCATATATCCTGACACCCTGTTCACTTGTCGCTACTAGATTGTAAGTATCTTCCTCTACATCAGCAGTATATGGTGCGCCACTAGGTCGAGAATATTCGTCGGGAACTTGATCCGGCATCGCCTTCCAATAGCTGTCAACATATGCCTTTCTATCGGCTTCGGTCAAATGCAAAGAATATCCATCTGGACGAACACTCCAACCTCTCTCCGACTCTTCCCACTTCTGAACGACTACCGTAGTCAAAACGAACCTCCTTTGTGTAGGTGCTTATGGCTAGGAGTATAGCATAGTCGCTAAAAATCGCCAGAGAAATTATGTTCATTCATTTACCAACCCGGGGTTTGTTTACTCTTAAGTTTCAACAATGGGAGGGAGTTTTTACATAACTACCCCGAGGTTTCTACGTAAACCAACCCCCCGGGGTTGGTAATTGGGTCCTGTCTTTTTGGTATCGTGGACTCGCAGACAGAGTTTGATATAATACAACTTAGCTTGCCAGGGTGGTGAAATTGGTTATCGAAGATCCCGCTCAGCGGGGCAGCAGATAACAGCGTTTTGAAAGTAAATTGAAATCAGGGATGAGTGAGAGTTGCCCGGGTGGTGAAATTGGTATACACGCAGTCTTGAGGAGGCTGTGCAGCAATGCGTGGAGGTTCAAGTCCTCTCCCGGGCACACGCATAACAATATGGTATTCAAGTTTTATCTATCTATGGACATCGTAAATTGAATACTCAATAGTTCATTGAGCATTGCGCAATGATACTCACAATTTGTAGTTCTCAATTCAACTATTTCCTCTAATCTTGTATACTTCGCGCATGAAAAAAGAACTCACTGAACTATCCATAGATATTGCACGTGGTCTAAGAGACTCATTTCGTGAGGAAGCTCGCAAGAAGATCCCCCTTCTGCTTGCATGGCATGACAACCAAAATGCAACAAGCAGCAGACTAGCTCAACGACTCATACTTGATGCGGCTAGACAAAAAGCTCGTTTTGAACAAGTCATAGCACATATGCCAGACGCATCTGCCCCTGTAGAGCAGTTTATTAAAGACTTTACACACGCAGTAGCTGATTTTCCCGTGATAGATCGTTATTCCCCTTTCACCTACCCTCAAGTTTTTGACTGGTTGTTAGCGGGAGGCGTTGAAGCAGGTTTAGCGCGATATCCCTACTATGTCGAGTATGAGCCAGAGATCATATCTCAACTAAACAGACGAACGTTCTTTTCTGAAAATGTTGACCCTCGTGTCAGCACACTGCTTGTAGGGACTCCAATTGAGCTAGGGTATTATGTAGGGAGAGGACTTCTCCCTGAGTGGCTTGATAAGTAGACCTGTAGTATCTTTTTTCGCATCTGCCCGTTATAATAGCACTATGGTAATAGATGAATTAGAGCTTCAGATCAAGGCAGGTGATGGTGGCCCAGGCAGGGTCTCATTCCGTCGAGAAAAATATGTCCCTAGAGGTGGTCCTGACGGCGGTAATGGTGGGGATGGAGGAAGTGTTTATGTCAAGGCAGTATCGGATCTAGGCGCGCTATCTCGATATCGTCATCACCCCGAGATCCTCGGAGAAAGTGGTGAGCCAGGCGGTGTCAGGCTCAAGACAGGGAAAGATGGGCAAGATGTGACCTTTGTGGTCCCTGTCGGCAGCATTCTCACTGACATCGAGAGTGGTGAGACCTGGGATCTAGATGTGCCTGACAAGACTATTCTACTGGCACAGGGCGGCAAGGGCGGCAAAGGTAATACTGAGTTCAAGAGCTCGACCCGTCAGACACCTGACTATGCACAAAAGGGGACGACCGGACAGAAACGCATCATCAGAGTTGATCTACAGTACATAGCCCAGATAGGCCTTATAGGGCTACCCAATGCCGGCAAGTCGACACTGCTCAATGTGTTGACCAATGCCCAAGTGAAGGCAGCAGGTTACCCTTTTACCACACTAGAGCCTAATCTAGGTGATCTACATGGGGTCATAGTGGCTGACATCCCGGGACTCATAGAGGGGGCGCATGAGGGCAAAGGGCTTGGGATCAGATTTCTCAAACACATTCGACGAACACGTCTGCTAGTTCACTGTATAGACTGTACTACCCGCGACCCTGTTCGTGACTATGTCACTATCCGGAGCGAGCTCGCCCATTTTGACAGCGACCTGCTTGAAAAGCCTGAGATCATACTACTAACCAAGACTGATGAGGTAGAGGCAAAAGAAGTAGAAAAGATAGCAAAACTATTCACTAAGAAAAGACATATCGTCTACAATTATTCTGCACTGGATGACGAGTCTGTACAGGAACTCACAAAACAGTTGCTTAACTATGCAGGTAAAGCCATTTCTTAAAAGGACTGCTTACTTCACGGGGCTACTCATGTTAGGAATTCTAGCATGTACTTATATTTATTGCAGAGCTTTGCCTCGACCAATTGGTGCCCTCTATGACTATCGTATAGTTACACTGCAAATAGGAACTGATAAAAGCCTCAAGGCATATGTAGCTGATACACAATATACTCGACAACGAGGCTTATCTGGGACGAGGACCCTCCCAGCTGGATATGGGCTTTTGTTTCTATTTGAAAAACCTGGTAAATATACTTTTTTGGATGAAGGATATGTATTTGAGTCTTGATCTTGTCTATATCTCTCCTGAGAAAGAGATACTAGAAGTAAAAAAAGGTATCACTCCTAAGAGCTATCCGCGGACTTTCCAGAGTGAAAAAGGACTCTATAATGCGGTGCTAGAGGTGCCTTCAGGTACAAGTGAGAAGTATGGGCTTGTTGAGGGGGCGAGGGTTGAGTGGTAAACATTTCCTCTCCGTCATTCCGTACTTGGTCCAGCATCTACCATAGTAGGCGTAAAGTTTATATATAAAAGATCAAAGCCCAGCCTAAAAGTGAAACGTATGTGTGTCATCACTGGTCGTTGGCCAGGGGTCCATCCGGTTTTGTCCCTTGCCTGCATCTGTATAACAACAAAACCTAGATTTCCCCATACACTAGAATACAAAGCAAGACGAAAAAACCCCGCCGTAGCGGGGGTTACTCGAGATACTTCAACGGTCCTCGAGTTGGATGAAATGAGACAATGAATTGCCCTTGCTTGAGCATCATAGCATCTCTTATGGATACCCTTAGCACGCATGCGCGGCTAAGGATGGGAATCCCAAAGAGCCGAATCATTGGTTTAACAACCGTAACAGTCTCTACGCCTGGCAGAGTGCCTTCTAGCACTCCGACTCCAGTTGGAGCATAATCGTCTCTCCAGAGAGACAATGCGGCTGCCTCAATCGTCTTAACATCCAGCTCTCCCTCATAGACAAACGTCTTATACATGAACACGGCTAACCCTCTTTTCTTTGTTCGGCTTTGACCTATACTCGATGCTGAAAGACCCGGTTGTCACATTTTCAGGCTCGATACGGATGACAACCATGATCTCCTTCGCTGGGAGATTGATGCCCAAAAAGGATGGATGTGTTACGATAGTTACCTTTTTTCTTCCCTTTGCTGTGCCATTTGGCAGCAGAATTGTGCAGGGAGTGTGGCCTTGCTTGACCAAACTCTCACATGCTTTGATGAGTATCGCATCGGTCAGCTCAGACCCTGTGTACTCAAATCGCATCCTCTTGAGCATTGAGTCCTCCGTTTTCTGTAAATGAACTTACTAAAGTATACTCTATAGGCCGTATTAAGTCAAGAATGGGCAGTGGTTGAATTGGTCGGTTGGCCAGCCTATGGCGAGGCATATTCAATTGGAAATCTAAGAGTTGTAATCCTAACTTGATTCAGGATCTAAAGACAAAAACACCAAGTAGATTTCCTTCGATCAGAATGATGGACTAGGGCAAACCCCTTCGCCCCTGGATACACTCAGGGCTTCGGAGGGATTTCATCAGCCCTCCAGAGGAGAGCTGATTCAAAAAAAGCGGAGGCTGGTGGCCTCCGCGCAAGCAAGAACGTGCCCCTCACCATTCTACCAGCAGGCGGATGGTGAGGGGAGGAGCATCCCCGGCAGGGTCGAACCTGCAACCTACGCCTTAGAAGGGCGCCGCTCTATCCAATTGAGCTACGGGGACAAGAAGAGCCGACTCGGGGATTTGAACCCCGGACCCACGCTTTACAAAAGCGTTGCTCTACCACTGAGCTAAGTCGGCAAAACCCTTAACAATTATACAAAGAGTGCGTCCTTTTTGAACCAAGCGTGTTATTGCCTATAGTATAGCAGATTAAAGAAGAAAAAGGCAAGAGGTGATGAATCCATGGAAAATAATTACTCCGTTTCCGAATATCCCAATATCCCCAATTCCCCGGAGCTTCCCTAAAGGAAATCCCCCTTCACCTAAAGGTTACGGTGGAGATTTTAGCCGCCAGCCAAAGACAAACGGCTTCAAAAAAGCCCCTCACCATCGAGTTGATGGTGAGGGGTGGTTTCAGCCGTGGTGATTACTCGACTAACTTATGGTAGAGCTTTTGAGCAAACGTCAGGGCGACCCTGTGGCACGTGTACCCTCGATTGTTTAGGCCAGTCGAGAGTACTGTGGCCTTGGGATTCATGCTGTGGACCCAGATAGTGAATTTTCCTGGACCCTCTGTTACGGCGCGCTCTTCCAGCCAGCTCACCACAGGCCGGATGTCTAGAGGAAGGAATTTGTCATCATAGCCCAGATCATGGTCGAGGAAGAGATGCGTGATCTCTCCCCAGTGACTGCGGACCAGGGCGAGTCCATCCTCAGGGGTGGTGGCATGCATCACTCCTGGGATCTCTCCGAACCGGCGATCGAAATCGTCGTCGATGACGATGATCATCACCCTACTCCTTAAGCTGGGACTGAGTTCAATTAAATACGCTAACAACGATCATACCTAAGAAAAATACCACATACGTGTATAGTTTGACCTGCCCAGGCTCATTTGCTTGAATTCCCCAAATCTGAACGAGAAATTCTTCTACCCTGAGAGCTACCCAACATGTTGCCACGGCGACTACAATTGGATACAATTTCCTCTCCACCAGGGAGTCCTCCTTGTTTAAGTGCGAATGTGCTGTATTAATTATACCACATACTACGGGATATTGCAACTTTGGTGGGCATTGCAATTATGCCATCTACGTCTTACCATGCCACTATATGGCGATTGAGATCCAAAGGCATTATGCAAGAGGGTTGTATAAAGGTCCCAAGAGAGAAATACCTGTAGGTTCTGAGTTTCTATTAGAGATAAAGAGCACTAAGAGGATGAGGGATTATACAGCCCTGGTACTTGAGGTGCTGGATTCAGATGTCATTGGGGTAAGCAAAGTAGATATTTCACCAGGCCAGAAACCAGTCTTGCAGGGTGTGATAGTAGCAGCGAGAGATGAGATTAATGACGCTCGGGTAGTAAGTAAGTTAGTTAGAGGGCGACTTCCTGAGCATTTCGTAAAAGATGTCATTACCTGGCGACCAGATGCTGAAGAGAAAGATTAAAAAAAATGACCCTCGCAGTCCGTTACGTCGGATCAGTGGGGGCCTGTTTTCTTCATGGCGTAAAATGAGCTACAAGAGAGAGGATAACAGCAAAGGTAATAATCCACATACACTTTGTAATCGTGATTCCTCCAATTAGACCCCTATAAGGCCGATCTTCAAAAATTGGATCAAGAATTATGTTAGCCATGCAAGTCACGATTGCAGTGATCCAAATGGCTGTCAGAGATACCATCCTGCTACCCCCTATTTATGAGAAGCGACTATGGGTACTCTAGCATAAAGTGTCCAATAATACTATAGGAATATAATGTAATCTAACTTGTGATGATCACAGAAGGCGCTATCGATGCAAATCAAGGTTAAACCATGTCAAGATAAACTGTATAAGTATTATTAGCAGAGCTTATCAAGACTAAGGCTTAGTAAGTATTGGTCATGCGGAATTATACAAATCTGCTCGAACATTTTTTGAACAGAACTGACCGCCTCCGCTTCGCTCCGGCGGAACGCTCGGGCTCTCGCGGTAGGCCAAAATTTTTTTCGCCGCCAACAATCAATCTAAGTCTAGAGCTCTCTTTTTCAGATCTTCCATGTATTCATCTTTTAACTTCCGGTATTGAGCTAGTCATTCGGATATTTTGTAGCCAACTCCTTTTTCAGTTTAGCAAATTTTTCCACCTCTTCGGGATGATCTCGGAAATAATCGCGCAAACCAATCATATCTTTTACATGTTTATGATCTTTCGGAAAAATATGCACATTAAATAATCTATCGGCATTTTCTACTCTTTCTCTTACAAATAGTCTTGAGCCTGGCGTAACGTATTCTCCTGGATATTTATATCCTTGAGATTCAATTTTCCCAGTATGCCGATCAACAACCTCAATATCCTGTACGGTAACTAAAATATCTACCGTTGGTTTACTCTCCAAATTAGGAACGGATGTTCTTCATATGTGCTCAATTTTAATAGCATCGCTACCGAATATCTCTATCAGGTCTTCGGCTTCTTTTGCAATGAGAACTAACCATTCAGGATCATGTGGCACAACCATATATTTTCTTCCTTCATATTTCTTACTTTGTTGGTTTTTCATGTTCAAAATTTATTGGTTTGTGCATCTTTATCAAATATGCCTTAGCAAGCAATTTTTACTGGCTGATGATTTACATATTCATATGTATTAGCGGCTGGATAAGGAATTTCTTCAATTTCTATTCCGTAGTCTCGTCGTAATTCAGCAAAAGCTTCGTCTAAAGCTGAAGCAAGTATTTCTTGCGATTCATAGACTTTTCCTCTTAAAACACGACCGAGGCGAATTTCGCCGCCGGGTTTCGTCACTCTCATTAACTCAAACAAGCTACTCCTCACTCTTTCTTTCACAGTCTCTGGACTTTCTCCTAAAAAAATGTTGGGAATTGAAGCGTTCGACACTACAAGATCAAATACTTCGCTTTGAAAGGGTATCGCCTCGGCTTTACCTTGCACACTCTTTGTTCTCTCTTGAGGTTCTTGTTTTGGCTCCAAGCTAAAAATTTGAGAACTTACATGGTGATCTCTCGCCCACTTAGCAAATTGGCTTGAGCCACTACCAACATCGAGTATTCTCTTATCAAAATCTTCGGGCGATAATTTCAAGTCTTCCATGTAATTTTGGAAAACCTCTTCATCAGTGTGGTCTTCTATTGAGGGTTCATTTTGTGGAAGATTCTCACTCATATTTATTTAATTAACTCATCAGCCGATACGCCGTGCACGGCGAGCCAGTGTTTCCATACCTTTCCGCGCTTCGCGCGGCCGAATCGGTCGGGCAAAAATCGGAAAGTTTGATTGTGGTGCCGGGGGGGGAATCGAACCCACACGATCATAAGATCACAAGATTTTAAGTCTGGCGTGTCTACCATTTCACCACCCCGGCTGGATATGTGAATTATAGCAAACTGATACTGTTGTCACCCCACACAACTCTAATTGCGAGACTGTATCGTGAGATTTGAGAAACTGGGATCTAGGCTATATTTCTCTCTGTCTTTAGACACAGCGCCTAGTTCAGGCTGACAGGAGCGATGCAAGTACATACTTTACCTCAATATTCACTAAGCAGAGATAAATGGTAATTGATCATCATGTGCTTTATAATACCCTCATGAACACATTTTTTACTTCTGTACTTCTGGTACTTTCGGTCATCATAGTCATCCTTATCCTCATCCAAGGACGTGGTGCTGGGCTCGGGAGTGCATGGGGTGGCGGTGGTGAACAATTTGCAACTCGTCGTGGTATCGAGAAATGGATCATGTGGGCTACCGCCTTGCTTATATTTCTCTTCTTGGTTGTGGCGATCATATTACGTATCATATGATCTATATGAAGCGAGTCCGCTTTTATTGGTGGCTGGCGCAGGCATTTGTCAAAAAGAATGCACGAATACTCTTAGCTAGTATGTTGGTGAGTTTCGTGAGCATGATAGTGCTCATGTCGCTATACCCTATTATCAATGCGTTTCTATTTAACAAAAAAGAGGTCACTGGTCTTGTGGGGGCATATACTAGTCAAAATCTTCCTGATGAGGTTTCTACGCTGCTCTCGTCACCACTTGTCCATGTCACTCCAAAGGGGGAGATCATCCCTATTGTTGCAGATTCCTGGGAGCTTTTTGAGGGTGAAAAGCGCTACCGTTTTCATCTAAAGAAAAATCTCAATTGGGATGATGGCAAGGCATTTACGGCAAGGGATATTCATCTTAGACTTGAAGGTGTTGAGCTCAGTGTGATCGATGACTTTACCCTCGAATTTAAGCTTAGTGAGTCACTAAACATCTTCCCTGTATATCTCACTAAACCACTTATTAGAGAACCACTAAGAGGAATTGGGGGACTATACCGGATCCAGAGTGTAAAGTTCTCCAAAGGCACCATTGACACTATCCACCTCTATCCCACAAAAAAGGATTTACCCTATCGTGTATTTCGCTTTTACAAAAATGAAAAGGACCTGATTACTGCATTCAAACGTGGTGAGATTACGCGTTTTACGACCCTTACTCCTCAAGTCGCTCAGCAGTTTGCCCAGTGGAACAATACAGCAGTAAAGAAAGACGTCGACTACACGCGTTACATGACATTATTTCTCAACACCTCAGCCCCATCATTTGAGACGAGGGATGCTCGAAAGGCTGTTGCCTATGCGCTCCCGGATCTACGTGACTTTGGACAGCCGGGTATTGGGCCGATACCGCCAGTTTCCTGGGCTTTTTACTCTACAGTAAAGCAATATCCCCGAGATCTCAAAAAGGCTAAAGACCTTATTGCTGCTGAGGTAAAGCAGGGTTCTTCATCTGCTGGACTGACCCTGTATTCTTTTTACGATTATGGAGACGTAGCAGAGCAGATAAAGTCGGCCTTGGAAGCTGCCGGGGCTAAGATAGATCTACGACTTGTTTCCTATATACCTGACACATTTGATCTATTTCTTACTATCTGGGATGTGCCAGATGATCCTGATCAGTATTTTTTGTGGCACTCTACTCAAGCATCTTCTCCAACAAACATTTCCCATTTTAAAAATGCAAAGATTGACCAGCTGCTGGAAAATGGACGAAAAAATGTAAATGTGCAGCAACGTAAGCTCATCTATAAGGAGTTTCAGGAATTGATGAATGAGGAGCTCCCAGCCTACTTCCTCTATCATCCATATGTGTATACGGTGGGGAGAAAATGAAGAGAGATATAATTTCGAGTGTCAAATCTCTAATCAAATTTCAGACACTAGATGCGTCATTTTCATCCCGCCTTGGCGGGAGAAGAATCTGGTTAAAGAGACTTCTCAGCAAGATACTTCACTCCTATCAGAGTGACCCGCTCAAAGCGCAAGCACGTGGTTTTGATCTTTGAATTTTTTGTCTTAAAGCTTTGTCGTAATTAGGATCTTTCTAGAGTCAAGAATGCTTAGTCTGACAGCTAGCGCAAATTTGAAAATAATCCCTTTTTCTATTCCGCTATAATGAATGCATGCGCTGGATTTGTCGATGTATTGTTTTTCTCTTCTTTACTAGCTTTGTTTACTTTCCTCCTGCAGCAAAGGCTGCCTTTTATGACGTCTCATACGACCTCACATATCGTATTCAAGAGGATCTAAGTACTATCAAAGCCGAACTAGGTGTCCTCATCACCCAGGATAGGCCTGACCTTTATGTCTCGACATTTAAGCTGTCTTTCCCAGCTCATGTTGATATTGAGGACATCACGGCAGAATCACGCTCCGGGCCTGTTAATTTTCAGAAGGAAAAAGTAGGAGATACCTATGAATTGTCATTTACTTTTACTCAGCCACCAATTGGGACAAATACAGTCAATGACTTGACAATTCGCTATACCCAGAGAAATGTCATACGCAAGACCGGGAGGATAGTTGAGGGGCTATTGCCGATTTTGTATAAAGAAGGCGAAGCACCTATTACGTTTCGGCTAGTCAGACCAATCTCCATGAAGGAGCCACTGTCTATAGCTAAGCCTCGTCCAAGCGCTATCGACCTTAATACCCTTACATGGGATAGCTTAACTACGAACACCGTCTATGTCGCATTTGGTGAGAGCCAAAACTATGCTCTCGACCTGAAGTATAGATTGAAAAATCCTGGAATCACGCCTGTCCTGATGGATATTGCACTTCCTCCTGATACGTTATATCAGCAGACAATATTGCAGTCACTAGATCCTAAGCCCAAAAAAATTTTACATAGATATCGATGGAAACTACCTAGCCCAGTATGAGTTAGGTCCCTTTGCCAATATCCCCATACGATATCGAGGTCAGGTAACTCTTTATGCAAAGCCACGAACAGAGATGTTGGGGTACGTTCGTGGGGCCATAGCACAGCAGAAATCATATCTGCTTAGTGCACGGCCCGCATGGCAGCTCGGTGGGTATGTAGGAAATTCAAACATCTCAGCACTCCATACGGTAAAAGATATCTATGATTTTACGACAAATCACCTCACCTACTCTCTAAACAGGATCTCAGACGGCTTCACACGGCTTGGTGCTCAAAAGGCTCTTTCGAGTCCGGAAGAGGCTGTCTGTACGGAGTATGCAGATGTTTTTGTTGCTCTAGCCCGTGAGAAAGGAATCTATGCACGTGAGATCGAGGGTTATGCTTATGCATTTGACCCACAACTGCAGCCTCTTTCGTTACGCACTGATGTGCTACATGCATGGCCTGAGTTCTACGACAACGCGCGCCAGACATGGCTTCCTGTAGACCCCACATGGCAAGATACCTCTGGCATCGATTATTTTAGCGCTATGGACTTTAGCCACATTGTATTTGCGATACATGGTAAAGACGACACGTATCCATTGCCCGCCGGGAGCTATAAGTATGAAGACTCGATAGATGTCCAAGTCACTCCTACCAGCAAGACATTACCACAGACGAAGTCAGTTGAAGTACAAGCCGATCTGCCAATGATACTATCCCAGGGTAAAAAATATACTGCCATGTTGAGCATAAGAAATAGTGGAAATGTCTTCCTCCATGATCTTTCTCTCACTGCCTATTCGCAAGGGGTGAGCATCCAGTTTTCTGAGCCAGTTATAGCCTTACTTGCCCCTGGCCAAGTGGCCCAAGTCCCGTTGGAGGTATCCTCGACCCATATTGGGAAAAAGGATATCACTATCCAAGTGGGAGGTATGTACGACAAAACCATAAGTGTTACGTTTCAACAAAGTTGGAAAGCTCTTCTTCTCCCCGGCAGTATTGGTATACTTGTACTACTTTTAGTCGCAGTACTTACAGCATTGCGTCGTCATACTCACCACCATGATCACAAGAGAGCACATACAAGACATCCCTCTAAATAGCGGAATATACATCTTCAAAAAGGGAGGTGTGCCAATCTATATTGGCAAATCCATTAGTCTGAAAGCTCGAGTAGCTTCACATATCCAAGCAGCAGCCTTGATACAAAAAGAACGCGCCATCGTGCATGAGGCTGATACGATCGAATATCAAGTAACACTTACTGATTTTGATGCTATCACACTGGAGGCGCATTTGATTCGGCAGCATAAGCCACGTTACAACGTGATATGGAAGGATGACAAGAAATTCCTCTACATCAAGATAACTAAAAAAGATAACTATCCGAAAATTATTCTAACTCGCGCTGAAGATGATGGGTCGTCTCTCTACTTTGGCCCCTTCCAATCGATGAGAGTTGCTGAGTCGGTGCTCAAGCTGATCCGACATGTTGTCCCCTTTTGTACACAACAGTATATAGGTAATCGGGCGTGTTTTTATGCTAAGCTAGGACTCTGCTCCCCTTGTCCATCTGTAGTTAGTCATTTGGGTGAAGCTGAAGAGAGGATGGCGCGTCGTCTCTACCGTCGAAATATCCGACGTGTAATCACTATATTGTCTGGTAATCATTTATTAGTCACAAGTGAGCTTCAAAAAGAGTTAAAGCGGTATACAGATGCACAGGATTTTGAAAATGCTATACGCATAAGAGATAGACTCAAGAGACTGAATCATCTACTATACTATCGCCGGTTTCATAGTCCTAATGACTTTCTGCATGAAGATACGGTTGATCTGCGTCCTGAACTACAAGAATTTGTACGGGAGCATTTTGCTGAGACGGTTGATGTCTCAGACTATCGAATAGAATGTTATGATCAAAGCACTTTACAGTTTGGGCAATCAGTTGGATCAATGGTAGTCTACAGAGATGGCATGTTTGAGAAAAAGTCATATCGACGATTTCGAATTACGATGGGACAAGAGGCTTCGGACTTTGACATGCTTCGTGACACCCTTATGCGGCGGCTGAAGAGACATCTCAAGGACTGGGGGACCCCTACTCTCATCATTTTGGATGGAGGACGCCCACAACTCCACGTTGGGCAGCAGGTGTTGGAGCAACTTGGCCTCCTAATACCTATGGTAGGACTAGCCAAAAATCCAGATCGACTCATCATCCCCGGAGTGAAAAAGCCTATTGCATTGACAAACACTACTGCTCTATACAGGGTGTTTCAGGCACTGCGAGACGAATCACATCGTTTTGCGAATAAATATCATGTGTTACTAAGGAAGAAAAAAGCGAAGATAGGTTGAATTAAGGCTAAAATCAAAGGTCAATCTGCTGCTAGCAAATCAAAACGAAATTAAAACGTAAAAGCTCACGAATCCTGAAAGTCTAAGAGTTGTAATCCTAAATGTACGTCTCATTCCGTAGTGTTTGCGTAGAAGGATCTCAGGATCTTTCGTTTGACTTTATTGTTACATAAGGCGTCGTTTTGATCCCGGATTAACGGGTAAAAAGACTAACTACAAGTCCTTCTTTTATCAGATCTTTCTTCCGTGAAAGCGGGATCAGGATGACAAATGGACTAACAAGATTGCCTTAAAGCCTATAATATGATATACTTGTAGTGTTCTCTACTATTCACACACAAAAGGAGTCTGGGACATGAGTTCGTGGAGATTTCCTGCTCTTGTTTTTGCCCTGGCCGGAGCCCTCGTCTTTCTCATTTACAGAGCAAGTGTTAATGGCACCCACAGCTCCAATGCCAGTGACTCAAATGGTATTGGCGTGATGGTTTCGAAGCATTCGTCTGTGACCGAGCCGTATGACTTCGGTTACGTGACAGATTTTCCGAGCGCATCGTATCTATATATCGAGTTCGGACGCGATGGGGGCCCTATGTCACAGCGAGAGAGATTGGCTCAGTTGATCTCTATGCTGCTGGACTGGCAGAAGGTAAACCCAGACAAGCTGGTTATCAGCACTTCATTTATTGCTGGCTCGGATCCCTATGGTCATAGGACATGGAGCAGTGGGCTCTTTGTCACCTACCAGACGCGCTGAACATATCCCTGTAGTGAGCTGATCATCAACTTGCTACAGGGTTTTTTTTGAATCAACTTCACACACCTTCGAGGTGTGGCACACCTCGAAGGTGTGGTAACAAGGTCCCTTTAGATCCAAGGATTTGACGGAATTTTACATTCTCCCGACTACAGATCTATTGACACATGTCTTATAGTCTGTTATGATTAGTTATTGGCCTTCACCAAAGGAGTGAAACGTGCTCAGTCGAAAGCTCGGAGCAATTCTCTTAGCTATAGTTGTTGGTGCCTCACTCATCAAGATGACACCGTCAAATGCCAAACCTGTTGAGGCTGGCGCTCCCTGCTCTGGTGTAGTAGAGTTTGCTGTCTCTGGTAATTCGCCCGGCGGCCTGCTCAAAAATGAGATTGCTACATGGCTGTCCATGCGTCCTGAGTACATTGTGGACAGCACAATCCAGCTTTATAAATGGAGTTACGCCTATAGCATTGATAGGCCTGTTAGCATACTCGTTTTTTATCATGTGGCTGATTGCGATTAACTCATCTTGCGACGTGTAACACCACGTCGTTTTTTTTTCTGCTTATACTACAAAAAAGAAAAAAAGAGTTTTGTCATCCTGACTCCGATCTGGCGGGAGAAGGATCTAGCAACGAAGTGCATTTAACTAGATACTTCGCTAATCTCACAGAATGACGTGGTTTCAACAGACCTTGTTGTCATATGTATTAGGAATCCCTGTTTCTGCAGTCACAATGCTCTAGAAGTCCGAGGAGACAGATTTGCATGCTTTACTTTGATAATTGGGGTCTGTTTAGAGTTTAGTCCGTTGGTCGACAGATTAGGATTTAGGATCTTTTTAACACTGTTTGTATCTTGGAAATGGTACTAGCTACTTTTGCTATCTCTACTGCCTTATTTTCTTCAAATAATCCCCCGTGTAGGAATCTTTCACGTCATAGATGCCCTCTAGTGGGCCCTGGTAGAGCACCTTACCACCTCTTGATCCGCCTTCTGGTCCCATATCGATTATGTATTGAGCATGTTCTACGAACTCAAGATTATGCTCAATTACTACTATTGTACTCCCCTGATCTACTAGCCGATAGAGGGCATTAAGGAGTTTCTCGACATCATATAGATGTAGTCCTGTAGTTGGTTCATCGAGGATATAGACCGTCTTGCCTGTATTTTTCTTGGAAAGTTCATGAGCAAGCTTGATGCGTTGTGCTTCCCCTCCAGAGAGCGTAGGTGCCGGTTGTCCTAGCTCTATATAGCCTAGGCCAACATCAAGAAGAGTCTGAAGCTTTTGTTTGATAGGTGAATAAGCATCAAAAAAAGAAACAGCCTCCTCAACTGTCATGCAAAGAATGTCATAAATAGACTTATCTTTATACCGTACTTCAAGTGTTTCGACGTTGTACCTCTTTCCCTGACACACGTCGCAGGTAACATAGACGTCTGGAAGAAATTGCATCTCTATCTTGATCGTCCCGCCCCCCTGGCACTTTTCGCACCGGCCCCCCTTGACATTAAATGAAAATCTTCCCTTTCCATAGCCTCGAATCTTTGCATCTTGTGTAGTAGAAAAGATATCTCGTATGTAGTCAAAAACACCGATATACGTTGCCGGATTAGAACGAGGGGTCTTACCTATAGGACTCTGATCTACTAGATAAACTTTGTCTATATATTCCTGTCCAGTCATACGCTCATACATTCCCATTGTGCCTTTGTGCCAGCCCTCAGCATGCGCTCTCAGGGCTTTGTAGAGTGTCTCAACAATCAGTGTCGATTTACCCGACCCTGATACACCTGTAACACAGGTAAGCCTATTGAGGGGGAAAGAGACAGTAACTCCCTTGAGGTTAAACTGTGAACAATTGGTGAGTGTTATCATTGGCGTCGAAACTTTCTTAGACTCATCCTCAGCTGCCAATTTTTGGATCGACATCTTTTGTTGAAAAAGGTACTTTGCAGTAAGGGTATCACTTTGGGCAAAATCCCTTAGATTCCCGGCAAAGGTCACCTGGCCACCATGCTTGCCGGCCTTTGGTCCGAAGTCGATGATAAAGTCTGCAGCTCGTATCGTGTCGGTATCGTGCTCAACAACCACTATCGTGTTCCCTAGGTTCTTTAGATGCTGCAAAGAATCGATAAGAGCCGATACGTCTCGGGTGTGAAGCCCTATAGAAGGCTCATCTAGCACGTAGATCACACCGGACAAACCACTTCCTATCTGAGAGGCGAGGCGAATTCGCTGTGACTCACCCCCGGAAAGTGTTCCAGCAGATCTATTAAGTGTCAGATACCCAAGCCCTACATTTTTCAAAAAAGTCAGGCGAGCCGTTATTTCTCGCAATATGACATGCGCTACCTCTTTTTCAAATGCTGTAAGCTTTTTTTTCTTCATTTCAATAGCCATGAGCAATACTTCTATCGGATGTTCACACATGGTGATGATATCTTCGTCCCAAAGGAGGATAGATAAGACTTCTTTTTTGAGTCTCCTTCCTTGGCAACGCGGACACGTCTCTTCATTCATGTATCTCTCTATCTCCATGCGCGTATACTCTGACTGCGATGTATTGTATTGCTTTTCTAGTTCTCCGATGACTCCGTGGAATTCTTCCAGAATCATGGTCTCCTTACCAAATCTATTTTTGCCAAGTACGCGATATTTCTTACCGGATCCATAGAGTAGGATCTCAAGCATTTTCTCAGAGACTTCGGAGAGACGGACATTAGTCGGTATCTCCTCCTCTTCAAGAAATGTCATAAAGGTCCGGGTAAACCATGTGTTTTTCAAAAATATTTTGTTGAATGGAAGCACGCCTCCCTCCATAATAGTGAGATTACTGTTGAGGACAAGTCGCTGGTCGATAGTCTGGATATATCCCAGTCCTTTGCACGATTCACATGCCCCTAGGGGAGAGTTAAAGGAAAACATACGAGGCTCTATCTCAGGGAGCGAAAAACCACACACAGGACATGCGTAGTGCTGTGAAAAGAGCTGATCCTCGTCACCTCTACGGATGATGACAAGTCCGTCTGAGAGGGTGACTGCTTGTTCAACAGCCTGAAAAATGCGCGAAAAGATCTGCTTTGAAAACTCCTTATCTTTAAGCTGTGTTTGGTGCACTTGTACTGAGTCTATGACGAGTTCAATACTGTGTTTGTTAGTCTTAATGAGGTTTATCTCATCATCGAGTGATCTCTCTTGTTTATCTACTATAACTGTCGAAAATCCTTTAGACTGCAAGTTGGCAAAAAGTCCTGTGAACTCGCCTTTCTTTTCACGTACGATAGGTGACACTATCACTACTTTTCTGAGCGGTTCGGAAGAGCTTTTATTGAGATCCTCCATGATCACGCGGGTTATCTCATCTGCTGATAATTTACTGATACGTGTCCCGTCATGAGGACAATAAGGTGTAGCGATCTTAGCATATAGTAATCGAAGATAGTCATAAATCTCGGTAATAGTCCCTACTGTTGAGCGAGGATTGGAGGATCGAGTTTTTTGATCAATAGAAATTGCGGGAGAAAGTCCTTCTATAGAGTCTACATCCGGTTTGGACATTATTCCTAGGAATTGGCGAGCATATGATGAAAGAGATTCAACATATCTACGCTGTCCCTCCGCATATATAGTATCAAAGGCCATTGATGATTTACCTGAGCCTGAAACTCCGGTAAAGAGCGTCAGTGTATTCTTAGGTATGGTTAAACTAACATCACGGAGATTATGCTCACGAGCTCCTTTGACGATAATATCATCATTCATAAACCCCAAGTATACACTAGAAAGCCATTTCTCTCAGCCCAGTGTGATAACAAAATGCACGTAGAGATATATCCCTATAGTTATTTCAGATCGGTCATGTATAATAGTAGCGCGCACCTTTTGGATACACATGCACAGGAGGGCAAGATGACAACCGCTACTTTGGGCAGCTTTATCAGGCAAAAGAGAGTCGAGCGAAATCTCACTTCAACTGAATTGAGTACAGCTATAGGTAAGTCTAGTAGCTATATTAGTATGGTTGAACGTGGAGCAAATCCAAGTGAGAAGGCACTTCGCTCTATCGAGCGGGTACTGGGATGCTCTATCCCACGGACACTTCCGTGTAGGGCTATCAAGAATGCTGATGGAGAACCACGCTACCAGCTGGTGCGACGGACAACATTGGCACAGCAAATCACTCGAAGTCGCTTGAAGAAGCGTCTCTCTCAAGCTAAGGCTGCAGAGCTTGCGGGGCTTAGTATTTTTGTCTATCGAGAGATTGAAGTGGGGACGCGTACGCCGACACCAAAGCAAATGAGAGACATCTCGGGAGCACTTGACCTGGATCTGAGTAATGTGGAACCCCTGCCCCCTTATGTCCCTGTTAAAAAGCGTACTCAAGGTGCGGTTACCCAGGTACCATTTAGTGGTGGTCAGGGTGTTGAGAAGATGATTGTCATCGGATCGCAGACTATTATGGTCTCTGATGCTTGTTATAATGATATTCAAAGAATTTTGTTGATGTCTGATCTACAGAGCCCGCAGGCAGCCGTCGAGCGGTCTCTCATGATTATGCGTCGTATCCTTGAGCTGGCTGTCCCTCAGAAGCGAGCAAGTCTGGCTAGCTAAAGAGGCCTATCTACATTAGGTATAGTGATACGGATCAATCCGTAATCACTATACCTTTTTTTTTTTTTTGGTTATCCCCCTTCCTTAATAGCGCAGGAATTAGACCTGCTATATCATCAAGTTCTCGTATACCTTGTATCTCACCTTTGTTTGCTCCTACCCATCGAGAGCGGATACGCAGGACTCGCTCATGTGGTATGCCTATTGCTAAAGCTGGACGAATGTCTGAAGTCCAGCTATCACCCACAACATAGACACCTTGTGGAGTCTGATGCAACTCATCAAGCACATAGTTCCATGCAGCTTCATCTTTATGCATATGTGTCGGTATGCAAAAAATGCCAGCAAATGTGCCGAGTAGTTTGGCTGAACGCAGCTTACCCCATGTAAATTCTTCGGATGCATGGGTTACGAGAATGGGGTCAACTCCAGCACGGGCGATGGTTGAAAGCGTTTCTACAGCTCCATCGAAGACGATTGTGTCTTGCCCTTTGTAGAGCTGCATCATGGCATCTATAGCCTGGCACATCATTGGAGAATCAGGGTCCACCTCGTAGTGCTTTCCGGCAATACGAGCAGCAATCTGCATAATACTTGGGTGTATCCCAAATTCACCTCTAATTCCTTCTAAAATTTTTCTAAAACAGTCTTCTACGGTGCTTGGGTCAGTGCCATTGCCACTTAGCTCAGATAGTGTATCAGCAAAAGCTTTAATACTAGTGCCAAAAATATGTTGTGTATCAATCAAAGTATCATCAAAGTCAAACAACATGTGCTTTACTCCCTCCCTCTTAAATCTCTCAGTCAACCGTGCTTGTTCAAAGTGCTTTTGTTGACATGTCTCATGGTCAATCATTGAGGGAGTATAGCATAGCATTTAAGTCAAACGTCAGAAATTTAAAGAGATATATCAAGAGAATCAGTTTGTCAGCCAAAGCTCTAAAAACTTAGTAGAATTGGGAGGTGTCCTAAAGGACACCTATGAAATTTGATACAAAATGCTTTTTCTATCGATGTTCATTGAATACAATCGCTAGTTGAGACTTGTAGACTGGATATTACTCAAATATTATCATCTTGAACTAGGCCTATTATCATGTATACTTTCCCTCATTGGAAGACTGTTGTCTTCTCCTCTGCGCAGGGAGGTCACCGACTCACCTCGGTGGCCTCCCGCAGATGGGCACTCTTAGCTCAATAGGTAGAGCGCTCCGCAAGGTGGGGAGAGTGTAGGTTCGAGGCCTACAGAGTGCAAGGCAGCTGTGGTGTAGTGGCCAACACGTCCGTCTCCAAAACGGAAGATCGCAGGTTCGAATCCTGTCAGCTGCGTAGCCACGTCTGACGTGGCGAAGGTGTTGGCCGGCCTCCACATTTGATAGGGCCAACACAACAAGGGTATGTCGGTCTCATTGAGCCGGCATACCCTTTTTACTGCCTCAAATTAAAGTTTTTGAATACACATCTACCCTCACTCAATTATCACTAAACATTCGATGGTGATCGAAAATTGAAGATAGAGATTAACAGATCTCTATGATTTCTAGCCATACTTCGATCCTTCAGAGATTCTGCTATACTCACTGTACTTATTTCAACACCCTATGTTCAAACTTACCAGCGACTATCTACCTATCGATGAACAAGAAAAGGCGGCGCGAGGTCTTGTCAAAGGAATTGAAAAAAAATATAAAGGACCAAGTCCTGATAGGTGTAACTGGCTCAGGTAAGACCTACACGATGGCTCAAGTCATACAAAGGACTCAAAAGCCAGCTCTCATCATCTCACATAATAAGACACTTGCTGCACAGTTGTATCAAGAGATGCATGACTTCTTTCCTGATAATGCTGTCACCTACTTCGTATCATATTATGATTATTATCAGCCAGAGGCATATATCCCCTCCACTGATACCTATATTGAAAAGGAGGCACAGATCAATGACCAGATAGACAAGCTGCGATTGAGAGCTACTACCGATCTCCTGACACGCGATGATGTGATCGTCGTAGCATCAGTGTCTTGCATTTACAATATTGGCTCTCCCAAAGAGTATGGCAACTTTACAATCGATCTTTCTGTAGGGAAAGACTATACACTTGCAGCATGTGCGCAAGATCTCGTAGCTCTGCAGTATGATCGTAGTGAATTTGATTTTAAGCGAGGTACCTTTCGTGTCCGCGGAAATAGGATCGATGTATATCCTGCATACCATGATATAGGTATCAGGATCGAATTTGATCATGAAAAAATTGCTTCATTGGAGACTATAGACCCTCTTAGTGGGAAACATATCGAGGACTTAACAGCATACATATTGTATCCAAGTAAGCACTATCTCATCGCCCCCGATGCATTTGCAAGGGCGGAGCAACAAATACAAAAGGACCTGCTTGAGGAATCCGAAGAACTCAAGTCTCAGGGTAAGGACATCGAGGCTAGACGGCTTATCCAGCGAGTTACTCATGATATGGAAATGCTTCGGGAGATAGGATATGTCAACGGCATAGAAAATTACTCGCGCTACTTTGATGGTAGAGAGCCTGGGGCAACACCGTTTAGCCTCTTACATTATTTCCGCCATCGCTTCGGTCATGATTGGACAGTCTTTATTGATGAATCGCACATCACAGTCCCCCAAGTACATGGTATGTACAACGGCGATTATGCTCGAAAGAAAGTACTGATTGAGCACGGCTTTCGTCTGAAGGCTTCTTTTGATAATAGACCCATGAAGTTTGATGAGTTTTATGCTGCTATCCCTCATGCTGTATATATCTCCGCGACCCCAGCTGATTGGGAATTGGAAAAGGCCGGTGACAATACAGTGGAGCAACTAGTTAGACCGACAGGGATCGTCGATCCGGAAATCATGGTACGGCCAACCGACAATGAGGTACATGATGTAATTGAGGAGATTGCTACGAGGGCTCAGAAAGGGGAACGAACACTTGTCACAACGTTGACAAAGAAAATGGCTGAGGACCTAACGGCTTATTTACAGGAAAGGGCTATCAAAGCTGCCTATCTGCATTCCGATGTCAAGACGCTTACCCGCTCATCAATCCTGCAAAAGCTTCGTAATCAGGAGTACGATGTGCTAATTGGTGTTAACCTACTGCGTGAAGGTCTTGACCTGCCAGAAGTAACACTGGTCGCCATTTTAGATGCTGACAAGGAAGGATTTTTGAGATCCCGAACTTCGCTAATCCAGACTATGGGAAGAGCAGCGCGTAATGTAAATGGAGTAGTGATTCTCTATGCAGATAAGATAACAAACTCAATGAAGCTCGCGATCGATGAAGTCACTCGTCGCCGCGAGTATCAACTTACATACAACAAAAAGCACAATATCACTCCACAAACAATCATAAAAAAGATCAGAGATCCACTTCTTCCGACTCCCTCTGATGAGCTTGATGAGCAGAAGGCTCCAGACGTGCTTACACTAGAGCGCCGACTCGATGAGATAGATACTAATACGATGACTAGCTATGACAGGACTAAACTTGTTAAGCAGCTTGAGCGTCAACTCAGGTCCTATGTTGATGATCTCAATTTTGAAGCAGCTATACTGGTACGAGATAAGATAAAAGAATTTGAAGGATATCGGTAAAGAGACTGAAACCAGATAAAAGAGTGCTTAAAAAGAAAAGGTAGGGGAGAGAGCCGTAGCCCCCTCCCCTACACCCCCCACGGGTCGCCCCGGATAATGGGTGTGTAAGAAGTGAAGTTGGAGCGCTAGCTCACTAGAAGTGTCTTCTAGGATTTCCTCACAACTTCGGTTGCTCCTCCATGCTCACGCTCCCCAGAGGGCGGAGTGTGGTGTGGACAGCCACACTCCGCCCTATCAAAGGGGAAACAACAGCCGTGACCCCCCACTGCTGTAGCTCCAAAGTGTGACAAACATTAGTGTAAAATGCGATGCAACTAGCGGTAGTATATTCCTGGGGTTGCAGAATTGCAAGAGAATGTTCTATGAAGTATCGATAAACAATATTCAATATTCATTGCATTATGTATATTGAATATTTCAGTCCCTCCGATCTTGACTTATAACAAAAATATAGTACACTATGGGCAATCCGTATAAAAGCATATACGGTACCTACAAACCCGCGTGGGGAGACCCACGCGGGCACGTAACTTGAGCCATACTTAGATTGCTATACGCCGATCACTACTGCGGACTGGATTGGTCGATGCGCAAGTGCACGTCATTCAGTCCTTCTTTGTTTATACTAAGATTACTATTCATGCTCTATATCATACCGACACCGATAGGAAGTCTCAGCGAATTGTCACCACAAATATATGAACTGTTGACAAATGTCAGCTATATAGCATGTGAAGATCCTCGCTCTTTGCAGCGACTTCTAACAACTCTTTCTATTACTTCACAAGCTAAGATCCTCCACATTCACCAGAAAAATGAATTTGAGCAGCTCCCTTTCCTTATTTCTCTTCTTGAGAGGGGTGAGGCAATCGCGTTGATGAGTGATGCGGGACTGCCAGGATTACAAGACCCAGGTATGCTACTGATCCACCAATGTGCGATGAAAGGTCTCCCATACTCGGTCATACCGGGCCCCAGTGCTATCACAACAGCCGTAGTAGCAGCTGGAATTCACTTTGACTCTTTTTCCTTTAGTGGCTACTTTCCACGAAAAGATGGTGACAAGGCACGGCTGTTAGCTCAATATAGTAACATCAAGGGGAAACATCTTCTCGTCTTTTTTGAGTCGCCACATCGCATTAAACATACGCTTGGTTGGTTTAATGATATGTATCCATTTGCAGAGCTCATAGTTTGTCGTGAATTAGGTAAACTGCATGAACACGTACACCGCGGATCTGTCACAGAGTTGCAAAAGCAGGATTATAAAGGAGAAATGACAATAGTTCTTTCCATCTCAAGTCTAACTCAGAACTCTTGACATCCCATAATATATAGAGTATACTATAGCCAGTAATACCTTGTGCGGAAGCATATTGTTACGTAGCCAGTAGTGCGGTGGTGGCCCTGCATCCCCGGCACCGTTAGGCTTAAATAATGACTTGATAAAGTCCTAAGCCCTGGTGCCCAAAACAGGCCCGCACGACCCTGGCCGGTCAAGTCATACTGCTGATCACAGTGTGGCTTGACCATTTTTTTGCTTAAATCTTGTTTTTTGTCCCAATTTGATCTGAGCAATGTTAATGACATATGGTCGAAAGCTTGCTGCCCTGTGCAGAATCATGAGCTAATCGCGAAAATGTATAGTTTAGTATCCTCGTTGTCTTTACTTTTAGATCCTAAATTGTACTAAGTAGACACCATGCAGATGACCAATTCAGTAGGTATGTCTTTTCTTGATTTCCACGGCTTTTCACTGTAGTCTCAATAGATATGTACGACATCATCACTATTGGAGATGTAGCAGTAGACCTGTACTTTAAAGGAACAGACCTTCCAGAGGAAAGAGATACTTTTCAACTAGCTATTGGCGGTAAATATCAAGTCCAAGAGGTACATACTGGTATCGGTGGTTGTGGGGCTAATGTTGCTTTTGGATTGAGCAAATTTGGTCTGGAAGCAGCGGTATGTTCCTTGGTCGGTGAGAATAGTTTTAAACAACTCATCATGCAGCAACTATTAGCTTATTCCGTCTCTACAGAGTTTGTCAAATTCATCCCTGATTATCTTAACATATCGACTATACTTCTCTCTTCAACTGGTGAGAGGACTATCATACATTATCCATCACCAGAGGCCTCACTTGAGATTGATGGCATGATGCTTGATCATATGGCTCAGGCTACGTGGGTGTACATTGGCCATACCCCAAACTTACATCACGAGGAGAAAGCAGCTTTGATAACTTTTTTTCGAGATCATGATGTCTCTGTCGCGTGCGGTCTTGGGTTACATGATCTTCAAAATAGAGAGAGCGCTATGGCCCTTACCAAGAAAGCCAATATTAGTTTTATGAACCTAGAGGAGTATGCTGCGCTCATAAATAAAGATTCAAAAAATATTGACCTTGAAAAGGACCTGCGTAGGGAGCTTTCTCTTGATGAGCCACTGCTGGTGATAACTGAAGGTCGTGAGGGGAGTCATCTTTATGGCAAAGATGGTATTCATCATCTTAAGGCCAAAGATGTTGGAACTATTGTCGATAGTACAGGTGCCGGTGATGCCTATGTAGCTGGTTTTCTCGCTTCTTATACGAAAGGAGGATCTGTAGAAGAGGCTATGGAAAGCGCAACAGAATATGCCTCTCAGATCTTAAAAAGGCTAGGAACACACTAAAATCCCTGAAGGATTATTTTGATTAATCAATATCGGATAATACGATGGCAACGATTCATTAGTTATAGTCCGCGTGTACACTTCATATCATACCGCTTCCCTTTTGAAAGTAGGCTGCTACTTCACTCAATAAGTTTCTGCCGGTCATCTCATATGGTTTTGATATCTCCATAGCGCTCAAAATGGTAGGTGCAATATCGGCCAATATTCCTCCTTGCAGTGTCACTGGATGGCCCTGTAACTCCTGGGCTATAACAAGTAGAGGAACTGGGTTATCTGTATGCTCTGTCCGCACCTCTCCTGTGCTCTTATCTATCATCTCCTCAGCGTTACCGTGGTCAGCTGTAATTAGTACGAGATAGTTAAGCTTTAGAGCGGCCGGAATGATATGCGACAAACAGATATCCAGAGTCTTGATAGCAGCTTTAGCCGCAGAGATGTTACCTGTATGCCCGACCATGTCCGCATTTGCAAAGTTAGTTAGTATAAATCTGTAATGTTGCTTGTACAGCGCTTGAACAATAGCTTTTGTGATGCCTGGGGCTGACATTTGTGGTTCAAGGTCGTACGTAGCGACAGCAGGCGATGGGACTATAAGGCGATCCTCACGAGGAAAAGGCTGCTCACGCAGACCATTGAAATAATAGGTGACAAAGCGCTCTTTTTCACTCTCTGCTATTCGCAATTGCGAAATACCTTTCTCAGAAAGTACCTTCCCGAGTGGGTTTTTTACAATATGGGGAGGAAATGCAACATCAACGGGTAGATCTCGCTCATATTCAGTCATAGTGACAAATGATAGATTTCTTAGGATAACCTGTCTTCTAAATAGTGGTTCAGTTGAGCTTGTATCTGTCTCTTGAAGGATATGTTTTCTTAAATACTTTGTGGCAAAGGGGTCATATCCTGTTTCGTTTCCTCTCGCTTCAAAATCAGGAAGGACAAAAGCCTTAGTAAGTTGGCGTGGACGATCGATGCGAAAGTTAAAAAAGATCACGCTATCTCCATCTTGCACGGTTATGATAGAGCCATCATCTAGGCGCAAAGATGTGGGAAGAATAAACTCATCATAGATCTTTTGCTCATATGACTTACTGACCACCTCTTGCCATGACGCTGCTGGCTGCTGACTGCCTTTGGTGAGCATGTCGTATGCCTTCTGGGTGCGACTCCATCGCCTGTCCCGATCCATACCATAATACCTCCCCATGATTGAGCAAATGCGCCCCACACCAAGCGATCTGATCACTTCATCCAATTTAGCCAGATACTGAGCAGAAGTCTGAGGCGGGGAATCTCTCCCATCGGTAATGACGTGGATTGCCACCTTTTCTACTTCCTGTTGTTTACAGAGGCGGAGCAATGCATAAAGGTGATCAACACTGGCATGTACGTGTTGTGATCCTACGAGCCCTACCAGATGGACCACACGGCCGGTCTGCTTAGCTGAGTGAATACTTTTTAATAGTACTTCATTCGAAAAAAAACTACCATCAGCGATGCTCATGTTGATACGTGGAAGACTCTGATAGACTATCATCCCTGCCCCCATATTGATGTGCCCTACCTCGGTATTACCCGACTCGCCGGCAGGCAGTCCTACATCCTCCCCTGAAGCACGCAGTTGAGTAGAAGGAAATTGGCCCACCAGTTGCTTTAGATAGGCAGGATCAGCCCCTGCTATAGCATTGCCAGGCCCAGGAGGGCCGATACCAAAGCCGTCTAGGACAATGAGCAGGACTGGTTTCATACATCTATTATGCATGAAGTACAGGAACAAAAAAAAGGGCAGTTGTTACTGCCCTTTGGAGTCGCCCTCTAGCTCGGTCTTAGGCTCCAGTCCAGACCCGCCGCAATGATCACAAGTGGTCTCAACATTTACACCAAAGAAATCAACGATCACAGTACCACAGCCATAGCACTCAATACATGCATTGGGACTATTGACCAGCCCTGTACCATAACATTGAGAGCAATCAACTTCGGCCTTAAAACCGCCCATGTCAGCGATGACTGTACCACTCCCGTTGCAGTCGCTACAGCGATCACCGGTCAGCTCAGGATGCACATCGGGTCTTCGAGCCATAGTAATACCTCCTTAACGTGGGATTAGAGCTTCATTATAGCATATACAAAACTTTTTTCAACTCCAATCATGACGTCCTTGGCGAAATTGTAGCGCGAGAGATCTAACCCTACTCGTCACTCCGGGCTTGCCGCGCCCTGCAATGCCATAGGCGACGTGGGGATCCGGTATCCAGAAAACAAAAGGGGTATGAAATCCTGAATCTAGTCTTCGACCGTGAGCTTTCGGAGTAAGCTCGGCCAGACGCTCAGACTGAATCGGTTCAGGCTGACGTAGTGGCAGAGCCTGGATTCCCGCCGGAGATTATCCTGATGAAGATCAGTGCTGAAATGACAAGATAGTGAGTATTTTTAAAATTGGGATTTTGATATTGAGTCTTGTTTAGAATTTAGCAATTAGGATTTAAAGTTTTATACTCTGGCTTTGAGTTTTTAGTTTTGATATTTGAATTTCTATGTATACTGATATCATATGCATCAATCTATTCGGTGGCTGGAGGAGCTAGATAGTACTGATGCTTCCTCTGTAGGGGGAAAAGCGGCCCACTACGGGGATCTACTCAATGCTGGGATCCCTATCCCCTATGGCTTTGTTATTACAAGGAACGTTTTCGAGGACCTATGCCATAAACATAACATAGGCGCATTGTTTGCCAGTAGGTCAAGGCAGATAGATAAAGAAGAAGTGATCATCTCTAACCTCATCAGCACACTCCCACTCGATCACTATGTCATGGGTGCGGTTGCGGCTGCTTATCATGAGCTCCCTAAGAGGGCTAAGGCATATGTTCATCGAAAGAAGATGTCTACAATTCACGCCTTTACAGGGCTGTATCGCCTATATCCGGTTGAGGTTGAGTTATCGGCGAATGCATATATGCCTCATTCCTCACAACAATCAGTGACAGTGCACGGTGAAAATGCGTTGTTTCATACGATTAGGGCTCAGTGGAGTAGCTTACTGCGTAGGTATCTGTTAGACCGACCGGCAGGATCATACCAGCAGATGCTTGCAGAGGCGGGTAGCATTATAGTGAGACAGGCAATAAGCCTGATATAGAGGGTATAGCCTATCCAGATAGTTACGATAAAAATATCCTAGTAGTTACAAGTAGTGATGGAGACGAGTCTTGTCGAATTTTTCTCCCTACATTGGAGATACAAACTCCAGTGCCAAGTAGTCTCACCCACAAGATACCCAACAAATTTCTTTTGGAGGTAGCAGCCCTATATAGAAAAATTGTTAGACTAAAGTACTTCCCGCAGCAGGTGACTTGGGCTATATGCGACGATGAGGTATATGTAATGGATGTCATATATCATGATACTACTGAGCTGCCAAGTGGCAAGAAGAACGAGGTGCCGGATCTACGATCTCCTATCCTTGCTCGGGGTAAAGCTATGCTACCAGGAGTAGTTGTAGGTGCCGTTTGCCTAGCAGGTAGAGGAGATGACGCTAAACCTGGGAGCATTATAGTTTCTCGCAACTGTTTATCACTGCCACATAACTTCTTGAAAAGAGCTAGTGGTCTCATACTTGAGGAAGATTCCCCTACAGTAAGCCATTTTATCGCCTCGTTGCCACATGCCATACCCGTCATCGTGGGGGCATCACATGCAACATCATTACTCTCTAAAGTCCATACTATTCGAATGGATGGTATAAGTGGAGTGGTCTACCGTGTAGAACCTCAAACATCTACCAAGACATATGAGCAAGCACATACGAGCAGTATTAAGAATGCTGTTAGTGTCTACCAATGGGTGGAAAGCACAAGAGATCTTAGGAGAGTAAAAGCATCCTCCGTTGATGGAATCGTCCTTGATGGACAGGCACTAGTTCGGGAGCTTGAAGTTGAACATATCAGTATCATGCAAAAGAAGAGTACCTACTCAGCATATATTGAGAAAATAGTTCATAAGTCCGCTAGCGATGTGTTTCCAAAGCCACTTATATTTGTGGCCTCCCCGACTTCAGGTATCAGCATTTTTACAACCGTAGCAGATGACGCGAAGGCTCACATCTGGGATATTGAGTTGGAGGCTTTGAGACGAGTTCAGGCGGCTGGGATGACAAATGTGGAGATCGCACCACCTGAGAGTGAGCTTGTGAGAAGTAGCAGCATCTATAATCAGTGGTTGGTAGTCAATACACCAGCTACAGCGCATACTTTGGCCTACTCTGACGACTTTAGTTATAAAGGTGCGATTATTAGCATAGATGAGATATATCTGCTAATACGAGGGCTTACTGATTTTGCTCATAATGGTACCTTGCCATCATACGACAAGACTACTGAAGCTTTTATCCAAGGAGTTCTTCGTCATGCCCAAGACAGGTCTATCTCAACTATCCTTTTGAGTAAGCATATACCTTTATCCGAAGCACTACTGGCAGATGCTGTAACGTATCAGACAAAGGCGGTAGCATTGCCCATGACATCACGTTTTTGAGGAAACTGTGCGAAAGTTACACAATTTGCAACATCATCATGCCTAAGATCAGTAAAATCATGGCCCACGAGATCATTGATAGTCGCGGTGTTCCTACGATCCGGGCTTACCTCGGGATGGATACCGGTAGATACGTCAAGGCTGAGATACCATCTGGTAAAGCGCTTTCGAAGTATGAACCACAAGAAATCAGAGATGGTGATCCGGCTCGCTATGAGGGCCAAGGTGTTCAGGTTGCGCTGCGCTATATCAACGATCTTATCGGCCCGAAATTGATTGGGGCGTCTGTAGATCGCATCCACGAGATAGATAAGTGGTTGCTGGAGGCTGATGGGACTGAAAATAGATCAAAGCTGGGATCAAATACGATCTTGGCCATTAGTTTGTTATTACTAAAGGCAGGAGCAAAGGATGCTGGGGTACCAGTCTATGTCTACATTAATCAGCTTTATAAAAGTAGGCATGAAGAGGCCCCAGTCATACAAAACATCCCCGCCCCTATCGTTAATCTCATAAATGGAGGCTCGCATGGCTCTAAAACCCTTGATTTTCAAGAGTTTCATATCATCCCTTCGACTTCACTTTCATTTGCTAAGGCGCTCGAGCACTCTGTAGCAATCTATCAGAACATACAGCATGTGCTGGAATATCGTAATGTAGGGACTTTTTCTCTCGCAACAGGGCGGTTTTACCCCTCAGCTACTAACAAACATTGATGCTTGTGAGGTCATCAAAGAAGCTGTCGTGAAGCAAAAATCTAGGTTGGGAGTTGATATTTTTATGGGACTTGATTGTGCCGCAAACAATTTTTATAAAGACGGAAAATATGTGATCAAGGATAGTCCTCAGCCTGTGGATGTAGCAGAGCTTTTGGCACTGCTAAAGAAAATGACGGATGAGTATCACCTGCTTGTTATTGAGGACCCAGTATATGAAGATAATTTTCAGGATTGGAAGTCGGCCATGGAGCTGCTTGGAAGACAATGTTACATCGCAGGCGACGACCTCATCTCAGGAAACAGGAAGCGTCTTGAGATGGCAGTCAACAAAGGTTCATGTAACACAGTCGTCATCAAAGCAAATCATTTTGCTACTGTTACAGAGCTGATAGATGTAATTCCCCTCTTGAAGAAGCAAAACATCAAGATCGTGCTCTCGCAACGGTACGGAGAGACGAATGACACAATCTTGGCAGATATTGCTGTGGGCCTTCAAGCTGATTTTGTAAAGTTCGGTTCACCTAATAGAGGTGAGCGTGTGGCTAAGTACAATAGACTTCTGGAGATAGAACATACAATGAAAAATGAAGTAGAAACACCTGTTGAACCAACCGAGAGTTGAGAAAGGGACAATGATCATGAGCCAAGTTTCAATGAATGTTCAAAGGACGTTGATACATGTCAAATTAAGATTGACACCTATCCTAACCCAGCAATAAGTAGTAACTGCAACGATTCTTTATAGCCATACGGCGTCTCCCCTGTCTTAATTGCTCGATCGATGCGGTAGCATTGTCTGTACATCTGCTCTAGTTTTGTTGGCTGCCATCTACGAGCCTGTGAGGTAAGTCTGCCAAGCTGCCACTCCTGCAGCCTGCCAGATGGCTTCTCACCTATTGATAGTAAGTAGAGGTCCTTAAATCGTTTTCTGATAAGTGTAAATAGCAGAACCTCACTATCTTTCTGCGAAAGGAGGTCGAGGTCACGTGCAGCTGTTAGCCCGGTTCCTGGCACCAGCCTATCTAAAAAAGCAAAGATATCAGTAGAAAGTTTGTACCACATGAGTGTGGCATAGGGGAACCATGACTTGAGGTCTCGTTGGTAGTGACCTTCATCATGTAATAGGACATGAAGTGTCTGCTCCTGTTGAAATTTTAGCCAAGACTTCCCTCTCCTTTTTGATTCCAGGACAATAGGATAGACAGTATGCTACCTTTTTGAGTAAAAAAGTAGCTGCGAGTCAGAGAGCCATGCCTCTAGTTCGGGAAAGCGCTTACGATCTATATAGATGAGTTCATATCCCTCAGTCCGTAGCTGCGTTTGCTTTAGCATGTAGTTTTGATGAGCTGTGGCGATATCCTCTCCAGCATAGATGTAAAGCATGATCGTAGTATATACAATCTCACAAGGGCCTACAAAAAAAACCAGCTCTATCTTGAGCTGGTACATAGCTAGCTGTTTGCCCTTCCTCGATATCTCTGCCAGAAGTATCCAAATAGCATCTGAGTTAACCGCGCTGATAACAGTACAAACACCAATTTCCCAAAGTGTTGCTCTGGTATGCCCAGAACTACCGCAATATATATACCGACAAGACTGCTGACTATCGTAATAAGGAATTCGTACTTAGCAGTAGCTAAGTTTTTACTGAACATACAGTATCCTCCTTCACATGCTGCCCCTTCAGGCGAGCCATCATAGTCCTTCTAGTAGTATATAGTACAGCTGCACGCGGAGCACAACCTAACATGCCAGATAGATTGAGAAAAGCAAACAGGAATGCTATTGCGACTTCAACCCAAACACCCCTAGCATATCCTAGATACATGGCATGGAGCTGATAGGACAAACCAAATAGCGATAACATAGCAATTAGTGTATTCATCAAGATGCTGTTAAAACATCGTTCGGTCATCCTGTTTAGGTAGGCCACCACTTGTGTACTCCTTGTGTAAAGGAAATGCCTATAGCATATCAATTGTAAATGTGAATCTCAACAGCTTTTAGGTTGCATCACCCAGTTTCATGCTAGGTATTTCAGTATAAAAAAGCCCCCAGCTACCACACGGGTCAACTGGGGGTATCAGATGTTGTCAAAATAGTCCTTAGTGCCTTTAGGCTTTCCTGAGTGGCCGAAGGGTCATGAAGCAACAATGCCCCTATCCATGTGGGGACAAGCCCAAGTAGCGCCTCTCTAATGTAGTTCGGGTAATCCCTCGTGCAAGTATGTACTGCCATTACAAACATGTACGCCACAGCACTAGGTGTCTTGCGACTATTTGCGTGTCTTGCAACATGTGCGTAAATATGGTTAGTCAAATCATCATTCATACAGGACCTAAGTCTCTCCATAATCATCTCATAATCCGGCATGTAACACGTACCTCTGTCCATTCGTTCCTCCCTTAGGCCGTGTCGCGGTCTAGTGGCATCCGTATGTACCCGTAAGCTCGGTAAGGAGACATACTGGATCTGGATACCCCTGTCAAAATGTGCACTAGCCTCAGATTGGGTGCCGACAGTAGCACTTGTATATAGGCCTCTATACACGCAGCGGTATTATGAGCATATCCACGCGTGATCGCATCCTTCCATGCGTCATCACACTTAGGTCCATACCACTGCTGGAGACGATCTGTGTAAACATAGTTAGCTCCATCTACATAGATATTGCCACTTCTGTCCTGCGTACATCTATGCCCTGAGGCAATATAAATGCTTTGATCACCGTAAGCAAAGCGCTTGTCTGTATAGAGTGGATCTAACAGGTCCGATCTGAGTAAAGCGAATGGATTGGTCTCAGCATACACAACGGGACGGGCTGACTGAAGTGGCCTGTAATCACTGACTGTATAACTCGGATCCCACCCCTTTGGCATCATAGTTATCTCCTTTATTTTCAAGGTGTGATGAAGTATATAAAAATGGACTGCAATTTTCAAGCTATAGGATGTCATTAATAGTGATAAATTCACGATACATGCAAAATGCTGCCCATAATCGGCAGTAGTAGTAGTCTGTAATCCCGGGGGGCAAATAAGCAGGGACCTTAGTATCAAGCAATGCCCCTCGACAGGCAAAGCGCTAGGGTAGAGATCGGCATTCGAGAGGCAAGGATAAAAAAATGCCCCACATCAGAACTCAAAGGCGCTGAGGGGGCCGAAGCGCCTAAGGTCATAGACAGTGACCTGACGCGTGGGACCAAAAAATACATAACGCTTCACCACAATGTCGTACACTCGCTCGATGAGCCAATCATCATGAAACCCATGACGTACAATTTGCCCGACTCTAAATGAACCATTGAGTGGGACTGCATACTTCCGAACAGCGATAGCAGGGTCTCCCATCTCCAACTCCTTTGTGAGTAAGGTTACGTGGCCTAAGTGAGTATATCAGAGCTCATCAATGCTAGCATTCTTGATGCTGGACAAATGTTCACTATAAGCAATCTTGATATGGGTGCCAATGAACAAACAAATGGGTATACAGGCATTACTAAGATGTATGATGGCACTCGATGCCCTTGTAGTAGTGCACATCCACCATAAAAACCCAAAACAAATAGCCATGCAGCAGCTTTGAGTATATGATCAATCCAACCTACTTGATGTACCACAGGCTTACTCCTGGTATACTAAAGTGCATTAGGTATGAATTCTAGTCCCATGTGGCAAAACATGCAATAGCCATCTCCTGGATAAATGAGGCCCAGTTTGATATACTTTCAGAGGCTTTTCACAGGTCCCATCGTCTAGTGGCCTAGGACACCGGGCTTTCATCCCGGCAACACGGGTTCGACTCCCGTTGGGATCACTTGTTCGCTCATTTCAAAAAAAGGAGTGATGATATGGTCGGTGTTGTACTTGCTCTACTTTACACTGCATACAAGGCTATTACGGGACATGTAGATCCGGAGACTTATCTTGCAGCTACCAATTTTCTTTTTTACTGGTATATCTGGACATCTGCTATCTACGCTATTCTGATAGTAGGAATCAGTATCATTGTTCCATTATTTGGCATAGCAATCGGACGTGATAGTGGAGGGATAATTGGAGGCCTACTTGGTGCACTTGTGGGAGGTGGACTATCACTGTTGATCATTATTCTCGGCCTTCTAGGAAGAGGGACGCTCATCCTGGGAGCATACCTCATGCATAGTGCATATACGGTCAGTAATGGTTGGAATAATACTCAGCTGATCTTTGGAATAGGGCTACTAGTTGTAGGATTGATTTTGAATAAGAGTTTTTCGAGCTCGTCGTCTTCCAGCTCTAGAGGGACACGAATACGATTTTAGAGACATACCCCCTCACCATCTGCCTACTGGCGGATTGGCGAAGGGGGATTTTTTGTCTCTTTTACTTCAGATGCTTTTTCACATCATCGAGAAGCTCACGTGCATGCACTTGCCCTCCTAGTCCAAAGGCAAGTCCTCCCGCTATGGCAAGCATTGCTATGATCCCGGTAAAGAGGATACGGATAAGATCCTGTGCAACTCCAAGTTGATTTAGCACTACGAGTCCTGTGAAAAACAAGATAGTGTACTTCGCCAACATACCAAATGTCTTTGAGGACTTTTGTCCCAGAGACTCGACGCTGTTAACGACGACGTTTTGTGCTAGATTTGCCAAGATCGCTCCCACAAATGCTATGATTACGGCGATCAATACGTTAGGTAGATACAGTAATAGTGAGTTGAGTACGTCAGAGACTTTAGTCAGGCCCCAGGCCTCAGCTGCTGGTACGAGGAAAAGAATGACAGTGCCCCACGCTGCAATCTCAACTAATACATCTTCCCACAAACGTACAGTCGTCGTATCTTCAAAGAGATTCGTGCTCTTAAAGAGGTCTTGGAGCCTCAGAAATGTGAAGATCGACGATAATCCTTTTCTGACAATCTGGGCGAGTATTAGCCCGATGACCAAGATGACGAGTCCTCCGAGCAAATTAGGGATAAAACGAGCGGTAGTACTGAGTGCTGTAGTGATGATATATTGGATTGTTTCAAAAATATTCATACGGTCACCCCCTTTCCTCAGATGAATTCTGTATATGCGTAATGTACGGCTGCCCAGACGTGCTGTCAAGGTCTATTGCGATGATGTCTATTCGTTGGGCTTTCCCATTAAGCTTGTGTTGATGTGAGTAGAGTGAAGCTGCACGGTGAAGGTTGTGGAGCTTACGAGGGGTGATTGACTCGACACCGGTCCCCCATCTGTCCGTGGTGCGGTATTTGACTTCAACGAATACGATGGTCTCCTGATCTTGAGCAATTATATCGATCTCGCCCCAGCGTTTGTGACTATTTCTGTCAAGGATACGATAGCCTTTTTGGAGTAAAAAAGATATGGCAAGATCTTCTCCACGAGCACCAACAGCCCGCTTGTTCATGGAATTAGTATACCAATATTGATAGGAGATCGATATTATCGATTTGATAGACGTATTCGATAGCAACGACTAGCTATAGAGTCGCTCACGGATCTCTCTCTGTGAGCGGTCGCGGATGTAGTAGACTTTGGCTTTAGTATTTGTTGTTCTACGGACTACCTCACACTTTTTGATGTTAGGAGATTGGACAGGAAAGATACGCTCAACACCTACTTTGCTGCGGGTCATCTTGCGCACGGTCACCATCTGATTTATACCAATGCCCTTGACGCCTAAGACGATGCCCTCAAAGATCTGGGACTTTTTCCTTTCCATCTGCATCCTTGTATGCATAGGTTATTTTGACCATATCGCCCACGCGGGCTGTTGTTTCGAGAATAGTTACGACATTTGCCATAGTGTGAAGTACATTGTACCATCTTTTGGTATAAACGCAACTGAGGAGTCCCAAGGCACAAAAAAACCCCCATTGTCGCGTCTAACGCGACTACGGAGGGATAAATTCACTTATCCGCGTTTGACGAGGTTAACGACTACTATACGAAGGCTTACTGGAGGCTCTAGTAAACCAACTATACCTATCAGCAGCCCAGCTTAGCCAGATAGCAGCCTGGACAAGCAAAAAAATGGGAAGAAGAAACCACTTAACAGTTCTAGCAAAGCCCTCATCAGCTCCCTGCTGACTCATCTGAACATCGAGTCTAGGGCCTAGTATCTCTTCTTCTGCTGCTGAAGCAGTCACATAGAACAATGCTGTAGACTCGAGCTGGTAGCTTCCATCTGAGATAGAGGCATTGAGATAGTATTGCCCATTATCACCCTTGTTAGGGACGAGAAGAGCATTAGTCTTTACGTCTCTGCGTCTGAAAGGCTTTCTACTACCAAAGAGGGTGCTGACTGGGCCCTTCCCAGTATTTAGGGAGATGACCTCCATATTCCTCATGCGAAATTCAACGGGTGCTCCCGAGATGGGCACGTTGTAAATCCTCCCAGAAGGCTCAAAAGCTATGCTCACTGACATGAGAATGAAAAAGCCAATTATAAAGCTGAAGATTGTCGCGAAACCAGCATCCTCAGTCTTCATATCCTCTCCTTTGCATGTTGTATAAAGTGCAACTGTCTATAGTATATATGAAAGAGAATCAGAATTCAAAGGAAGACCCAACACCTCTATAGTCCCTAGTGATCCTAAAGAAGCTGCGCTTTTAGGTGAGAAAGTCTTACTTACAGATGCATGATACGAACAAAAGTAAGCGCAAAAAAAAGCTGAGGGGACTGCCAGCAGTTGGGTGAAAATAGGTGGTTCACCTCCGCGAGCAGTCATCTCAGCTTTACTGCGGTAAGTATACCATACGCTATAGCATTTGTCAAGCGGCTAGTATATAGGCATAAAAAAGCCACGTTTTGTAAACGTGGCATAAGTTTTTAAGAACTTGATGTGTTCTTTAGATAACGCAATAGGCGATATGACTCCTCAATGTCCTTTCTTAATATTTCATAGGAAGCCCTATCTATCCTGCTCACATCACGCCTACACTCGATCCACAAGGGCAAGAGTGCCAGGAGCGAATCATCATGCTGAGTAATATGTGGCAAGATCGAAGAGACATCTCTACTGTAAGCCTTGATTGCGACCTCAGCTTGAGCAAGGTAGTTGAGCATAACATCAATAGAGCTTCCCCTTGGAGGGGGAGTTGGAAGCAGGTCATAGAGACGCTGATCCGCATCCAGAATACGAACTAGATCCTCTAGCTCAGCATGTATCCATGTAAGGATGTTTATGCGTGCCTCATTAAACGTGCTGTACAAGGCCCAAAACTCATTTGGGACACGGACAGGATCGGGATGTCTCTGTTTTCCTTGAACGACCTCGAATCCATATTGAAGTAGAAGAGGTAGCTTCATTGGTTTTCCTTTCTTGTGAGAAGTAGTTTACTTTGTGGGAAAGATCAGACCTTTCCCGTCCGACGGCCAGTCATACCAAAAGTAGAGGGGTCGAATGTACGGCATCAGTCTACCCTGGTACATGAAGTCTTTCCAACTGTTGTACCATGTAACAAAACGATGAATTTCAGCTGAGATCTTCATATGCCCCACAGAATACGGAACTCGTTGAAGCCAAATAGAGTAAAAATCGAGCTGCTCTTGAGCGAGCTTCTCCACCTTGCTCAGGTCAGATATGCCCATTCCTAACTGTCTCCAGTCGTGCTCGAATTGTTGACGCGATGAGGGATCAATCCCATCGGCCCTGAGTATTTCGCACATAGTAAGGTAGAGGCTATTTGTCATATCGACAAAGGATCGCCTTACTACGACCGTCAGCTGATATCCTGCGAAGGGGAAATAGAACCCAAAAAAGAGAAGCACAACTAAGAAGAGAGTCATCGGTACAGTAATAGACATGATGTTAAGAAAATCCATCTACGCCTCCTTATGTAAATGCGCACCCATAGTATAACAAATGTCGAGAGTAAGTTCAAAGTGAAAAGTCCCTGCCAGCCGGCAGGCAGGAGAAGTCAAAAGTTTACTCAGTGTCATCATTATCCCGCACTAGCGGGAGAGAAATCTAGTTAAGATTAGCAACCTAGATTTTACTACGTCTAGGCGACCAAGTACTTTCAGTGTTGTCATTTTCTGACGCACATAGCAATTTTCATAGTTCTATGATATACTATGAGACTCATTGAAAAAAGGGAGGAGGCCGTGCCTGAGCTCATCGACGCCAATAAAATAGTGGGTCGTCAGCTACGCTTTAATGCCCAGCATCAACTTCCAACGAGAGGCGGTAAAGGGCTTTCATTTGCTATTTATGAGCCAATTCAAAGAGATACATTTTTGCTAAACATGGGCTTTTGGCAACAGTATGCACTTGTTAGAATGAATGAAGAGATCGATACAGTGCCATTGCCTCGCAAAGGTATCCTTGGAGCGTTAGGCTTTACTGAAAACCGTCCCATTGGTATTAAGGCATCCTATGTATTTAAGTGGGACGCTGCAGCATATGCTGGCAAGCGAGGGCCTTACCATGTGTGGTACCATACCACCCACAAGTTCTACATCGTAATGGATGAGTCAGAGACCGGGGCACTATCACTTTTTTTGTTCATGGATGAAGATGCTGAGTTAGAAAGGCTTTTAGAGAGGCAGCCAGATTACTCTGTCTACAAAATGATGCCCGCTCGGGCTCTTATGATCGCAAGTGCAGCCGGGGTATGCTATAGTCCGAGACCTACACTCATGATCTGACCCAGCTCTTTGTAAAGGGGCTGGTTTTTTTATGCATAGAAGTGCACATGGCAAAGGAGAGATATAGAGTCTAGCGTACACAATCGAGCATAGATCCAAAATCCCTCTTATGCTTAAGGTGTGGATTGACACGTCGAGTTCGAGATGATAGTTAGAATATTTGAGTTTTTAAATCCATCTCTGATTAGAATTTAGTGATTTGTATTTGGTATCATGTATCTCTATCACGCTTCCTTCTCAACCTCTGGCTTTTCAATTTCCTCTGGCAGTGGGATCTTAGCATCCTTGGCTATCTGCTGAACATTCCAGGCTGCATAAGTGCAGACAGGATAGTTGCTACAACCGTAAAAACGGCGTTTTCTTCTTCGTGAGCCTCACATAGATATCACCACCACACTTTGGGCATGGGATCTGGATCTTCTCGTGAAACTGTTTCTTCCCCTTGCAGTCAGGGTATCTTGTACAGGCATAAAATTTACCAAACTTTGAATACCGTATAGACATTGGCGCACCACACTCTTCACACTTTTCATCTGACTTTTCCTCAATATCGATGTACTTCTTATCTTTAAATTCTGCCTCAAGAGTCTTCTCTACGGGCTGGTAAAATGTCCTAAGCAATTGGACCATATCTTCCTTACCCTCTGCTATGGCGTCCAGATCATCCTCCATCTTCGCAGTAAAATCTATACCAAAGACAGCTGGAAAGGCATCACTAAGGTAGTCGCAGACTGCCGTTCCCAACATTGTCGGGTGAAATTTGCCCTCTAACTTTTCTACGTAATTTCGAGCCTGGACAGTACTGATAGTTGGAGCATACGTCGACGGGCGACCTATACCGCGTCTTCGAGAGTCTTAATGAGCGACGCCTCCCCATACCGTGGAGGGGGCTTGGTCATATCTTCTTCTGACAGCAATTCCTTAAGCGCAACTTCTTGCCCTTTTTCAAGTCTCGCATAATGCGTCTCCTGATTTGATACCCCGTACAACGTGAGATAACCCGGAAAAGTGATTATCTCGACTCGTGACTCAAATCTATACCCTTCCTTACTAGTGACTTCAAGACTAAATGATAGCCCCTTCGCGCTTGACATCTGTGTAGCTACAGCTTTCTTATAGATTAGCTGATAGAGTTTTACATGCCGACTCGAGAGTGTTGCTGTCTCTTTGATATCTGGTTGCAAACGTGTTGGTCTGATGGCCTCATGTGCTTCCTGAGCAAGTTTGTTTTTTTGATTTAAATACTCGCACATCACTGCTGAGGTAGTCATCGCCATAGGTATCTCTTACATATGCCTGAGCCTTAGCGACAAACTGTTCTGAAAGGTTAACCGAATCTGTACGATGATAGGTGATATGGCCCTTTTCGTAGAGCTTTTGAGCAATACTCATGGTCATCTTGGCACTATAGCCAAGTACACGAGCAGCCTCCTGCTGCAGAGTGGATGTCGTAAAGGGGGAAGGTGGATTTTTAGTAGTTTCAGCTTGTTTGAGTTCGGTAATGGAAAAAATGCTCTTTTTAAGATCCTGCTCGATCTTTTTAGCTCTCTCGGCATCAATAGTTGTTTTGCTAAAGCTGTAGGTACCATCAAATAGGCTTATCTTCTTTGACACGTAATAGTCCTCTGTCCCTTTTCCAACTAACTTTGCCTCAAAAGGAATTGTCTTTGCCTTAAAGTTGCCTTTTATCTTAAAAAATTCCTCTTGTTTGAACTTCTGGATCTCTTTTTCCCGTTCTACGATAAATCGAAGAGCGACCGTCTGAACACGACCGGCGGAGAGCCATCTCTTACCCATCTTATTCCATAGAAGCGGTGAGAGCTTGTATCCCACGAGACGATCTAGGATACGACGTGCTTGCTGGGCATTGACAAGGTCGACATTAATCTTTCCCGGATGCTGCAATGCATGCTCAAGTGCCTCCTTAGTGATCTCGTGAAAAGTTATTCTCTGTATAGTCTTTGAAGTCTTCTTCAGCTTACTGTGCGGCCATTTTTCTGTAATAGCATCTAAGATGTAAGCGACATGATAGGAGATTGCCTCTCCCTCACGGTCAGGGTCAGTTGCCAAAATGATGGTAGAGGCTTTGGCAGCGATCTTTTTGATGCGATCCACTGTTTCCTTTTGTTTAGGCAATATCTCATATTGGGGAGCAAAGTCTTTTTCCAAATCAACACCAAATTTTTTTAGCGGGAGGTCTCGAATATGACCGATGGTGGCCTCTACAGTGATCCCTTTAGGGACTATTTTGGAAAAAGTCTTGGCTTTTGTTGGTGACTCGACAAGTATAAGTTGCATTAGCGAGGAACAAATTGCGTAATTTCTGATTACTAATTTCTAAATTCTATAAAAGCATCGGACACTCTAGTCATTTAGAGTGACAGCAACGTATCTAGCAAAATTTGCTCTAGCTGATTAGATCCTTTTCCCGTCAGGACGGGATCAGGAAGACGTTACTAGCTATTCTGAATGGCTGTTATTCGTGTGACAATGGTATCGATTGCAAATGAAAAAAGCAACATCCACTAATCAATTTATCATTGAAAAATGAACATTGCTTCATTCATTTCATACGTGTATACGGTAGGTCCTGCATTATGAGTCTCTCTTTGTGAAACATCAGAGTTCGTCCATTAGTACGTATAGGCTAAATCCATTGCTGGACTTACACCATACGCCTATCAACCCAGTGATCTCCTGGGGGACTAAAAGATTCCTCATCTTGGGGTGTGCTTCGTACTTGAGATGCTTTCAGTACTTATCACGTAGGAATATAGCTACCCAGCGATGCCCTTTTGGGACAACTGGTACACCAGGGATTCCCCCTTCTCGGTCCTCTCGTACTAGAGAAAGGCCCCCTCAAGAATCAAGACGCCTGTACCGGATAGAGTCCGAGCTGTCTCACGACGCTCTGAACCCAGCTCGCGTATCGCTTTAATGGGCGAACAGACCAACCCTTGGGACCTTCTCCAGCCCCAGGATGCGCTGAGCCGACATCGCTCAATTGATGATTTAATTGTTTCCAATTAATTTTGACTATACCTTCATCCCGATTTTAAGCGGGGTGCTAACGTTTTATAGAGATAAATATCCCTATCTTCACTCTCGATTAATCGAGAGATCCAGTCGATACGGGGTCAAGCCACAATAATGTGACCGACTTCCCACGGTATTACCTTTTCAATATTTAACTTTTATTTGTTCGCAAAGCTAAATAGGTTCATGATTAAGGTTTCACCGTTATGAGTTAGTTTTCTTAGATTATTACATTATCTAAACAGCACTCAGATTTTACAATCTGAGGACCCCGATATGTTGAGGTAGCGAACTGCACCGTCGCTGTGGACGCTCAGGTGCAACTACTCTGTTATCCCCGGGGTAGCTTTTATCCGATAAGCCCGGTACCTCCCACGAAGTACACGAGGATCACTAGGTCCGACTTTCGTCTCTGCTTGACTTGTGTGTCTCACAGTCAGGCATCCTTATGCCCTTGCACTATCATTCCGATTTCCATCCGGAATTAGGATACCTTTGAGCGCTTGCGGTACTCTTTAGCAAGCAACCTCCCCAGTTAAACTGCCTCCCAGACAGTGTCCTCTCCCTCGATCCAGAGGGATAAGTGAGAAACTCACGTTTCAAAGAGTGGTGTTACATGATCGCCTTGCGGCTCCCACCTACGCTACACAGTCAAAACATAAATTTCAGTGCCAAGGTACAGTAAAGCTCCACGGGGTCTTTTTGTCCTGTTACCAGTAGGCCGCATCTTCACAGCCATTTCAATTTCGCCGAGCAGTAGTTCAAGACAGTTTTCATCTCGTTATACCTTTCGTGCGGGCCGGAACTTACCCGGCAAGGGACTACGCTACCTTAGAACTCTCAGGGTTAGAGCTGTCGTTCACCGGAGCTTGAACCAGGACCTCACCACGCCATAGGCGGGGATCAACCCCAGTTCTTGACTTACCGGCACTGGACAGGCTTCAGCCTCTATACTTCCCGTTACCGGTTTGCAGAGACCTGAGTTTTTGCTAAACAGTCGGATGGAATTCTTTTGCTGAGCCCCGCATTGCTGCGGGGAGGGCATATCCCGAAGTTACGCCCAGCTTGTTTGCCGAGTTCCTTGAACTACCATAACTTGATCACCTTAGTCTTCTCGACCAGTCCACCTGTGTTGGTTTGCAGTACGGATGCAGTGTACACTCCTGAACATAGCTTTTCTTGGACCCATAACGCAACGGATTTCCCCTACCCGAGGGCAGAGTCATATTCGCAACTCCCTTGTCACCAATAAAAGCAACAAAGTCATTACTTAAACTCTCATATAGAAAGCACCGTCTATCATAGTTCGTCACTATGCCAGTAATAACGCATACACAACAGTAGGCGAATATTAACGCCTTGTACATCGAGACTTCCCGTTCGGGAGAGCCCTTAGATCCGACTAACCCTCAGTCGATGTACGTTGCTGAGGAAACCTTGGACATTCGGTGTGCTGGATTTTCACCAGCAGAATCGCTACTCATGCCTGCATTCTCACTTCTGCACGCTCCACCATGCCTTACAGCACAGCTTCACTGCCTGCAGAACGCTCCTCTACCACACTCGTCCTCCGGGCGAGAAACTCGAATATCTAAATTCTAAATCCGAAACAATATCAAAATCCTAATGATCAAAATTCCAAACTTTAGTAATTTGAATTTAGAAAATTTGGATTTCTCTTGAGTTTCGAGCTTAGTGCTTCGAATTTCTTGTCCGAAGGACAAGCATCTCCAGCGTCGGCAGATTGTTTAAGCCTCGATCATTTTCGGCGCATTATTGCAACCCCGCCAAAGGCGGGGAGTATTACGGTGAGCTGTTACGCTTTCTTTAAAGGGTGGCTGCTTCTAAGCCAACCTCCCGTCTGTCTTTGCAACAACACTTCCTTTCCCACTTAACAATCATTTAGAGGCCTTAGCTGGAAGTCTGGGATGTTTCCCTTTTGCCTAGACTCGCTTATCCGAGCCAGACTGACTCCTCTGGAACAACTTCACGTATTCGGAGTTTGGTTGGTTTGACTCACCGAAGCTTGACAAACCATCCAGTAGCTCTACCCCATGAAGTCTTAACAGAAGGCTATACCTAAATATATTTCGAGGAGAACCAGCTATCTCTAGGTTCGATTGGCATATTACCTCTAACCACAGCTCATCCCAAGTCATTTCACCGACAACGGGTTCGGGCCTCCCTCCGCCTTTCGGCGGAGTTCACCCTGGCCATGGTTAGCTCACCTAGTTTCGGGTCTACCTGTAGCTGCTAAAGGCCCTATTCAGACCCGCCTCCTCTCGGAGGACTCGCTTTCGCTTCGCCTTCGCACTTTAAAGTGCTTAAACTTGCAGCGTACAGATAACTCGCAGGCTCATTCTTCAATAGGCACGATATCATCAGGTACCAGACGGTACCTGACTCTATCTGTTTGAAAGCTTATGGTTTCAGGTACTATTTCACTCCCCTCACAGGGGGACTTTTCACCTTTCCTTCACAGTACTCGTTCACTATCGGTCGATTTGAGTATTTAGTCTTGGAGCATGACCGCCCCAGATTCCCACAAGGTTGCCGTGTCCCGTGGTACTTGGGATACCTCTAAGCCAGTGGTGCATTTCGCATACAGGACTTTCACCCCCTATGGTCGTTCATTCCAAAAACGTTTTGCTATACAACACTGATGCTATATTGAGGTCCCGCAACCCCCCGCCAAAGGCGGGGTTTAGACTCATCCGCGTTCGCTCGCCGCTACTGACGGAATCTCATATGATTTATATTCCACTAGTTACTTAGATGTTTCAGTTCACTAGGTTCCCTCCCCGATATAAAATCGGGGTCCCCCGCCTTTCAGCGGGGTGGGTTGCCCCATTCGGAAACCGCCGGTTGATCGCCTGCTAGAGGGCTCACCGACGATATCGTGCTCATGCACACGTCCTTCTTCGGCTCAAATCGCCAAGGCATCCACCATAAGCCGTAGCTCTGATGTCTCACAAACAAAGATTCATTTTTTTTGAAAATTTGAAATTTCTTTTCAAAAGATGCATTACCTACCGTATTGTCAACGTACAGTTGCTATAAGCAACATCGTAGGCACTTTTTACATGCTCACGAAACTGCTTATATAAAAAGGGCGCGTACCCGTCTTACTTTCCATTTGCCTTCTAGGCCTTGGTCCACCTACGCTCATACATGACCCATGGCTTACAGCAACGCTGTCAAAGTGTTCGCTTTGGCGGGACACAAGAGTTTCTAATTCTGCACTATTTTGTATTTGCGGAAAGAAACTCTAGCGTGGACCGGAAGGGATTCCCTTTAATAAACTCAGTGTAGACTTCTCATCCCTAATCATGATCCTACTTCTGTTCTTTCATACTGAGTGAGCGTGAGCGAACCGAAGTGTGGACCCGAGGGGATTCGAACCCCTGACCTTCCGCGTGCAAGGCGGACGCTCTACCAACTGAGCCACGGGCCCGTGCTAGACTTGCTCACAGGTCACAGAGTGCCCCCCCTAAAAACTGTAAGGTGCAAAAAAAGTCTTCATAACAATTAGAAGACGTAATGAGTATCTTAAAAAAAGTATTGACAAAAGTCAACGACAAACGCACAAGTTGTCATGCATGTTTGCCGCCGCTGATAGGAGAAGAGATGTTCAGGCTCCAGTGCGAACAGGCTTAAAGCTATATTTCATGTATGTAAATGTATAGTACCAGGTCAGATGTCTTAATACAACTGCTAAATTTGAAGTCAAAGCGTTAATATCAAGACCACATAGTAAAACTATAAATTCACGTCATTCTTCTCCCGCCATGGCGAGAAAAATCTAAGTAGTTGGTCATTTTTGACCTCAATCTTTATTTCATCAGAATGATGTTATCTCTGGCTTTGATATATGATATTTGAGTTTCTTACGCAATCTGCTATACTATGGGCAGCACCTTTCGTAATCAAAGGAGTACTGCGTGTCTTCGACAGATAGCTTTTCCAGAGATAGTAGTAGTCTACAGACAAAAGTGGCTTTTCCCAGTCTTAAAAAGATTTTCCTTTCATGGACTGGTCAGGTACTTCTCACCATTCCTGGCCTATTTATACTAATCACCGTTTTGGGAAGGACAGTACGTGTTTCAAGTCTCTCTTCATCAGATACTATCCCTTATCTGCATAAGAATGATATTGTATACCTTGAACCAAATTCGACTATTAGCATGACTTTGAGATCCCCGCAGTATTTTGCACTCGTACTCGCTGATGGAGCACTACTAGAGAGCCAAGGGCCTCGATACGACATGCTCTTTGGGATTAATATGCAGCTCAGTGGGCGAAAGCAGGAGGGTTTCCGAGTTAGCGAAGCAACAGATCTCGTCTACGTGTCCAAGTTAGAACATCACGGAAATTTTACTGTAAAGTCGTCACTTGGTTTTCCCGCGATTAATGACTTTGATGTCGGTTTTTTAAGCTTTTTTGGACGTCTCCTTCTGTGTATAGCATGGATTTTAGCATTTCTAAGTCGTCTCTAGTCCAGCATCCCCCGCCTATGCGGGGTTTTTTTTGTAGTACCCTATAAAGATTGTGTTATACTGGTGGCTTGCACCTTGCAGAAAGGAGTTTCTGATGAGTTCTTCAAGCTCTCTAGATAATCCTGTTAGGACTAAGACTAAGGTTGAGTGGGGCATACTGAAAGGTTTTTGGCGATGGTTGCTGCATACCAATTCGGGCGGCATCTTTGGATTTAGTTTTATTATCATCGTGATTACACTCTTGGGTTGGTACATACCGATATATTCTGTCACCCATACTGAGATCTCACCCCCAAAGTATCTGCATGAGGGTGACCTTTTCACACTGAACAACAATATTCTTGGACCACCAACCGACAGTGTTACGATCACATTGGTCTCCAAGCAGCCATTTACCATCTCGTTAGACCTGGGGGAAAATACTAGGGAAGTACCGGCCGAACTCACCTTTGACCAGCGCTACTGGATCAAGAACCAGGTGATACGTAATCTTGGATTTAAGATAGTTAAAGCGCAAGCAGTTGTACAGAATTATCAGTACTATAGTAGGGATGTGCCATACACCATAGTAACAACACATGGCTATCCGATCATCAACAATACCTCATGGTTGATACTATCATGGCTCATCAGAGGGCTATGTTTTGTGATTTTGATTGTTACCCTCATGTTTTGGACAAACTAAGGAGTAGATCATGCATAGCCCGGTTATCGATACTCTCATTAGAATGATCGAAACGAGAGATCCGACGCTAGTAAATTTTGATTCAACTAATCTTAGGACGTTTGAGCCCCAAGATATCTTAGACGCAAAGCGCATAGTTGTGAGTGTCAATGAGCGCATCGAACTCTTGGTTCGTCGCGGTCATCGTACCTACGGTGACGTACGCCTGATCGTGACATTTATGGCACAAGCGCTTACTAAGGCATATCCAAACAGCATTACAGTTCACAGTGCTCCTGAATGTGTAGTACTCGGAAGAACGCAGAGTCTTGCTGAGCTTTACAGCAATATGCTGCGCCCATTTGGACCTAATCTCGATGCTCTACCAGCAGCGCTCGATCGACAGGTGATTAAGTTTAAGTCGTTGTTGTCTGAAGTTTGAGATCTATTCCCCTTTCCATCCGTTTAACAGAGTGGTCAGGGGATTTTTTTGTCTTGAAGACATTTCAAAGTATTTATTCATAGAAAAAAGCATCGCTTGATAACTATGGGCTCTATGGTATACTACTACCGTTCGTTCACAACCCGTAGACCAAGGAGTAAAGGATGTCTAGTTCTACTTCTAGTAGTACACACACACGGTCAGCTCGCTCCTATGTGAGAGCCTTTTTTCTCCATCTAAAGGCTAAGGACATTCTCCTGCTTTGTGTACTTGGGATTATCGTCTACTTTAGACTCCAACCCACTAATGTCCGATCGATGGAATATGCAGATAACCTCCATCAAGGAGATATCGTCTATGTGCGTGCACCATCTACAGTCACACTAAAATCAGAAGAGGCATTTGCGATCAGCACCTATGATGAGGATAAGAAGATCGTCCTTCGCGAGTCGGTGAAAAGCACAGTGGATGGGAAGCACTGGCTTTTTGACTTTCCCATCCAGGCCTTTGCCATGAAGGTTGTAAGCGCAACAGCTGAGATTGAAACAACTCGATGGACAGGCTCTCCTACCAAAGTAGAGTCTATGACACCTATCTATCATACCTTGAGCACACGCATGGCAATATGGCTTTGTGGCATTGCTGTTGTTATCTGGCTGCTTGTAACCGCAAGTCTATACTAAAGGAGATCGTGAGATGAGCAGCTCTAGTACCACAACGAGACTTGACTTTAGCCTGCTAACACGGCTGATGAATTTTATATTCTCACGTGGGGGATGGACCTTTATCGCGCTACCAGGTCTCTTTGCGCTGACGTTCTATTTTGGTTCACTGCGCATACACACATATTACGGAACCCTGGGCGAACTCGTCCTTCACCAGGAAGACCTGGTCTATCTGGGTGAGTACGTTGATGAGGCACAACTGCAGATGATGAGCAATGAACCCTTTGTGGTACTGGGGAGCAAGGGTGGATCAGAGCAGCGTTTTGATTCAGCTCAGGCCCTTGACTACAAGCAATGGGCAAGTCCTGTCTCGGATGAGGTTGGCTTTAAAGTTATCAGTGCTACTGCTCCGATCTATGTACGAGAGGTGACGACTAGTCCTAAGGACAAGCCTCTACAGTATGTATCAAAGGTTGGGTGGCTGCGTAGTGAGGCATCAATACTGGCGGGAGTTCCTATGTTGTTGCTGCGACTCATCATGGTCTTTCTTTTTTTATAAGAGCATTAGGACCATCGCTCTGACCACACACAACAGGTCCCACCAATGAGTGGGCATCGTCGCTCATACAGTGTCCATCCAGTTCGTGCCTTTTTCTTGCTATTGTGTATGGGTTTGCTTGGCTGGTCCTTTTACTATACCCATGGTAAAGTGCATAAGCTTGATTGGCTTCCGGACCACCTATATCCACATGATATAGTCTATCTGAATGGGACCCCAGCACTCACCCTCACACTAAAGTCTGATAGGACATTTACTATTGCGACTCGTGACATCGCTGGAGAACATATCCGGACAGCCCAGATGAAGGTCGATGGGAAATACTGGATGGTAGCTCACAGCAACATGATAGGCATAAAGGTCATGAGTGCAACGGAGCGGATAGACATTACAGCCACCTCATGTCTCTGCGATTTTGACGATGTCTCGGTGGCCTCACAACAGGGTCATACAAGGAATGAGGTTGCTTTTTTCAAATACATGGCTTATGGCTTACGAGTAATGCTTGTTCTAGCTCTTCTGGTATCACTTCTCCCCTGGGAAGGGAGCTAGGCAAAGAACATTCTCCAGACCAAACTCGCCCCTCAATGATCAGGTACACAAATATACTTGATACTGAGGGGCTTTTTTATGCACAACTCAAACCTATTGCGTGCTATGGGCTTTTATGATATACTACGCACGTTCTTTGAAAACAAAACGAAAGGAGAAAGAGATGCGAAATCGACTTGTCATTGATGTCGAAAATGGAGTCGCGGATGTAACCTCTTTCGAGAATCTTGGCGAAGTTCCAATCATCGAGGCAAATAGGCCTGTGGCCTTTTGGGACCTCCCAGAATTCTTTCGCCGCTTACGATACCGAGATGCAGTGCTTGACTTCAGTCGGGTAGCATCACATACACAGCCCCTTCCCACTCTTAGTGAGGGGGACTTGGTGGGGATGTTCACTCGATCATGGGAGCCGCGAATCATCCCGCAATTGCGTGATGGTAGATTGATCTGTGTCAGAAATGTTCCAGCAGGTACTGTGTATGTTGTTGAATTTCCTTGTGGCCTTAGGCCGATCTATGAGCAATTTGATAGCAAATCTTCAGTAAGACGACCTATGGTAGCAGTACCATACGTCTATCTGGTGATTTGCATGAAGGAGTCCGGAGAGCTTTTCAACGATCCACATGGGATATCTGTCTTCTACAGTAGGACAGAGGCTGTCGATATGGACCACCAACTCTATGCCTCAAATCTTCCTAATGTCCGAGATGTACAGAGTGTATGTCTCTCAAAAGATACTAAGGCTCCCGACACGAAGCTTTCGATCAAGGAAAAGCTTGATTTTTGGGTTGACGCGTTTTGGAATACCATCTTCAGTCGTTCCATTGATGACGAAGGCGTTGTCAGTAATTTTATGTATTATGCGTCTAATGTCCGGGGTTGTCCGCGGAGTTTTGCTGAGTGGGAACGGGTATCTACCCGAACTCCTCGATTTTTCCTTGGAGTCCCTCTTGTGGGTCTTTCCCAGGAGAGAAGACTACTCACGGGTGGATCAGAGACTGATCTTACCTTGTCTGATGTGGTCTTGCCTGCTCGGTATAGAAAGCCGAAAAAGGTAATGGATCTATTTAAGATTCTCGGAGCTAGTCTACAAGCAGAAAAGGAAAAGGGAGCAAAGAAGTGATCTACTGGACTGAGGAACTGAGCCGAAAGCCGTTTCCCCTGGATTATGAGGGCTGCGTGGTTGCAAGCAACGGTACTTTTTATGCAGCTACAATTTCATGTAAAAACGTCCCAGTGATCACGGTGATCAAACCTTACTTGACAGGTAGCGGTGACATTGAGGTTGCCAGAGGGCTACGTCTAGCTCCATTTATGTTGACTACCAAGATGCACGTACCCATGATTTCGAGGTCCATTCAAGACACTACTCTGAGATTTTTCCAAGATGTCTATGCACGGATGGCTCAATCTGAAGCACTTGTGCTCCTGCACTTTTCACCAACTGAGATGGCTTGGGCTCAGGATGCCCCACCTCAGGTGGTTAACCCAGTGTCGGTAGCACCTGAGCCGCACCCGTCTCCTATGGGATACAACCTGATGGGTGATATCCACTCTCATGGTCATTATCCGGCAAGACATTCTGCCGACGATGTGAAGTCGGCTCGTACTACCGGGGATCTACATTACATTTGGTGACATCACTGAGTTCAATTATTCTGTTGATGTCATAGTCTGTACTAACAATGGCCTACTATTGTCAGTTAATCCCCACGCAGTACTTCAAAGTGCTCAGGGTGCAGATTTCCCGGCCGAATGGAATGGACGAGTCAGAGGGCCGATGACGGCAGTGACTCGTGCTACGCACGCGGTGCGAGAGACATTTCAGCATATGTTTAGCCGAGGCCCGAAGCCTGCAAAGGCTACTAAGCACCCGACACCAATAGTCAAGGAGCCTAGAGATGTCTAGACGTATTGTTGTTGTAGGGTGTGGCGGGATTGCAGATCACCTTCTGCATTGTTTGATGATGGTGCTTGGTCAACAAAACCGTGATCCCTATGAAGTAGTTCTCGTAGATGGGGACGCGTTTGACGAGACGAACAGAGCTCGGCAAACGTTTAGACGGCTTGGTCCTAAGGCGTATGTACGTCGTGAGGAGCTTGGGGTGATCTATCCACATGTTTCTATTGACGCATTCCCTTTTTTCTTGTCAGATCGACCTGATCAACTGAAGCTGCCGACGGTCAAGCATCCAAGTGAAGTTATCATGGAGGGTGATGAAATCTTCCTCTGTGTTGACAATCTTGATGCTCGTCGTGCAATTTCAGTCGTAGCCGAACAGTTGAGTAACGTCCTTATCATTGATGGTGGCAACGAGCTGACGACTGGGCTCGTGACGTATCACCTTCGTATAAATGGAGTTGATGTAAGCCCACCCGCGACGAAATTTAGGCAGATGTAGCAAATGCTCCTCCTAGAGACTATACCCCTGGATGTACCGATATGATGGAAAAGCATCCCCAACTTGCTATCACCAATATGGGTGTTGCAGTTGATATGCTTCGAGTCTGGCATGCTCATCATAATGACATGCGTGTCGCTCATCAGGTATACTCATCCTTGCACGAACCAGTGCGCGGCAACAAGGACTTTCACGGTCCCGCCGTGCGGTCCTCGTGCTACGAAAGCTGAGGGAGGTCAACCATGCCTAAGGATGGAGTCAGGGTAATTGAGTTTACGGAGGGAGAACTCGATCAAACCATGATCGAGATTTCCTACGGATCTCGCACAGCGGACATGTTCGTCCGAGACGTGATCGGGAATACTCCTCGTCAGATATTCATGCGGGCCGGATGGTCGATAGATCCTAAAACTACTTTTTTTGTTGACGGGAAGGGATTTGACCCTGATCGTCGGATAGAGGAAATTAGTTACCGTATCGAGGCCCAGCCCCCGCGAGCTCCCAAGGGTTAGGCTTAACTCCGCATCAATGCGGTAGTGCCTCGCAATGGCGGGCAATGCCCCCTCCAAAGTCCCGCCATGGCGGGCACCGAGGGATGGGTTTTTATGACCTGAGCAAGTAGCCTGCTGTAATAAAATGAGAAGGTAAGATCAAGAGAATCAAGGTCATAGGAGCCTATTGCCTACCCATAGATCATGGGTAGTTCAATTTCTGCATTTCAACAGCACTGACTTTTGAATTTTAAGTTTCGCGCTTTATTTGATATACTATGAGCAGTACTTTTATCGACAAAGGAGGCACATGTGGAAACACTCGGAACAACGTATACTTTTCACATAGTTGAAGGGAGGTACCACCCGCCTGACGATCGTCATGAGGACGGGCAAGGCCCATTTATTCTTGTTATGGTTGATGACTTTGATAGTTTTCAGGCTTTTCTGAGGGCAAATCTTCAATCATATGGGATTGTTATAAAGGATAAGGTGCGACAATTTATGATCAACGGTGTCCCAGGTGCTCATATCATGCCTGATGGCTCCATAAATCACTTTGTTGTGGTAGGAGGCCGAAGAGCACATTGTTGGTACCTCGTCGATGAGCAGACGCTTATCTGGACGGATTACAAGCCTGCTATCACCTAACCCAGTCCTTCTTGAAGGGCTGGTTTTTTTGTGACCTCATTATGTATCAATGTATTCTTACGTGTATTTGCCAAGTCAATGCTGGTAGCCTGATTTGCTATAATAGCATTAGCACTTTTCAATAGTGTACGAAGGGGGAAACGCTATGAACGAGATCACGCATCTGGTACGTCTTTTTCGGCTTCCCAATGGGATGGCAATTGCATGTTATCCCTACCAAGGCTCCTATGATGCCTTCAGTTTCGGGAAAAGAGCCTGCCTTACACTAAAGGCTAACAGAGACCGAGCTGAGATCATCATAGATACCTGCCCTATCCCGATTGAAGATGCTATGAACTTTGCTCAACAATTTATGCATCTTGGTAAGGTACAGATCATTCCAGGATGTGATGAGGAGATGCAGGTGCATGTTGTTTTGCACCATACCCTGCGCCATCTGGTAGATGAGAAGATCCATTTTGCACTTCCAGAGGGAGGAGATCATGTATTTTGTCAAAGTAAATGACGTAAGTTGCCTTGAGAAATTCCGCAGGAGCAATTCTGACCATCAAATATCGGTTAAGCATACAAGGTATGGCGTTTTTCGTCATGAGCAATGCGCGGGAAGTAGCAGATTGGTTCACCTATGAGGGATCTGGTTTTTGCTTTATATTGGACGAAGAGATGAATCCCCAGATCTACTTCCCTACACAGGGCATGTATGACCCACTCTTTCGCACTCTAATAGATGAAGCCAGTCAGCCAGAAGTATGTTATGGCTGACCTGATGGGCATCTGATTTTCCTAGAAGGACAGTCATGATGCCCTTTTTTTGACACTACTCAAAAAACCCCCGCTCCTAGCGGG
>LLEV01000011.1 GCA_001567515.1 Microgenomates bacterium OLB22
GAACAATTCTATAGAAAAGGCAGTGAATAAAGCCCATCTTCAAGAGAGATACACCTTTGAACACTTCGCCGTCTCCAATTCTAATCACATTGCACATGCAGCAGCACAAGCAGTCAGCATAAGTCCTGGGACTCATTACAACCCTCTCTTCATATACGGTGGGGTAGGGGTAGGTAAGACACACCTGATGCAAGCAATAGGAAATCACATACTCACAAATGACCCAACAAAAAAGGTTTTATACGTTACGTCTGAAGAGTTTACCAATGAACTTATTGATCTTATACGTAAAAAGAATACTTCTGATTTCCGTGATCGGTTTAGGAAGGTCGAGGTACTACTCATAGATGATGCTCAGTTCATCGCGGGAAAGAACTATGTCCAAGAAGAATTCTATCACACGTTCAATACAATAATTAAAAACGGAGGACAAATCGTCTTAGTCTCTGATAGACACCCCCGTGAAATAGCCAATCTAGAAGACCGACTCAGATCACGCTTTTCTGGTGGTCTCATCATAGATATGCAATCTCCTGACTTTGAGCTTCGATCAGCAATACTCATGATAAAAGCAAAGGAGAGGAATATTTCAATTGATATTGAGGCAGCAAAAAAAATAGCTGAAAAAACCAGTGATGCCAGAGAGCTAGAAGGGAAGCTCTTACAGATCTATTCACGACTTGTGATAACCTCAAAAGACTTGATAATAACATCTGAACATCTGGGATCTGATTTTGAGCAGCAAGAGACCTTTTATCGGAAAAGGGTAGATCCACAGACCGTCATAAAAACAGTCTGTTCATATTATCAAATCAAACCACATGATATACGAGACCAGACACGAAAAAGCAATATCGCCTTTGCCCGTCAGCTGATAATGTATTTACTGCGTGCTCATTTTGATTTTAAGCTTGATGAGATCGCTTACATACTTAAAAGGCGAGACCATACCACTATCATGCATGGGGTAGAAAAGATACGCGGTTCCTTGATAAAGGATAGACAGCTAAAAGAAACCGTCGACCAAATCCTGAAGATACTATAAAAAGTATTATCCTCCAAGTATCCACAAGATTATCAACATGTGTTAGTTCTTTATAGAGATTGATAGAAGCGTTCATTGTAATAAATAAACTCCTCTTATAGACTTATCTACAGACACTACTATAACTAATATATATATACACGGTAATGACCATTTCTCTAGAAAAAGATACTTTGCTTTCTGCATTACAAGCATCTTCTCGTTTTTCCACATCTCACGCTTTAACGACAGGACTCTCAAACGGGTGTTTATGTGTTCTTGACAGAAGTACGCTGACTATACATACTACCAATCTCAACGATTTTTATAGAACCACCTTAGACGTCACTTCTGAAGATAAGGTAACCTTCTATGTAGAAAACAGAAAGCTAATTGAATTTCTACCCCTTATATCTGACCGAAAGATAGATTTATTCATAACCGATACTCATCTTTCTATCAAAACCTCTGACAGCTCTTCTTCTTTCCCAATCGTGCTCAATCCTGAGTTTCCTCCTATCCCAAGTCTTGATGTACCATTAGTTTCACTTCCTCAGGAGATCTTCACGCATATGAAAAAAATTCTTTATTCATCGTCAAAAGATGAATCAAAGCCTGTTCTAAATGGTATATATTGTTCGTTTACAGAAAAAAATGTCGTCTGTGTTACTACAGATGGTTTTCGTTTGTCTATTACTCAGATGGCTCCCGTTGAGGGGTTATTATGTTCCTTTATCCTTTCTGCTCGCTTTTGTAGCGAAATGTTAAGTTTATCTAAAGAAGAGAAATCTGTCTCGATGGCTCTTGACGATCAGCGCAACATGGTATGGTTTTCATTTGGGAGGACTACCCTGGTTACTCGTATTATAGATGGCCAGTTTCCTCCCTATGAAAAGGTCGTACCTGATAACCATACTACACGTATCGTCCTCTCTTCTGCTGAGCTGGAGCAAGACATGAAAAGAATAGGTATATTCGCCCGAGATCTCTCTAACATCGTAATATGTACATTCTCAAAAGATGAAGCAACTTTTACGACAAAAAAATCATCCAATAATCCATCTACTATATCACGTAGGCCGATTTCTTTTGAGGGGACTGATGTCAAAATAGCCTTCAACTATCGGTTTATTCTTGAATACCTTACAGCTATCCCCGATGAAGAAGTTTCTATACTGCTGGGTACGTCACTCTCTCCTGTATTATTCCTCTCACCTAAAGATAGTTCTCTTAAACACGTCATAATGCCTTTGAGAACAGAGGATCTTGACTAGTACTAGTTATGATATGAGTGATGTCTCATATTCTGAGGCAATGATTCGTATGGGGACATGATTTTGCCCGGCAAAGAAGAGCCCCTCACCAATTGCCGCAGTTATTAGAGAATGTTTTTCGCTCATACTCAGGTCAAATACAGTGGCTAGCTGATCTATGGCAGTCTGGGATTGTTTGAGGAGTATCTGGACACTGGTATTTGAAAGAATAGCCTTGCCTTCTTCTGTAGTTAAAAAGTCTCCGATATCCTGTGTAATAGTAGTGAGACCGAGGTTGTACTTACGAGCTCTTTTTGCAAAGTTATACATATAACTTGCAGAGTCCTTGTTTCTTATTAAATACCAGGCTTCATCCACAATTAGAATTCTTTTCTTCTTATCCTTACGTATCTTATTCCAGACAAAGTCGAGAAGGATATACATGGCCACAGGTCTGATATTCTCCTCAAGATCCCGTATCCCGAAGACGGTACACGAGTTTGAGATATCAAAATTTGAAGCACTATTGAATATCCCTTGAGCCGAGCCTTTGATAAATTTCTCTATCTGATATGCCATCTGTTGTGCTTCCTGGCTTTCTATACCCATCAATATTTTATAAAGATCTTCAAGTAAAGGAGGTGTGTTTTTGAATGTCTGCGGGTCTTGAGTGATCCCCTTTGATCGGTAGGTTTCGACCAACGCCTTATCAAGAAGAGCATCTTGGATAGGCGTGATATCTCCTATTATGACCTTACAGAGTGAATGAAGGTTTAATATCTTATTTGATAGTTCACTAGCGTCTTTTTCAGCATCATTAAAGTCAAAAGGATTGATATGATATCCGGCATTTAGTGAAAAGGAAAGGAACTCTCCCTGGAGTGCATGTGCAAGTTTTTCATATTCATTCTCAGGGTCGATGATGATAACATCGGTCCCGGTCAGTAGTAGTCTCAAGGCTTCTAATTTCACCAAGAAGCTCTTTCCACCACCGGATTTGCCTAGTATCGCTGCGTTAGCTGTCTCTAGACTAAATCGGTCGAAGATAACAAGACTATTGTCATGTTGATTTACCCCATAAAAAAAACGCCAGTTTCTTGTGTAAGTGATGATGAAGAAAAAGGAAAAGCATAGGACAGCGATGTGGTATCCATATTTTTCCATACACTTAGCTTGTCACTAAATAATGGTAGAGTTGATCTATATCCCTCCTCCATTTCCAGCGAAGCTTGCTTAGTTATGATCCACAAGGAAGAGAGTAGGGACTCTAGCTCGTTTGTCTTTTTCTCCAATATCTCAAGGGAAGATGCCTGTACGGTGATGTAAAGGCCAAGTTGAAAAAGTTTCTCTGTCCCTTCTGCAATTTCTCCTTGTATCAAAAGAGCATCCCCAAGGGTAACCTCGACCTTAGGGTCAGCTGGCCTTCCTGAATCTTGATCTGAACTAATAGTAGCTTGCATCTCAGCAATCTTTTTTTGAGATCCTCAAGTGTTTCATTTGAGTCAGTTGGGTAAACATACAGTGAAAGATTGAGTGAATGATCAAAATTGATCAACGCTGAAAGCCAGTTAGGGTGTACAAATCTGGGGTAGCCTATGACAAAAAGGCTTTTGTAGTATACCCCGTCAATCTGAATATGACTGAAATCAACCTCTACATAGGATGGAGCAAGGAGATCCTTTATATCATAGATACTTTGTGTTGTTTTCGTCTTTTCTACTGCCTGCTTTTTTCCGAAAAACATAGTTATGTTGTAGTTGATGATAATAGATCTTCGTACTGGTCTAGGTGAGTGATGCTACCAGTCCCCGCATTAGGATTAAATGCGAGGAAAAATAATTTCACTAGCTCTGCTGTTGTCATTGCTTTTGCCGAAAGACCCAGTTTCTTGATAAGACGAAGGAGATGCTCTCTCTTTGGATTGAGGTGTATTTTTGCTTTCTCCACTAATATCTTCTTTTCAATTGTAAACACATTCTTCAAATCGGAGAACTCTTCAATGGGAGAAAAGGTCGCCACTATAAAGAAACGCTTTTCTAGGACAGTAGTCTTTTGACTGTACTGTGAAACAAACGATCTATATTCCTCTAGATGCTTTATATAGAGTGCGTTGTGTTGTGTTTTCATGATGTCGTCTAAATAGCCAAGGTAATTGGAAAGATCTAGTTTCTTAGAAATGATAGCTATCTGAATAGGAAATGTCAGTGAATTAAGAAGGCCAGAAAATGCAGCAATGAGAGCAGCCTGTTCATCTTCTTTTATTAAGTTAAAATTAACTGAGCCGGTCTCTATAAGCAGAGAACAGGTACGGTCTTTTAGGATGACTATGTCATCGCAGATATCCTCGATAGAGGTGAAATCCTGTGTGCTTGCCTTTACTGGTATTTTGTCTGCCATAGTTATAGAACTTCTCTAGATACAACAGTCTGTGGTGGTGTTGATTGGTCCCTGACAGAAATAGTAACAGGATCAAAGAAAAAAACGTTGTTGAGGATCCTGTGTCTCCATCGTGTAGACCCCGTCAGGGAGGGGTTGTACAGAAGAAAACTGTCCTTTCTCTGAAGTTTTCAAAAGCCTCAGTATCTTCCCTGACTGATCCTTGATATAGATAAGCATATTGGGGAGAGGGAGTTCTTTTGTATTCATGACAACTCCCGTTATAAATAATTTTTTTTCTGATAAGGCGGATTGATCAGTACTAGATACAACTGGGGTAGATAAAGCAGTAGGATTGATAGGGGTGGCGATATCAGTCTGAGTTGGTGGTATAGACATAGGTTGTGGTGGTAGATCTTGGACAGGTGGAAGTGAGGGTTGTTGCAATACATGAACTACTGGCACAGATGGGGTTATAGGAATAGATTGAGGCTCGATAGTGGTAGCAGGAGTTTCTAGTTGAGAAGTAGTCATGGTAGGATAAGAAACATTACGTACTTGAGATGGTTTGTTATCCGCGGAAAAAAAATACTGTGAGGGTGAAGTTAGTCTAACAAAGAGCATGCGTACCGCATGATCCAAAGGTCGTTCATTAAATCTGATAAGAGCAAACGCTGTCCCTACCCCAGCCGATACAAGTCCTCCTATAACCCCAATAAGTCTAAAAGGGGCAAGAACATAGATCAGATAGCCAAATGCGCTGAAAATCAATATGTAGAGAAATTGGCGTACCGTCAAGAATCCTATGAGTTTGAACTCGAATGTCGTTATCTGTTTTGGTACAGCATGCTCTTCCATGATCTCAGTATACGAAATTTTTAGCTAAGGAAATGTCTTGTGAATACCAAAAATTCCGGTATAGTGGGAGAATCAATATGGAAAATATCGTTATTATCGGTGGTGGTCCTGCTGGGTTAGCTGCCGCAATATACAATGCTCGAGCTCTTATCTCTCCACTTGTTGTCGCTGGCTCACCACCAGGAGGACAGCTCATGTTGACTTCTGACGTTGAAAACTATCCTGGATATAAAGCAATACAAGGCCCCGAACTAATTTATCGATTTCGTGAACACGCAGAGCACTTTGGAACACGATTTATTGATGAAAATGTAGAAAAAATCATACCAGGTAAGGATAGTCATACAGTCATTTTGTCATCGGGTAAGTCTATAGATACAAAAGCCATCCTCATAGCGACGGGAGCGTCGGCGCAGTGGCTCAATATACCATCAGAGACCCGTTTGAGGGGGCACGGTGTATCTGCCTGTGCTACGTGTGATGGATTTTTCTTTAAGAATAAGCATGTTGCGGTAGTTGGAGGTGGAGATACTGCTATGGAAGAGGCGCTTACACTAACTAACTTTGCCCACAAAGTCTATATTATTCACAGAAGAGAGCAGTTTAGGGCGTCTCAGATTATGCAGAAGCGGGTTTTTGATCATGAAAAGATAGAAGTCCTCTGGAATACAGAGGTGGCAGAAGTCTTAGGAACAGAAAAGGTCGAAGGATTGAGATTAAAAAAGGGAGATGGAGCAAAGTCAAATCGTGGAGACTCAATTCCTGACGTTCTTGATGTCCAGGGACTTTTCTTAGGGATAGGGCACAAACCGGCGACAGAGTTTCTCAAGGACTCAGGACTCGAGATAGATGAAAAAGGATATCTTTTTACTACAGGGAGATGTGCTTGGGAGGAGAAAAAAGGAAAAGGATTTCACCATCAATGCTCTACCTATAAAGCTGATTCAACTTTTTTCGAAGAAGGCTTTTGGTATCAAACTAATATTAAAGGTATCTTTGCAGCCGGAGATGTAGTCGACTACGTGTACCGACAAGCAGCGACCGCAGTTGGTATGGGAGTAGCAGCGGCATTGGAGATTGAGAGGTATGTAGGAGAGAATGCCTAAGGACTTTTAGCAGCCCCATCCCTTCTCATGATATCGCCGTGCATATTCCGTGAGAGTGGAGAAGTCGTCGGCCGAAAGAGAATTTTCGATATGTTCTAGTACGCCTGTCTCGCTAAAGTGTAAGTATAGCCGTATCGCTTTCCCAAGAGTCTGGATAACAGAGGAAGCCTCCAGTGAAGTATACTCGCCACAATCACAGGAAAAAATAGAAATGTTTTGTACGGTCACAACTAGTTGATCTTCACTACCGTAACTAAATAAATAATCTCGTGAAAAGTCAGAATGGAATTTTTGACTGGTGGGACAAGTCTCTTGGTGATTTGTTTGACCCAATTCCCCTCCAAACTTCAATATAGCCGTAGGACTTGTTTTCCTTTCTATGTGTGATTCTGGATATGAAATAAGATGACTTTCTTTCATTGCCAGCCATTTTGTTACAAGGTTGCATGCTCTTTATATCAGCTGCACGAAAGAGGTATACTCCTAGAGTAATGGAGCATAATAAAGAAACCAATCTTGTTTGGATAGATCTCGAGATGAGTGGCTTAAATCCTAAAACCGATGTGATCCTTGAGGCTGCTTTGATTGTTACGACTGGAGATCTCGAAATACTAGAAGAATCTCCATCTTATCTAGTTCATCAACCCGAAGAGATTTTGTCGATGATGTCTAAAGAGGTTGTAGATCTTCATTCTCATTCGGGTCTTCTAGAACGATTGAAGAGCGCAACTCTATCAGTATCAGATGTTGAAATGGCGTTGCTCGAAACCATAAAAAAACAGGTAGCCCCAGGAGCCTCACCACTTTGCGGAAATTCTATTTTCTCCGATAGGAGCTTCATAAAGAACTATATGCCAACGTTGAATTCCTACCTGCACTATCGTCATATTGATGTCTCTACTATAAAGGAACTATATAAAAGGTGGTGTCCCGATGGGCCGATGTTTGAAAAGAAGGGGACACACCAAACTCTAGAAGACATACGAGAATCTATTACAGAGCTTGAGTTTTATAGAAGAAACTTTTTTAAGAAATAGCAGAGATGTCAATATTGATATTGAGGAGTCTCCGCCGCTTATGTTCGTCCCATGGACTGCCACGTCGAACGTGGCTAGCTTCCACGATGACGAAGTATTCGCTTCTGAAGGGTACACGAATTTGTAATTCCTCTTTCCTCGTAAACAAAATTTAGTGTCGGGGATGGCAGACTTGAACTGCCGACCTCACGACCCCCAGCCGTGCGTTCTAGCCATCTGAACTAATCCCCGTAAATAAAGAATGATAGAGTTTAAGATAGTTGGTAAGACTTGTTTTTCTCTACGGACCTATTCTATCATAGAAGTAGCTAAGTTTTTGACTCTATGGCCTCTTCAGCACCCACCACACCGGTCTCACACAAAAAAAGAAAAAATGCAAGCTATGCAGGTAGCTCTTGAACAGATTCAAAAAACCTTTGGCAAGGGATCTATCATGCTCATGGGCGAAAAGAGTGGGATGCAAGTTGAAGTTGTTCCGACAGATATCATGACGGTAGATATTGCACTTGGTGTTGGAGGTATCCCTATGGGAAGAATATGCGAGATTTATGGTCCCGAAGCATCGGGCAAAACGACGTTTTTGTCTAAATCTGATAGCTCAAGTTCAAAAACAAGGTGGGATAGCGGCTTTTATAGATGCAGAACACGCCCTTGATCCGGCATGGGCCAAAACACTTGGTGTTGATATCGATAACCTTCTTATCTCTCAGCCAGATGCCGGTGAACAAGCCCTAGAGATCACCGAGACTCTTATTAGGTCAGGTAGCGTTGATATCGTTGTCGTTGACTCTGTTGCGGCACTGGTTCCTCGCTCTGAGATAGAAGGGGAGATGGGTGACTCACAAATGGGTGTTCAAGCCCGTTTGATGTCACAAGCATTGCGCAAACTGACGGCTGTCGTCTCCAAATCAAAGACGATAGTAGTCTTCACTAATCAGCTTCGTTTGAAGATAGGAGTCATGTTTGGTAACCCGGAGACAACTCCAGGAGGATTGGCAATGAAATTTTATGCTTCACTTCGTATGGATATTAGAAAGTCTGAAACGCTAAAGAAAGGTGAAGAAATTATTGGCGCTATTCATAAATTGAAGATCGTCAAAAATAAAGTGGCGCCACCATTTAGGCAAGCTCTCTTTACAGTCTATCCAACAGGGATAGATAAAGAAGATGCTCTTATCGAAGCAGCCATCGGTCTGGGGATACTTTCTAAAAGTGGGGCTTTCATCAAGATGGGAGAGACAACTATTGGCCAAGGCAGGGCCCAAGCTGCAGAATATCTGCGTGGTAATGAAAAGGTAAAAGAGGAGATAATGAAAAAGGTGCGGGCGCAGGCCTTCCCAGCAAAAGAAAAAGCGTCATAATGGCTGAAGATTTCCTCACCGAACTACTTGAGAAAAGAATGCTATTTCTCTTAAAAAGGAGGCCCTACGCCCATGAAGAATTGATTCGTTACTGTCTCCGCTATAGTCAACGAAAGAAGTTAGTACTATCCCCTGAGCATATCTATACTATTGTAACTACATTCATGCAAAAACATGCTCTTACGGATGAACAGTTCGCCAAGTGGTGGATACAACATAGGTCTCAATTTAGGCAAAGATCAAAGAAAATGATTACACACGAATTACGCCAGAAAGGGCTTTCTGATGAGCTTATTGGTCAGAGCATGGAGGACAACTACTCTGATGACATCTCAGTTGCTCGAGAATACATCGCACAACGCCGTGGTTTACTTAAAAATCCCGAAAAGGCGTTAGCTAGGCTTTTAAGAAGAGGATTTACGTATTCTGACAGCAAAGTAGCAATTGAACAAAATCTAAATAAGGAGTAGAATAGCCCTGTATTAATTATCATAAGTTTGTGATGCGTGTTGTCCTTAGGTATTTATCGTCATATGAAAATCATATCTTACTCGTTTGCCAAGCGTTGAAGCTAAAAAAGATATTTTTTCTGTGCCTGGGTCATCATGCATCCGTATATAAGGATGTAGTATGAAACCACTTTTATCCCGCCTATTTCCGTTTCTTGATTCCGGAAAAAAAGAACAAGAAGCACTGATCGAAAAAGCACACCTTCGTGCAAAAGAGCTTGTAGTGAAAGCAAAGGAAGAAGCTCTCCAGATAGAGCTCGAGGCCGAGAAAACATCTCGTAAGAAAAAGCAAGACCTCCTCAGTAAAGAAGCTAATCTCGAAGCCCGTGAACAGCAAGTAGAAATACAACTAAAGAGAATAAATACAGATCGTGTCAGTCTAGATAAGGAGAGAGAATCTATTAGACTACGAAAAGAAGAACTGCTAAAGAAACTTGAAGAGATCTCTAAACTCAGCCAAAAAGATGCTCGTGAAATGGTCTTGAATGCATGGGAAGATAAACTAAAAGGGGAGATCTCTAAAAAGATACGAGCTGCTGAAGAAGAAGTCCGAGCGAAGGCAGATGAGAAAGCTCGAGAGATACTCGTCGATGCAATACGCTTTGGTGCCGTTGACTATACTCCTGAGTATACGCTTTCCTCTATCTCTCTGCCCAGTGATGACTATAAGGGACGAATCATAGGGAAAGAAGGTCGTAATATCAGGGCCTTTGAGCTTGCAACCGGTGTAGACGTGGATCTTGAGGGGGAGGGAGAGATTCGTATTTCATCTTTTGATGCTGTAAGACGAGAAGTAGCAAAAGTAGCTTTAGAACGGCTTATCAAAGACGGCCGTATCCAACCACCACGTATCGAAGAGATCGTAAAGAAGGTGCAGCAAGAGACCGACAAGCTTATGGTCCAGGCTGGTGAGGACCTCTGTCACCGAGTAGGGGTCTATAACTTGCAGCACGATCTAGTGAAGATGTTGGGACGATTTAAATATCGATTTTCGTATGGGCAGAACATGATTTTGCACACCCTAGAAGAGACGAGGATTGGCGTAGCCTTGGCACACGAACTAAAGGCTGATGTAAATACCGTAAAGCTCGGCTGCTTGCTCCATGATATCGGAAAGGTTGTAGTTGATGAAGAAGGCTCGCACGTCCAGCTTGGAGTAGATCTCCTGCGAAAGTATCGTCTTCCAGAGGCTGTGATCCATACCGTCGAAGCTCATCATGAGGATATCCCCTTTGAGTCAGTTGAGGCTGTCATCGTTTATATAGCAGATGCCATATCCGGAGGTAGGCCAGGTGCTAGACACGAGGATCTGGAGGAATATATAAAAAGAATCAAAACGATCGAAGAAACTGCAATGAGCATGCCTGGAGTTTCCCAAGTATATGCCCTCCAAGCTGGTAGAGAGCTTCGCGTCATCGTGAAGCCAGACCAAGTGGGTGATGGGGATACCGAAGTCATGGGGCAAAAGATAAAAGAGGAGCTGGAGAAGAAGTTTCCTACTTTTCCAGGGCAGATCACTATCACTATCATAAGAGAGACGCGGACTACCACAACAACACACGGTTGATGTAGATTGTTACAGAAGGTTGTTTTAATTTCGGATTGACAAGATAGTCAAAACTAAGTAACATGAGTTCCAGTCAAAAGTCGGCATTCCATTAAAAGGAGGTGATTGTGATATGACAAAAGCTGATTTAATCGCTCAAGTAGCTAAAAAGGCAAACTTGACAAATAAAGCTGCAAAAAGATGCAGTAAATACGATCTTCTCTCTCGTGGCCGATGCTCTTAAGAGAGATGAAAAGGTAGTGGTGACTGGATTTGGTACGTTCTTAGTACGAAAGCGTGCTTCTAGAAAGGGACGAAATCCTCAAACTGGTGCTGAGATTCAGATCCCAGCAACAAAGACTCCTGGTTTTACTGCCGGAAAATCACTCAAGCGTCTTGTAAAGTAAGATTCTTAGATTGACCAGCAAGCCCTCCTAGGCGAGGGTTTGTTTGGGTTTCTCCCTCAGTCTTCTCCATAGTAATCCCGCGATTACTCCCATGAGCAATCTGTCTTGATATGCCGTGATCCAATAGTGGTCACCCAGCATGGTGATGCAAACTGCTAGGAATAATGGTAGGTTCTCTCGTAGGATAGTTCCGACTATCGACAAGATGTGCTTTCCCCACAATCCGCCTATTACAAGACTCACCCCTCCCAACTCGGTGAGAGCGTAAAAAAAAACGTTATGAACAGGCTGTAGTTGCAACGTAGCTCCTTGTGTTGGTAGAGCGCTCAAGGTGCGCAAATGATTCCCTAGACCGACCCCCCAGAAAGGATGTTGCTTAATTATTCCTAGAGCATACGATATCCCTTCAAGTCTCCCTGTGATACTAAGTGGATCATCTTTCGTAAGGAGAGTAATAGCTGTAAGCATTAGTCCGGTGCAAATACTTAGTCCTGCTGTTAAAAAAGAGCGATTCTGCACGCCGTGGAGTAGGAAGGCTATGAGTAAAGCGCCAATGGCTAGTTGTGAGGCTGAGAAGATAGTGATTATGGCGCCCATGATTAGTATTCCTAGTTGCATAGAAGACTTTGGGGTTTTAGCTGAATGTGGAAGAAAAAATAGCGCTACCACTACAAAAAAACCGGCCATTGCATTTGGGTGGGAAAAAGTTCCATATGGGCGAAGAAATTCCACCCCATCGATTGTTAGCTTAGCGATGCCAGGCATTGAAAGACTGATAGCTCGTTCACCCAAAAAGTACCATATGCCCTGAATACTTTCTTTTTTCATTGCTTGAAGCAGCACCAAAGAAAGTTGGACCCCTGTTGTCAAAAAAAAATCCCCAGGTAATCAGCTGGACTTCCTCTCTTTTGATGTGTGAGAATAGTACACCAGTAAAAATAACCTGCAGAAGTCGTACATAAGAATAGAGTGTCCACAGTGGAAAGACTGAAAAAGCGATCATCCAGCTCACCCAGATGGAACTCAGCAGTATTGGAAGGCCAGCTTTTTTAATGAATGGTTTGATCGAAGACCTCCAGTATGAAGCCACTAGTAATAGCCAGATAAGATCTGTTAGATATAGGGTATATGCCAGATGATCTATACGAATACCAGCTATATATGAGGAAGTAGCAAAGAAATAATGATTCAACTGCCATGGCAATATAAAAATAAAGACAAAGAGAAGAATGTCTTTGAACCCACTCATAGTGGGGCTATTGTAGCAGAAGCGGTTTGTTAGAATAACGTATGCAGATATTCAATCGACAGTATAAGCGTGACTACTTAGAACTCGACACTTATGAGGCGGGACTAGTGTTATCAGGTGAAGAGGTGAAGTCTATAAGGGCAGGTAGAATTCAGCTTGAAGAGGCACACATCAAATTTGTGGCGAATATCCCCATGCTTATCAATGCCCATATCTCTTTGTATGCACACAGCTCTCGAGGGGATGAGTACGACCCCATCCGTAGTCGTCAACTTTTGCTGAATAAAAAGGAGATTATTGCCCTCCAGACGAAGCTCCATAAAGAGCCGAGATTGACAATAGTACCTAAAAAAATGCTATACTACAGGACGTCATATAAAGCTTGAAATAGGATTAGTTCGAGGGAAACGTGCCTGGGAACGAATATCCACTGAAAAAGAGAAGACGGTGAAGCGTGAACAAGAGAAAGAAATAAAAGCGCGTGAATAAGATATAATAAACCTCTCGGGGATGCTGGGTCTCGACGTGATGTGTCCTTTCATAAATTGCATAAGCGGATCTATCCGTCAAATAGAAAAAACTAAATGCAGACGCTTATCGCGGTCAGCAGCTTGCTTATGCGAATGCATATGCATACGTAAACTAAGCAGCCTTCGCTATACACAGACTCCGGGGAGTGTATAAAGCGGAGTTAACTATGCCGGAACCTGTACCACAAGATCTCGATAGTAGTGATTACAGTATCATATCGACAGTCTGAAAGACGTTTGTCTTTGTACTCTTCAGACAGCAGAACACAAAGACTACCTTATGCTAGAGGTTTTTGAAAAAACCATTGCGGACGCGGGTTCAACTCCCGCCATCTCCACTTCGACTCGCTCCGACAGTTGTCGGAGCTTCGCTCAGTGTAAACACCCGAGCGAGTCGAAACCCTGAGCGGATCCCGAACGAAGTGAGGGAGTAGTCGAAGGGCATATTATTAAATAATATGTTCTGGTATACGTACATCCTTATCTGTAGAGACAATTCATATTATGTGGGTATTACCAACAATATAGAAAAGAGAGTTATTTTACATAATTCTGGAAAAGGGTCAAAATATTTACTATCAAAGCTTCCAGTTACTCTTGCGTATTCTGAAACATATCCAAATAAATCCGCAGCTAGGAAAAGAGAAGTACAATTAAAAGGATGGTCTAGAATTAAGAAAGAACAATTGATAAGCAGGTAGCTGAGAAGTACTTAAAATCCTCTTCTGGCTTTGCATTTCGCAATAAAAGATTGGTATAAAAAAACCTCGGAGAGGATTCTCCAAGGGTAAGGAGCTATTTATTTGGACTGACTGTACGAGCGATAGGGGACCCCGTCAGTCTCCCATGCCCATATAGGACAGCGACCTTATCTCCCACAGTAACTGCATCAAAAAAATCCCTTGTCACATTAATACACGTGGAATAACCTTCAATATCAAACCACAACGTATATTGATCAGGATGATATGTGGTCGTTGGAACCATCACATTACCTGCAGGCATTATTTCATGAGTCGTATGTTCTGGTATAAATTTCTTCTGAACAATCGAAACACTGGCTGTATTAGTTGCCTTGACACCCACGTGATCAATTAAAGTGAAGCCCAACCAAATGGCCAGAGCTACCGCAAACAGGGTGATAAGTAGTATTAGAGTAGCCAACAGTCGATCTGTGAGGCTTGAATACGGTGAAAAAATATCTCCAAACAAGTCTCTGAACACCAGTTCCTCCTTATTACAACGTGCTGTCAAGATTATATCCTTATAGGCCCTCATAGTCAATTGCGCCATCTTCATTTTTTGTTACAGTATTATCATGTGTTGGTCAGCATCGGCAAGTATCGCAGCTACAGCTATCGGGGGAGTAGCCACAGCATACTCTGCAAAAAAGAAAATGCCGAAAGTCCGTACGTTTACCCTTGCATTCTTCACTCTCATGGAGCTCCTTCAGGCGATCTCGTATATCTGGATAGATCAGTGTGACATGAGCGGGAATATACTGCTTACACACATAAGCTATATACATATAGCCCTTCAGATTCCGGTTGCCAACTTGTTTATGCTATCCTTTGTCTCCGAAAAGAATAGAAAGAAGTGGCTTAAGATAGTGATGGCCATATCCGCTATTGCCTCATTCCTAATGCTCTTAAGGTGGTTTGGCCCACTTATATGGGTTCTTCCCAGAGAGCTACTGTGTAATATGAATGATGCACTTTGCGGGGTAGAGGCCTGTACTTATAGGGGTAACTGGCATTTGGCATGGAGGCTCCCGCTCATGGGATTTGATCCTCATGCTCTGCTCTACTTTGTCCCGGTATTCATCCTTCCTCTCTTGTATGGGGCGTGGCGCTTGTCACTATACCATTTCCTTTTTGGGCCATTTCTTGCATTTTTATCTACTACGGATCGCAACGAAGCGCCTGCCATCTGGTGCCTTTTCTCCATAGCCATCTTAGGCGCGATATTCTTCAGGCCACTGCGAAAATGGCTTGAGACTCCAATGTAAAAGAAATAAGGTGACTACTTAGATAAAGAACAGCTAATGCGCTAGGGACAACTCAAAGTTTCTTTAGGTGCCAGACTCAATCATTTGCTGAATGTCTTATGGTACAGGATCAAAATGTCCCTTTTTGGAGAGGGGATGGCAAGAGGATAGTCTCTTTACTGACAAAGCGGTCCCTTTGAAGAGCCCATAGTTCTCTAAAGACTCTATAGCATACCGAGAACAAGTGGGTTGGAATCGGCATGTAGAGCTCGGTACCCCAAGCCACGAAAAGATCCCAGCTCGAAGAGGCTTGAGTGATTGATAGAAGCGAATTAGCATTACTAAGAGCCTTACCACAAGACATATAGTAAAATAAGGATATGAAAATAGCAATCCTCACCCTGTTCCCCGACGTTGTCACCACCTACCTCGAAACGAGCATTATGAAACGTGCCGCCGATGCTAGAAACGTGGTCTTTGAAGTCATCGATTATCGAGACTTTGCCACTGATGTTCACAAGAGCGTAGATGACCGTCCTTTTGGTGGTGGGGCAGGGATGGTCATGACAGCCCCTATAGTAGACAAGGCCCTACGATCAGTCCGTCAGAAGACATCTCATGTCATCATGACTTCTGCAAAGGGAAAGCCGTACATACAAAATGACGCGCTGCGTTTGCGAGACAAGCAAGACCTCATCATTTTATGTGGCCACTACGAGGGATTTGATGCTCGAATCGAAAATTGGTGTGATGAGCTCATCTCGGTTGGAGACTTTGTTGTAACAGGAGGGGAGCTACCTGCGTTAAGCATCGTTGATAGTATCGTTCGTCTACTTCCAGGGGTGCTTCAGAAGGCAGACGCTATCGAAAACGAAACCTTCTTTATAGTCGCAATCGATGAGCTTCTCCCTTTGGTAGGACAAAGTAGAGACCTTGCTCTACTGAAGAAGCAGGGTAAGACACACGTACGTCTTGTTGAATATCCCCACTATACTCGCCCCCAAACATACAATGGCGCTTCAGTCCCTCCGATACTTATTAGCGGAAATCATCAAGAGATACAGCAATGGAAGTTGACCAAGGCATTTGAAGAGACAATACGATGTAGACCAGATCTCCTCAAGATCGGCTATAATACTGACGATGAAGGCCTTGACTAGTGGTATAAGACGTTTTGTTGTAACGCTCTCTAGGATAGAAGATGCCCCCGTGGCAATTTCTCTTAGTGCTTTTTGCCTTTCGCTCATGGCGCTCCTTTATGTGAAAGACACGTATTTTGGGTTCGTGTCGTTTCGCCCTTTTTTTGAGCGACTCCTATGGATCTTCCTTATCTTCGTCCCTATCATAGTGACCTTGTATCAGAAAAAAAGGTCATTTCAACAGATTTCTCTCCTTTTATTCATTCCTGTCGTAGCAAGTAGCGCTGTCATAGTTCCCATCGCAAGTCGCGCAGATATCTTTTGGCACGAGATTCTGATGGGGTATCTGGGACTCATTTTTTGCCTAGCTGTTCTCATGAGAGTTCAGTATGTTGTTCATCACCTTTTTTCAAAAGATGCCCTGAGGATTGTAGGTGGGATTTTTATACTAGTTTTGATTGTTTTTGTGGGGGGTGACAGTTTTTCTCTTATTCTTCCTGTTGGGCTAAGAAGTCATCTGGTCCGCACATCCCCCATCTACTATCTTGAGTTCTTTCAGAGGGGCCTGGTCCCGGCTTCCTTTGCTCTATATGCTGGTCTTGTCTATGTTATCTCGGAGATTATCGTAAAGGTCAGGTCTCACAGGCGAACCTCTGCCAAGAAAATTTCTCAAAGAAAGAAACTCGCTGTTTTGGGTATATCTTTCATAATCCTCCTGGGGATCTATGTGCAGGACAAAACCTCCCTTTATATAGACTTTTCGGGTTCGCGTGGGTACAGTGTCTCTAGTCTGTTAAAAGATGCTACAAAGGAGGCTAAGAGAAAACAAACTCTTTATGTCTTCATCTCGAGCTCCCTTCCAGCGCGATATGTTTTTACGCGATCAATTATAGTTTCACTTGTTACACAGCTGAGATCTTCATCACTTGATGTTGTTGTCCTAGACCCCCATGCAGATAGCTTGGCTCGCCAAAAAGCTGAGAGATATCAAATCCCGTCTCTAGATCTACAAGACTCTCAATTGCAGTCTTATACGAGCACGACAGCTTTCTTCGGTGCAGCCCTACTGGACGGGGACAAAGTGGTAGCACGTATTCCTACTCTACTTAACCTGGAAAATGTTCACTACGATTTATATCGCGCCTTCAAATCACAAGGTGCTACTAAGAAGAGGTCTCTTCAACTGCTGGGATTTCAAGATAGAGAGGGTGACCGACCAAATTTTTCTGGTCTATATCGCAGAGCGGAGCAGTTGTTTTCCATCATTGATACTCCTGCAACAGGGAGCGCTAGTTTGGAGGCAGATGCAACCCTGATTAGGGTTCAAGCAGACACCTCGTATGCCCAGGCAATTCCTGACTTTGAGGACTACATAGCCCGGGGTAACAGGTTGGTCATGCTTATCAATGGAGTCGGTCTCCTGTCTGGGGAAAAAGGTCTAGCCATTAAAGAAGCAAAACATGGCCTCGAGACGTTCCTAAATGACTACGGTATAAGCATGAAGAAATCTATTCTCGCCTCACAGTTTAGTGAGATAGTTCCGTTTTCAACAGAATATGGTCAGCAGCTGAAACCCTATCCCTATGCTTTGAAGACCAATAAAATACAAGTAGTCCCCAAACACACGGAGGTGGTCATGCCCTGGGCATCCCCGCTATCAATTTCTGGGGCATCAGGGATTAGCCATACCGTGTTAGTAACAAGCCAGAAGGCAACCACCGAGGTGGTAGGGGTAGGAACGGTACTCCCCCAAGTGTATAAACCGGAAAACATTGAGCAGGAATATATCCTAGGAGCAGAAGCGAAAATAGAAGGCAATGGCGGGTCTTTGGTCGTATTGGGCTCAGAATATATGGCTCACGATAATTATGTTGCGGCAACACCTGGTACATACGATTTGCTTGCCGGTGTGGTAGCGGGCAAAGATGCGGTCGATCTGGGAGTAGGCCTCAAGCATCAGTTATGGCATGTTCAGAGCCCTCGACCTTTTACCAGATCTGATATGTCTATGACTTTGTGCCTTATTGGAGTCATTGTGCCGTCCGGACTTCTCGTGTTTGCATATTGGCTAGGAAAAACAGAATACTGTATGTACTAGTAATGATCGCACTGCTTAAGCACATAGCTTTGGTCCTTCAGTCCATTCTGCTCCCTCCCTTTTGTACTTCTTGCGGTGCTCTTGGTTCATATCTCTGCAAGAGATGTAAAGATACAATAAACCCTTCATCACGGCAGGTCTGTTGCTATTGCTTGCGACCAGCCTATGCCGGGATTACGCATCATCGATGTCGAAGGAGGAGGGGTCTCGATGGTGCGTACCATAGCTTTTTATACGACGGGGTTGTTCGCAAGGTCGTCTTCAAAACAAAATATGGGCTGAGGCACCAATTATTGACAGACTTTCTGAACGAGTTCCAAGAGGCCATCGTTGCGGGTTTCACTCTACTACTAGCGAATAAAGAACCCATTCTCATTCCCGTTCCACTCCATATGAGCAAAGTAAGAAAGAGAGGTTTTAATCAAGCAGAGATATTGGCGAGGTGGCTAGCCAAAGAGACTGGCCTTCCTGTGCAGAAGAGCGTCATGCGAATTAGAAACACCTCTCCACAGAGTTCGCTCATCTCACGAAAAGATCGCAGAAGAAACATAATAGGCGCATTTCGCTATGTGTCGAAAGAACGACCCATAGATACGACAGCTATTATTGTTGATGATATCTGGACGAGTGGCAGTACAGCAAAGGAAATGTGTCGACTATTAAAACGAGTTGGATTTAAAACAGTTTATTTATTCACTCTTGCGGGGCCGTATGGGCACTAATTGAAAAACCAAGCCATTTGGAGTATAACAGGGCTAATGCGTCAAATTGAACTCGCTCCTCGTTCAATCATATTTGCAATCTCTTTCGTCTTTGTCTGGCTACTCGGGCTGGGTCTTTTATGGATGTTCAAGGAATTACTCATATCTCTTTTTATTGCCTTTATATTGAAAAGCGCAATCAAGCCAATGGTCGATAGATTAGAGAAAAAGAAAATCCCTCGACTTATTGCTACTGTCCTTATCTTTGCTGTATTGATCGGCTTTTTCGTTGGCTTTGGGGGGTTTCTCTTTCCTCCACTACTACGTGAAACTGCAATATTTCTAGGATCTATCCCAGAGCTGCTTTCAAAGGAGGCTGCGAGTGGTCGACCTGGCCTGTTGACTCCGCTTCTACAAATGTCATCCTCTATCCTTTCGCCATCTTCATTTACTTCAAACATACTGCAGTTTGCTGGCGGGATTTTTAACAATTTTATCTACATCATCTCAATCTTGTTCTTCTCCTTTTACTTCGTAATAGACAAAAACCCTCTACCAGCCTTTGTTATGGCTACATTAGGGAAGAAGCATTCAGCATTTATACTCCGTGTTATCTCGCTTATAGAAAAGAGGATGAGTGCTTGGTTATGGGCCGAGCTATTACTAATGTTTCTCATTGGTCTGATAACCTATATTGGACTCACTGCCATCCAGATCCCATACGCATTACCACTAGCATTTCTTGCTGGTATCCTAGAAATTGTTCCTATTCTTGGTCCTGTATTTGCGGCGCTCCCCGCTATTCTTGTTGCTCTAGCAACATCGACCCCTTTAGCAGGAGTTGTTATTCTCCTCTACATTGTTATCCAACAAGTAGAAAACACCGTAATAGTTCCTATGGTGATGCGTAAGACGACAGGGATACATCCAGTATTGACCCTTGTTGCATTGAGTATTGGCGGAAAATTTGGGGGGGGTGAGTGGTATGTTTATTGCTATTCCGACCGCGCTCATGGTAGAAACAATTTTTGGGGAGATTAATAAACGTCGTTAGAAATACTATCTGCTGTGTTTTCACAGATATATTCTGCAACCCCAGTTGGTATTGAGGGAGTACTAGTCAGGGTAGAAGTAGATGTCTATGCCCGAGGTCTTCCGTCTTTCACTATAGTTGGTCTGCCGGACAAAGCGGTCGAGGAATCAAAAGAACGAGTTAGGACAGCTCTTCGAAATACCTCGATGACGATTCCTAGTACTAAGATAGTTGTCAACCTTGCCCCTGCCGATATCCCCAAATACGGATCACATTTTGACCTTCCTATTGCTGTTGGCATCCTATGTTCATCCGGCTTTATTGATCCAAAAGTGGTGAAGGATAAGGTGTTCATAGGTGAACTATCGCTCGATGGGGCAGTTAGGCCGGTCAATGGTGTTCTTCCTATTGTCATATCAGCAAAGGCTCAAGGCTACAACACTGTTTTTGCTCCTATCGCCAATATTGAAGAAGCACAACTTATCAGCTCTGTAGAAAGTATTGGAGTAAGTACAATTCAGGAATTGGTAGAGATTTTGCGGGGTAGAATTGTTCATCAGGTGGGCAAAAAGTCTTACCCCCAATGGGTTCTGGCTGCGAGGAAAAAAACAACCCATAGCGACTTTTCTGATATTGTTGGACAACCACTGGCGAAGAGAGCTCTAGAGATAGCCGCAGCAGGTGGCCACAATATTCACCTGAAAGGCCCCCCTGGCGCTGGGAAGACGATGCTCGCCTCAGCTACAGCAGGAATCCTACCTGATATGACTGAGGAGGAGGGGATAGATGTTTTACGTATTCATTCCGTTACCGCCTCTTATCGCCAAGGCGACTTTCTCTGGGAACGACCTTTTCGCGCACCCCATCATACCATCTCTCGTGTAGGGATGGTTGGAGGAGGAAGTGTTATCTCCCCTGGAGAGATCTCGCTAGCACATCGCGGGGTACTCTTTCTTGACGAGTTTCCCGAATTCCCGCGCGGCGTTTTAGAGGCACTACGGCAACCAATAGAAGATGGTCACGTGACCGTCACACGAGCAATCGGGACATTCACTTTCCCGGCTCGGTTTATGCTCATATGCGCTTCAAATCCCTGTCCTTGCGGATATCGCGGAGACCCTCATAAGAGTTGTCGTTGTAGCGCAAATGCCATCAGTAGGTACCAGAAGAGATTATCTGGGCCTATACTGGATCGTATTGATATGCATGTTTCCGTTAGGCCTGTTGAGACAAAGGAACTGATGAAGAATGGTAGCGCTGAGTCAACGGGCGCTATACGTCTGAGAGTGCAACGTGCGAGGGACAAGCAACATCGTCGTTTTGCAAAGTCCCGTACAAATGCTGAAATGACATCTGCTGAAGTCAAGGAGACTTGTCCCCTGAGCGAAGAAGTGCAGACCCTTCTCCAAAAGGCCATAACGCAGCTGTCTCTGTCGGCTCGTGCGTACTACAAAATTATCAAAGTAGCGAGAACTATCTGCGATATGGATGGCTCAGAGGACATTACGCGAAATGCTATTCTTGAGGCTATACAGTATCGGGTAGATTCCGATCGCCTCTAATACTTCGCCTTCTACAAAGCTTGTAAGAAAACGATTAGGCTGTCCTGTCTTGAGATTTCGATGTCTCTATGATATAGTTAAAATCCTATGAAAGGAGACATCATTAATGCCAACAAAACAATCGTCTGCGACTAAAAAAGTCAAGACATCAACCCCAAGAACCATGGAGGACCTCCTCCACGCCTCACACATCACCCCACCACGTAAGGGTACCGAATGTGAGGCTACCATCGTCCAGATCTCGCGTCGAGGAATTCTCTTCGATATCGGATGGAAGTCCTATGCGGTGCTTGGAGATCTTGAGATCCAAGAAATTGGACCCTTTCTCTCACACCTAAAAGAGGGTGAGAAGGTAGTCGCGCGAATCGTCGTTGAGGAATCTAAAGAAGGATATCCTGTGGTCTCAATGCGAAGATTTTTCGATAAAGGACGTTGGGATATCCTTCAAGAGAAGTTCGAGTCAGAGGAAGTCATGGAGGTTCTTGCTGGAGATTATGGAAAGGGCGGCATCTTCATCGACTTTATGGGCATTAGAGGGGTGATCCCGAAGATTCAGTTGACCACGGACTATATCGATAACCCTGAAAAGTTATCTGGCCAGAAAATCAAGGTAAAGATCCTGGAGGTTGATAAAATCAAAAATAGACTTGTGGTTTCTCAAAAAGCTGCTGCCCTCGGCATCTCCTACAAGGACATTCAGAAAAGATTCGATGCTATAGAAATAGGCAAAACATATAAAGCAACTGTAATTGGTTTTTCCGAATTTGGTGTTTTCTGTGAATTAGATAAGATCGAAGGACTGATTCACATCTCTGAGATTTCGTGGCAAAAAGTGAACGACCCACAAAAACATGTGGCTGTTGGTTCAGTGATTGATGTTGTAGTTGTCGAAAAGAATGCCGTTAACCTTAAGCTAAATCTGTCAATCAAGAGATTATCGAAAGATCCATGGGAAGACCTAGAAAAGAAGTATCCCAAAGATAAAGAGATCAAAGCAGAAGTTATAAGAAAAGAAAGCTATGGGTATATTGTGCGACTAGAAGAAGGGATAGAAGGTCTTATTCATATATCTAAGCTAACGGGAAATGAGCGTATAGAAATTGGAAAGCCTATCTCGGTATATATTGAAAAGATCGATAGTAAGAGTCGTCGTATCAGCCTCTTGTTATTGCCGACTGAAAAGCCACTTATATATCGTTAATAGCTTGCCATAACAGCGTAGTTGTTGTATACTAAACTTGCTCTGGTGATTTGTGCGTAGTGGACCCACCTGTTCTCATTCCGAACACAGTAGTGAAACGCTACAGCGCTGACGATACTAGCCAATTGTTGTGCTGGGACAATAGGTCATTGCCGGAGCTTTTTAGTATCAAAATTGTTATACTACTGCTATAGTATGCCCCATACGCATCTGACTCCAACCTCACAACATACACTTTTTCATGCTTTTTGTCGGTATCCAGGTACCAATTTTGAAATACAGCGAGAAGGGGAAGAGGTCGTTCTGATTGTTCGGGCACACCCATTAACACAGCTTCCGTGGATCGTGGTTGCAGTTGTTCTCTTTTTCCTGCCTGCACTTATCCAGCTCGCACTCTCTTCATTCCTGAGCATCCCACAAGTGTTGTTTATTATCCTTTTTTGTTATCTTGCGGCAAGTACGTACACCTTCTTAAATGCTCTCATGTGGATTTTCAATGTTGGGATAGTCACGACGGAACGCGTGATCGATGTGGACTATAAAAGCTTGCTCCAGAAGGAGCTCAGTGAGAGTTCTAATAATGATATTGCTGACGTGACTAGTAAAACAACAGGTTTCATCCCATCATTTTTTTGATTATGGAAGCATTTTCCTCCAAACCGCGGGATCTGCTCAAAATATCGAGTTTATTGATATCCCACACCCAAATCTTGTCGCGACTGAGATTAGTCGTTTAGCTCATGAGGCCCATGAACTTGATCCAGGAAATAATTAATTTTGTCTCTAATGGCGATCTTATTGGCTTTTTTTTGAAATTATTTGGGATCGTGTTGACTGCACTTTTTATTTTTTTGCAGATAATAACATCTAGACAGGTCGTAACAATGAAGAGGACCGTTCAGGTGCACGATCACAATATTTTGTACATTATCTCTTTGATACAGCTAATAGGGGCGGTCTTGCTTTTTCTCTACGCTCTTTTTATTCTGTAGTATGTCTCCCTTTCACATCAGCCATCGGGTACATCTTCCTACTCCGATGGAGGATGATCATAAGTATCATATAGGACTTTCCCCTCTGTCTACCTGTATCCTCAGTTACCAGCCGGAAGACCAAGAAGAAGTGGCAGATATCATCTCGCGCATCGACACGCTGTGGAATGACGACTCATATCGGTTGACTCAAGATGAGGCGCACTCATTTTGGCAATCTCTAACAGAACATGAGAAGTTAAAACGTATTAGTTTCACCGCTATATATTTCACTAACGAACTAGCCTTCCTATATACGATTGGTGGGGCAATACTTCTTTACAGAAATGAAAGCATCATCACTATTATCGAAGGGAGTCATGTGGCTCGTGGGCATAATGAAGAGAAAGACACCTACATCTTAGTTCCTCAATTATTAGGAGGGATCGATCCGAAGTCTTTCTATGAAAGAGGAGATGTTCTTGAATCTCGACCAACTAACTTAGGCGTTGCCCATTTGTTGGCCCAAAAGATAGAAGGCGCGGATCCTACTTTTGGAGTCATTGCCACTGAAGAGTCAGCAGAACAGCCAAAAGCACAACCCGGCCTCTCACTTATACAGCAAAGTACTACTATAGCGGGCTCCTTCGTGCGAAAGCTTGCGGGTCATTCTATCCCAGCAGGAGGCTCTAAAAAGAGATACCTATATATTGTTTTGCTTATACTAATTCGGGATTTTTATTTGGAGTGTTTTGCTAGGTTCAACTAGGCGCAAAGAAGTGAATTTTATACAGAGCTCACAACAGACACAGCAAGAGATTCGAGACATCCTTGCCGAAGCAGCGGAAGTTGCTCCTTTTGATCCACAAGCTGCAGGAACGATGATCGCGGATGCCCAGATGAAGCTACGGGGTCTAGAAGAACAAGCGACTTTGTTGAAGCTCCAACTTCCAAAGGAGCTTGTGGCTTTACGATCAGATATCGACTCGGCTTCAAACACCATGTTTAAGAAATCGACCGTGCAGTTTGAAGAGTTCTTTCTATTTTCCCTGATTAGTCCAGATACCACCATAGCAAAAGCCTATCCCAGCACTGAGTCAGTTATATTATTAGACAAAAAGCATTCGCGCGCTCATACTATCTCTCTTAATGAGAAAGCAGTAACTACGTATAAGAATCCATTACTAGGGGAGGCCACTTCCTTGACCAGCTCCAAGGGCACTATCTATGCGCTTGTACCTGGTAAGGGTGTGTTTAGCATTCCAAGTACAGGAGATCCCTCGACTACGCCAGTGATTACGGCGGAAAGTGGTCGCAGCCTATTGAGATCAGTGCTTTTAATGGAAACATCTACGTGCTTGATAAGGTGGCTCCGTATATATATAAATACGTTCCTATAGACGGGGGATTTTCTACTTACAAAGAGTACCTTACTGCAGAGACAGCAGAGTCCCTTTCGAGCCCCAACAGCATAGCTATTGATGGCTCGATCTATGTGAATAATACCTCCCGTTTAGTGCGATTTATTTCTGGAGCAAAAGACTCTTTTTCCCTGAAGTCGCCGGACGAATATGTAATTAATGCTTTTGCCATTTCACCGGAATCGGATACTATAGCAATTCTAGATAAAGACAGAGAGCGCATACTACTTTTTAGTAAAAGCGGCGAATTTTTAAAGCAAATTGTCTCCAGTGAGATCAAGCGTGCAACTAGCCTATTACTGGACTCAAACGGTAAGCTACTGCTTCAAGGTGAAAAGGGGCTGTATCGTCTGTCTGAGTGATCAATGGTGTGATGAGTAGAGTGAGAGAGCATCCACCAATCTGTTTGCATATCCCCACTCGTTGTCATACCATCCACAGACCTTAATAAACGTGCCTCCGATAATCTTTGTATAGTTGGCGTCATAGATACAGGAATAGGGAGAGCCAACATAGTCAGCTGATACCAGTGGTGCTTCGCTGTAGCCGAGATAGTTCTTCAGTGCAGTCGACTGTCTCCTAAATATTGCATTGATCTCTTCGACGGTAGTTCTTTTCTGTACGATGCAAGCGACATCAGCAAATGAGCCTGTTGGTGTAGGAATTCGAAGAGCTATCCCTTCCACTTTATTCTCCAGCTCGGGCATAACACGTATTACAGCTGAGGCTGCTCCTGTGTCAGTGGGCACAATCGATAACGCGGCGGCACGTGATCGATTGAAATCTCCTGAATCATTATCCAGTAGGGTTTGAGTTGATGTATAGGCATGCGTGGTGCTTATAAAGCCCTTATCAATACCTAGATGTGCGTGGATTGTTTTTAACAAAAGAGAGACACAGTTTGTTGTACAAGAAGCATTAGAAATAATGGAGGGGTTTCTTTCTGTGAGAACCGTATCGTTGACACCTAAAACGAGGTGGGGAATCGTTTTATCCTGGGTGGGACCACTTAACAGTACAAATTTGACGCGCTGGGAAAGGTGCTTTTCTAGATCTTTTCGTACTCGAAATGCTCCCGTGCAATCTAATACGACATCTGTATCAGTTGTATCCCAGGGGATATCGGCAGGATCAGCCTTTTGTGAAGTCAAAATAAGGGTTTCGCTATCAACGATAATCCCTTTCTGGTCTGCCGTAATGGTACGGTGGTATGTTCTATAAACAGAATCATATTGTAGGAGATGTGCGAGAATATCATTTTTTACTTTTTGCGTGTATTGATAAGAGAGAGCTCCATCTCAGGGTGGTCTAGAGCTATTCGTGCAAATGCTCTTCCTATTCTCCCAAAGCCGTTAATACCTACGCGTAGTTTTTTGGTCATATCTGACTCAAGTATGGATACTAAGCCAGGTCTTTGCAAGTATTGGGGGTTATTCCTCTGAAGAAGCGGCCTCTTCAGGATTTTCCTGTGCCTCTACTGGCGCTGGCTCGTCTGCAGTGACATCTGGTTCTGTCGAGTGCTCAACGTGTTCATGAAGCTTAACAAGTACTATCCCAGGATCATCTAAAAGCTTTATTTTACTATCAAGAACGAGATCTCCAATAGTTATCTCGTCACTCAGCTCTACCAAGGAAGTCACATCAACTTCAATATGTGTTGGAATATCGGCTGGGAAAGCCTCTATAAGAACTTCCTGATGAAGGAGATTTAATTCAGCATTATGAAGCTTAACCCCCTCTGATTCACCGACGATCTCTAGAGGGACATGGGCCTCCATCTTTTTGTTAAGATTAATCCTCTTGAAATCTAGGTGGGCGATAGTCCCAGTCAATGGATCTTGGTGGATATCTGCTATGACTGATGGCGTATCTTTTTTATCGAGCATCAGATGTACAACTTGCGTCATTCCGGCATCACGAAACACATGTGTTGCGTCTTTCAGGTCAACACTTATGGCTTGTGATGGCTCCCCATTCCCATATATATTGGCTGGAATACGTCCTTTTGCCCGCAACTGTCGTACTTGTTTCCCGAAAATAGATCGGGCTTGAGTTGGTAGATGTATGGTATCCGATGACATGGATTATTGAGTAATATCTATAAAAAATAGTTTGTCGCTTTCTAAAGGACTATTGTAGATGATGCTTCCCGATTTTTCAACTGGTGTGAAATTACGGGGCTTAAGTCCTTTAGTGAGAAGAAGTCTCACATTTGTGTTTACGTCTCCCACCCGTTTTTGTATAACTAATTGCAGTGGGATGTTCCCTAGGGCCGGATCAAGCTGATATCTTGTTGCCACCTTTATCTCTGTTGTTCTCAATGGCTCAATCTCAAAATATATCCCAATCTCTCTGTAATGTTGCGTGGTGAATTCTTTATAGGGGATGGAGACTCCATTTAGTGAGATGCCATCAATCTTGGCAGTCTTATCAAGATATAGTCTAGCATAGTTCTTATAAATGCCCGCTGGATATTCTGATGATGGAGCACTGTTCTCCCAAAGAATAGTGGTCTGATCCAGAAGGGTGTTTTCCTCTATCTTAAACTCTTTTGAAATAGTCTTATGTATCCAGTAGTTGACCTTGGATACTCCAAGATTGGCATCGACCACATGAAAATAGCTAGAGACACAATTTTTTGTATATAGACATCTTGGATCAATTTGATCTCCATCCCAACCAGCCTTTTTGACTACGGTCTGTACGACGGGATCTGTCGAAAAGATGACGACTTGTTTTTGCTCAAGAGTTTGAAGCAGCTGACTAACCAATTGTTCTCCAGTGGCTCTGTCGGTCTTATGTAATAGAGCCTGTGCAATATCTGCCAAGACAACTTTTTTCGTATGAGCTCCTGGGAAAAAATCATTCTCTACCTCCTGTTGGATAACAAAGAACAAATTATCGGCTGTTATAGGGGAATCTATCCCCGTTACAGTGATGGGTGGATATGCTTTAAGAAGCATCTCTAAAGCAGATTCTGTCACTGCCACATAGCCATCTGCTGGCTTCATCCGTAGTTCTTTCTCCAGAAAATACTGTGCCTTTAGGACGTTCTCTCTAAATGAGGGTGCCCAGTTTGAATCCCGAAGAAACCAGTGGGGTTGCTGAAGATACTGCTTTATCGGCTCCGGCGGGTCAACATGACCCTCTAGTTGGCCGTCTGCATCGTAAACGTCATGTATTGTAAAACGCGTGATCATATACTTTTCCACATCGAGCTCAGCGAATGATCCCATAAATCCACCTCCAGGACGTTGTTCTCGATTGTTGAGAAAGAAGATGATATAACGCATCTTTCTGGTAGCTCCCATTAGGGTAGCTATACTTGGGGAGACCTCATTAGCATGTTCTATCAGTGGCGCATAGTAGTCAAGAGAAGTTCGGATCTTCTTGAAAGGGGCTAGGCCGAGGATAAATTCATTTCGTAAATCCTGTAGGGCGTCAGATAGTATCGTTATAGTCGAGCTAAGTTGGGCAGCATCCTGTAACTTTCCGGACACGAGCTCTCTCCCTAGCTCAACAGCCTCGGTAGTGCTTTCGATGGCAGTGGTGCCAGTGTGTATAGTCCTGATTGCAGAGTCAAAGAGTGGTGTGAGGAAAAAAATGATAATCCTGGTCTCGCCGGAAGATATAGATTCTCAGCGAGCTGCGTAGATCTGGGAATTTTTTTTCACTCTTTCCCGAGCCTGAGAAATCTGACCACTTTGTACTGAATCTAGGGCTGATCTCAGAGAAAGCATACTATATCCAAGTGGAATAAGAAAAGCGGTATGAAATACGACAAGAGCTATCCCTAAGGCGAGAAGAACTCTTACTTTTAGTGAGAGTTTGATACCAGAAGCGCTCACAGCTGTTTTATCTTCAGGCCTATCAATCAAAGTTAAGGTTTTTTTGGAGGTTTCAAAGATAAAAATGCATTACTAAATTGCTATGTCGGTCATGGCCGCTATGGGTAGTTGTGAATATGACCTTGTATGTATTCTTGGGCACAGTCATTGGCAACACATCATTTGGGTACGCTATGAGGACCTTTCTTTTGGCCGATATCGCCGCTGAGAAAAGTGACGGAGTGGTTATGTATAGGTCATAATGGGCACTTTCATATGGCTGCTCAAAGGATACTGTATCTAACAGCCCACTTAGTTGTTTGATTATAAGAAGGACAAGGGGATCATCTAATATCTCTGAGCAGACACGGTAGTCATGTGAGGAGATCTCAGTAGTGAAGAACATGTTGTTACTGTAGCTTCTATTGCAACAAAAAAACCAGATAGCAGAGCTATCCGGTTTTTTGTTTCTTCAATAAGTAACTCGAAGATGTTATTTCGATCCAATCTTGAACGTTTTAGTTCCACAGACTGGACAGACACCCTTCATGGCTGGGCGACCATTTTTCATAGTGATTCGCTCAGGATCAGAAATATCTCGTTTAAGTTTTGCATTTGACACAAAACATTGATGTTGTCATAAAGTCACCCCCTTTCACTAGATTGTGCTCAGTTATGGAACATGCGCACAATCATTGTATTCACATTAGCAAAAAAAACGAGAAATTCAAGCACGAGAATGAGGCTCACAAACACAATCGTGCGGATTAGGTCCTTCTTAACCGACAAAGAGATTGATGTGGTAGGATCGTGAGAGGGGGGAGTCTCTTGTGGAGGACGAATTGATCGATTTTTTGTTTTTCTAAAATGTCGTTTCATTCACGCACAAGTATACGGTATTGCGTCAGGAAGGTAAAGTCATATACAATTTCGTATGTACCTGCTACTTGGCGTCGTCTTTGTATGGATTGTATTTCTTAGTATTTTTTTATGGAGGATCTATGCCCGACAACGTATATATTTATCTGGAAAAGGAGTTATACATATCGATGAAGTGCTCAATACTATTATTCGAGATCAAGACGATTTGAATCAAACATTAACCCATCAAAAGGATCAGTTGCTCGGTCTAGATAAAGATCTGAAGGGAACGTTTTCTCGGCTCGGATTGCATAAGTTTGACTCGTTAGACAATGACAGAGGTAATTATAGTTTCGCTCTAGCGCTGCTTGATGAACATGACAGCGGGTTGGTCATAAGTGTTTTTCACACCAATGATCGTGTCCACTTGTACCCAAAAAAAGTTATTAAAGGAACAGCGGATGTAGCTCTTTCACCCGAAGAGGAAAAGGCATTGAAAGACGCGAAAAAGTAGTGCATCATGTACAAGTATGAATAAAACCGTTGTTCTGATTTCCGCACTTTTATTGAGCATTACCTCAGCTTTTTTTTCATATTCCTACTTTGCACCTACCTCTAGAATATCTATAATAAGCCCGTCGGCCGACTATGCTGCACCAGTACAAGATGGTAGTGGCGAAGTAACAGAGTTTGAGGGTCCACGAACAGAAGCCTGTCCACTTAATGGAGAGCTTCTTACCAAGCAGCACAGGAGCTTGTGGGAAACAAGACGCCCAATGGGCGTTATGATAGAAAATCACATCGAAGCTCGTCCTCAATCTGGTCTGCAATCAGCCGATGTCATCTATGAGATGGTTGCTGAAGGTGGCATCACTCGATTTCTTTCTGTTTTTTATTGCAAGGACGCATCTTATGTCGGGCCCATTCGCTCCGCTCGTGTTTATTTTGTAAAACAGATGCAAGCATTTGGTGAATACCCACTATACGTTCATGTGGGGGGGGCAAATACCCCAGGCCCTGCCGATGCTCTGGGTCTTTTATCGAAACTTGAATGGGCCAGTTACAACGACCTGAATCAATTCTCCATATCATTCCCCACTTTCTATCGAGACTACGCCCGACTAAAAGATGTTGCCACTGAGCACACCATGTACTCATCAACGGCAAAACTCTGGACATATGCTAAGGATAAGAGAAAGCTGACCAATAAGGATGCGTCTGGCGTCTCTTGGGACTCGACATTTAAGCCCTGGAGTTTTGCTGATAGTGTAGCCGAAACAGCTAACACAAAGCCAGCAACTAGTATCTCATATGGATTTTGGGCGGGTCGGGGAGACTACGGCGTGTCATGGAAATATGACCCTGCTGGTAAGGTATTCCTACGAGATAATGGCGGGAAAGCGCATGTAGATCATAATACCGACAAGCAGCTTAGGGCTCGAAATGTGATAGCTATGTATGTTAAGGAATCGCCGGCAAATGATGGCTACCCGGGAGGACATCTCGTTTACAATGTGGTTGGATCAGGGATCGCCACCATCTTTCAGGAGGGGCAGGCCATTGATGCTACATGGAGGAAAGCAAAAGAAACAGAAATGGTACGTTTCTTCGACAAGAAGGGGACTGAAATCTCCATGCTGCGAGGGAACATCTGGATAAGCATCATTCCCCAAGGTAGCAATGAATTGACATACCAATAGCAAAAAAGTATCCTACCGATATTGTTACCCGATACAATCACAGTCTGTGTTAGAAGCCATTATCCCTTCAAAAACAAGAAGAAAAGTACTCGCCTTTTTTTTTGCTAATCAGCAAGAATCTGTCCACTTGCGCAAACTCACACGACTAGTAGATGAAGAGATAAATGCTGTAAAAAGAGAAACGGAGATCCTTCGCAAAGCCGGAGCATTGCTCTATGAACGAAGGGCAAATAGGGTCCTCTATACATTGAATAAGAAGTGGGAGCTCTATGACGAGTTCTTACGTATCATGGCAAAGGAAGGAGCTACTGGGTCCACATTGCGTAAGATACACTCCAGATTGGGAAAAGTGAGTTTTGCAGTCGTCTCATACGCCTTCTTAAGAGGGGAGGCCATCCAAGATCATGAAATATATTTCCTATTTGTTGGTATAATTGTCATTCCAGAAGTCGATGCCTATATTAAGAGTCTCGAAAAAGGATTTCCTTTTGAGGTAAATTACACAGTGATGACAGACGATGAATTTGCATTTCGTAAAAAAAATAATGACCCTTTCATTTGGAATTTTTTACACAGTCCCCATGTCTCCCTCCTGGGAGATGAATCAGCAATAACTATATGAAGCCCCGATTTTCTACCATCTTTTTTATCTTATTCATAATTCTCTGCGCATGGATTTCTCTGCCACAAAAGCTATCTATCCCCATCCCATTTTCTTCAAAAAAAGACCATCGCGTTACAGTCGGCTCACCCGTGATTTCAATTCCATTTTTTGGAAAAAAGATAGAAAGAACGTTTGAGACTAAGTTGGGGCTGGATCTGCTAGGTGGCGCTCAACTTGTATTTGATGCCGACGTCTCCAAACTTCCCATTCAGGATCGAGATGCCGCACTTCTTTCCGCAAGAGACATTATAGAACGTCGAGTTAATTTCTTTGGAGTTTCCGAGCCCTCTATACGAATACAGAAGGTCGGTGCCTCATCACGAATCACTGTTGAGCTACCTGGCGTGGAGGATGCCGCGGAAGCGACAGCTCTTATCGGTCAGACGGCCCAAGTAGATTTCCGAGAATTATCAGACCCTAATGAAAAGATTGCAACAGACACACCAATATTTATGCAGCTGCAGAAAAAGACCGATCTTAAAGGAGATGATATTAAACGTGCAGTAGCGCAGTTTAGTCAGCAGGATGGCCAGCCAGTGGTGCTTCTGGAGTTACTAGCAAGGGAAGTAAAAAAATTCGGGGAAATCACAGCAAGAAACATCGGAAAGCCAGTCGGTATTTTTCTAGATGGGGCACCACTACTTACCCCTACAGTACAACAGGAGATTAGAGATCAGGCAGTGATCTCTGGTGGGTTTACCCTAGATGAAGCCAAATCGCTAGCAATAGCTATTAACTCTGGCGCCTTGCCTGTTCCTATAAAGCTTATCGAAAAGAGGACCATTGGCCCCACCCTTGGAGGTGAGCAGGTGGCAGCAAGTATGGTTGCTGGCTTTGTAGGTCTTTTGGGGGTAATGTCGTTTTATGCTTTTATACTACGGTCGTTTTTTGGAGTTATTGCCGTTGTAGCATTGACTCTCTATGGAATCATAAGTTACGCACTATTTAAAATAATACCCGTTGTCCTTACCCTTTCAGGCCTTGCGGGGTTTATTCTTTCCATAGGTATGGCTGTTGATTCGAACATTTTGATTTTCGAACGAATAAAGGAAGAGCTAAAGAAAGGTAAGTCACTTCAGGTCGCCACGACGTATGGATTTGCGCGCGCTATGGATGCTATCAAAGATGCTAACAGTACAACATTACTCGTCTCATTCATTTTGTTTAATCCATTTAACTGGTCGTTTTTACCACAGTTTGGGCTGATAAAAGGTTTTGCCGTGACACTGGCCATAGGCGTGGCAACCAGTCTTTTTACAGGAGTCATCATCACTCGCAGGCTTTTAGAATGGTTTGTTATTGGTTCTTCTAAAAAAGTATGATCTCATTTCTTCGATATAAGATAGTGTATCTACTGATTTCACTTGCTGTCATAGGAACGGGGCTATACTTTGCAGGGCTTCACGGCTATAGATTTAGTATCGAGTTTGTAGGAGGAACGCTACTTGATTATCAGATCTCGTCACCAATCTCTAAAGCAGATTTGATGCTGCTGGCTCAAGAAAATGATATTAAACTGAACGACGTTCTTACAGTTGACAAAAAGGTCTCACTACGAGCAACCCCCATCACAGATCAGCAGGAGAAATCCTTTAGAGAGGCCATCGTCAAGAAGACAGGTAAGCCGGTAAAGGTTTCGCGATATGAGACAGTAGGGCCGGTCGTGGGAAGGGAGACATTAAAGAAGACTGCGTGGGCTATTATGCTAGCTATGGTTGGCATTCTATGCTATATGACTTACGCATTCAAACGCTGGACTCATGGACTTGCAGCTATTTGTGCTATGCTTCACGATATTGTTGTCGTACTCGGTCTATACGCTGTCTTTGGCTACATCTGGGGAGCCGAGGTGGACCTCTTGTTCGTAACCGCTTTATTGACGACATTATCCTTCTCAGTCCACGATACAATCGTGGTATTTGACAAGATTAGAGAATATCAGAGGACTACGAAAGGCACTCTTGAGGAGTTGGCAGATCGCGCATTGACTCAGACAATGGTAAGATCCATTAATAACTCTCTTACGATCATCCTTATGCTGATCCCACTCTCTTTGTTTGGGGGAGAGCTTATCAGATTTTTTCTCCATGACGCTTCTTGTTGGGACCATATCAGGAACATATTCGTCACCATTTGTGGCAACTCCTTTGTTTGTCCTTTTTGAGAAACCTTCAACTAAAAAGAAATGAAGATTTGGTGTCGTGAGGTCGGGTCACTTCTTACCAACAGTTATCTTCTTGCATATGGAAAGGAGGCTATCATCATAGACGCCCCAGAGCTGCCAGAGGAAGTCATAGAGCTTATTGATGTAGAAAAGCTTCGTCTCACGGCAATCCTACTGACCCATGGTCATTTCGATCACGTGTTAGGCGTAGGACATCTACAGCATGTCTATCCGACAGTGCCCTCTTTCATAGATCCCAAAGACAGTTTTTTGATAGAGAGGGCAGTTTCATCCGCCAGACACTTCCTCGGCCATATGCCCGTTTCACTACCCATCACTGCAGTGTATGATATCCATAGTTGGAAGTATGGTAGGGGATTTGTTGAGCTAATCTCATTACCAGGGCACACCCCGGGGAGTGTCGGCTATTACTTTCCGCGGGAAAACATTGTTTTTTCGGGAGATCTTTTTGGGAGAAGGACGATCGGCACGTACACACACAGCTACTCAAGCAAGAAAGATATGGCCACCTCACTGAGGCGCATCTTAACTTTACCAGGCGACTGTATCGTCTATCCAGGACATGGAACCAGTACAACGATTGAGGACGAGCGAATTTTTCTTACTGAAAGGATGCACTATCTAGAGTCTTCAGCACACGCATAAGATCATCCTTTGTATTTGGTACCTGTTCATCGTCAACGAGACGAAACAAGTGCTTCATGATCTTTCCTACCGTCGGACTAGGAGGGAGCGAAAAAAAAGCCATTATATCAGGGCCCTTGATGGCTAAGTCATGTATAGTAAATGGCTGCTTCTGTACCTCTTCAAGTCGTTTCTTAAACAACTCAGTTCGCCAAGACGTATCTGGAACACCGGATCCACGTCTGTCGGCGTGACGCAGAGCTAGTATTGCATCCAAATACTCAATTCCCACATGACTAATAAAACGCCGTAGCGCTTTATCAGTCTGAGACTCTGATACAGAAAACATGTGATATCGTACCAGGGTAACTAACTTGTGTTGTTGCTTCTTAGAGAGGCACAGTCGCTGAGCTATCTCCATTGCTTGTCTTGCTCCAACGACTTCATGATTATAGAAGGTTATCGTACCTGTAGCAGGGTCAACGGCTACAGTCTTAGCTTTACCAATGTCATGTAAAAGTGTAGCAAGGCGCGTCACTGGGTCCGGGTCTGTACAAAAGCGCAGTGATTTAACAAGGTGTGTTCCGACATCATCTACATGGTGTCTTCCAGGGCTCTTCTGTTCGACCCCAAAGCACTCCATAACCTCAGGCAAGACCACATCTAGTAGGCGTGTTTCTCTCATAAGCAAGATCCCTTCAGCAGGATATTCACTTCCAAGTATTTTAAGCAACTCATCTCGTACCCTCTCCGAGGAGATCTCCTTTAAAAGTGGCGCGTGCTCTCTAATTGCTCTTTTGGTTTCATCCTCGATGGTAAAGCACAGTTGGCTTGCCTGGCGAACAGCTCGAAGCATTCGTAGAGCGTCTTCCTGGAATCTGTCTTGTGGTTTGCCAACGCAACGAATAATACCTTTTTTAAGATCGTGTGCTCCCCCCACCATATCTACGATGTCTTGACCATCGGTTGCCATTGCGTTGATAGTGAAATCTCTCCGCACAACATCTTCTTCTAGGGAGCTTCCCCACACGACTTGATCAGGGTGTCTATGATCTTGGTAATTTCCATCGATACGAAATGGCGTTACCTCAAAGATCTGCTCTTGCTGATCATGGGTCATGGGAATACTAACAGTACCAAAGGGATTATGGTAGAAAGCCTTTGGAAAAAGGGAAAGTATCTGCTCGGGAGTCGCGCTTGTGGCAAAATCCCAATTAGACGTCTTTCTCTCCATGAGGATATCCCTCACAGCACCTCCGACAAGGTAGATCTGGTGCCCTGATGCCCTGATAGTATTCATGAAGTCGATTACATAGTCTGGTAGAATGATCTTCTTACTCATATCCTATTGTATCGCATGAAGAAATCTATAACGAAGCAGGCTAGACGTACTATCACAACAGCTATCTCCCCCTACGATATTTTAGAGATGCTCTTGCATGACAGAGGAATTGAAGACCTTTCTACCTACCTACAGCCTCCTCATCCCGATAGCATAGAAGAGGCTTTATGGAATACAGAACACGACCAAGGCTCTCTTAATTCTTTTTTTGAACTACTCAAGAAAGTAAGAGAATCCAAAGGAACTATCGTTATTTATGGAGATTATGATGCTGACGGTATCACCTCCACTACCATTTTATGGAAGGCTTTCAATGAAATGGGCTTTCGAGTTTTCCCCTATATTCCTAACCGGAAGACAGAAGGATATGGATTTTCACATAAAGGGATCGACCATGTTTGTGAAGTCTATTCGCCGGCATTAGTGTTGGCTGTTGATCATGGTATAGTAGCCAAGGAGCACGTATCCTACTTCAGAGAAAAGAGAATTCCTGTCGTGATAATTGATCATCACCAAAAAGATCCCGATAACTATCCAGATAACGCCCTTTACTTGTTCTATTCCACTGAGTACTCAGCTGCGGCACTATCATATCTTGCTGCCCGACGCATCTATGCATACCTTAGAGACTCTGGGCAGCTTACACCTATGCAAGCTGTCTTAGTAAAAAAACTTCTCTCAGCAGATTTACTGGCTCTTGCCGCACTAGGACTAGTGGCCGATGTTATCCCTCTGATAGGTGGGGCGCGCTCAGTTGCCTATCATGGACTCAAAGCTTTTTCGCGAATATCTATGCCAGGATTGAAGACGCTATGTGCTATCTCAGGGGTTGTAAGGAAAGAGCTCCGTTCATATGAGGTGGGTTATTACCTAGCCCCACGTCTTAATGCTTTCGGTCGCATAGGTGAGGCGCTTGATGGTGTCCGTCTCCTTTGCTCCCCAAACAGTCATATGGCCGAACGTTTTGGAGCCATGGCTCAAGACCTTAATAAAAAACGCCAGATACTTGTTGAGTCTGCTATGAAGTCTATAGAAGAGACTGTTCATGAGTCTGCGTCCTTTATCGTTGCCTTGGGTGAAGAATGGGAAGAAGGTATACTTGGCCTCATTGCTGGTAAGCTAGTATCTGCTTATGGTAAGCCCGCAATTGCACTTACCAAAGGGGAAAAGGGATATAAGGCTTCGGGAAGATCGGCTCCTGGCTTTGCAATGACCAAGTTTCTCCGAAGCCTGCCTGTGTCATTTGCCTCAATCGGGGGACATGATGGTGCGTGTGGGTTGACTATATCGATAGATGAATATCCACGATTACTAGAAACACTATCTCAGTCTGAGATAGTTATCAATCCACCAAAAGTATCTGCGGATCTCGATATCCCTTTTTCTCATATTACCCACTCCCTTTTTGAGGTCCTGCAGAAAATGGCCCCCTTTGGGGCAGGTAATCCCGACCCACTCTTTTTTTCGCAATCTACCCTTCATGCCATAAAAAGTTTTGGTAAGACATCGCAGCATCTGATATATTCCTTTCGTGACGGGTACAATGATTTCCTGGACATCATCCATTTCAATGCTCAAGCGAGCCCGCTTCGTTCAAAAAATGGCGAATCATGTGGCGTTTTTTTTTACGGTGGATGAAGATACCTATGGGCACACACTCTCAGCCCGCGGACTCTATCACTCACTACTCACTACGCTTTGATTTCTGAACTACCGTTTAAGTTGTTAATACAGTCTCCGTGACGTATAATCATTTCTATGAAAGATATCTCTGTCATAGACTGTCTACAGCACATAGGAGAAACAATTGAGCTCAAGGCATGGGTCGCGACAAAAAGGGATCATAGTAAGGTCGTTTTTTTTAGACCTTCGCGATCGTACCGGAATTATTCAATGTGTTGGTGGAGCTGAGCTGAAAGATGTTCCAACCGAAGGAGTTCTGAAAGTGAAGGCGCTTATAAAGGAACGGCCTGAGCGAATGATAAACCCTCACGTCACCACGGGTTCTATCGAGCTGGAGATCCTCGCCCACGAAATTTTATCTCGATCTGAGACAATCCCTTTTCCTATTGATACTGATGGTTATGAGATCGATGAAGAGTTGCGATTGAGACATCGATACATAGACCTTCGCCGCACCCGCATGACACACAACATGCTGATGCGCTCAAAAGTTTTGCTGTGGCTCCGCAACTATCTTTCTGCCCTGCAATTTGTAGAGATAGAGACTCCTATTTTGACAAAGTCCACTCCTGAGGGGGCGCGTGACTTTGTTGTCCCATCACGACTCCAACAGGGAAAGTGGTATGCTCTTCCTCAATCGCCACAGCAATACAAACAGATGCTTATGGTTGCGGGATTCGAACGCTATTTCCAGGTGGCACGTTGCTTTAGGGATGAAGATCCACGAGCTGATCGAGCCTATGGCGAATTTACACAACTTGATATAGAGATGTCTTTCGTTAGCCAAGAAGATCTTCTCAGACTGACCGAGGACATGTTTACAAGTCTTGTCAGAGAGCTGTTTCCAGAAAAGACCATCTCTGCCTCTCCGTGGCCGCGACTCAGCCATGCCCTGGCACAAGAAAAATATCAGACAGACAAGCCAGATCTACGCAAAGATCCAAAGAACCCTGATGAGCTTGCGTTTTGCTGGGTTATTGATTATCCGCTTTTTACTACCCAATCTAAAGAAGACTATTTTCATGGATCTGGCTCGGCAAACTTAGCTCCAAGCCATCATATGTTTACCGCCCCCCACCCCGATGACGTGACACTTCTAGATACAGCTCCAGCTAAGGTGCGTGGGTTACAGCATGACCTCGTCCTCAATGGATTTGAAGTTGGGGGTGGCAGTATCAGAATTCATGACCCCGTGATACAGCAAAAAGTTTTTGATATCATTGGTTTTAGCAAAGAAGATAGTGCGCAGTTTGGCTACCTCATGCAGGCATTTTCGTATGGCGTTCCTCCTCATGGTGGGATCGCACCAGGAATCGACAGGTTTCTTATGGCGCTGCTTGGCGAGCCTTCTGTCCGAGAAGTCATTGCGTTCCCAATGACTTCAGGAGGTACAACTGCCGTTATGGATGCCCCATCCATGATCTCATTACAACAGAGCGAAGAATTGGGTTTACTACATAATGGCAAAAAAACAGAAAAAATCGAACAAAAAGGTAACAGCTAAAGCCTTCGCCATCTCCTTTTCGTATCTTCGAAAGCCATTCTATGTACTAGGTATCCTTATCATCTCCCTGGGGCTAGTAATGTACAAGGGTACCGCAAAAGAGACCGATTCCACTACCCAACCACTCTACAGACTACAAGCTAATGTCAAAGCCCATATCAGGCAAGAAAAACGCGTGCCTGTAATAGCTGTCCCACTTGAAACTCTGACATCAGAGAGCTATTACATCGTAGATATCCCTAGTGGAGATGCAATTGCGACCAATAATGAGTTAGTAGAGCGGTATCCTGCCTCTACGACCAAGGTAATTACAGCACTTGTTGCTCTTCAGGAGTTTGGCCCCGAGTCAGTACTCGAAGTCAAAAGAGAGTTTACAGAGGGACAGACAGCCAAGTTTGTGGTTGGAGAGAGGTTGACCCTGGAAAACATCCTTCATGCACTACTCATTCATTCTGCAAATGATGCTGCTTATCTGATAGCGGACAACTATCCTGGGGGTTATGATTCGTTTATCGCCGCGATGAATACTTATGCTACTAAACTGGGTATGACCAATACACATTTTCTCAATCCTGCAGGATTAGATCAGGATGGGCACCATAGCAGCGCATATGACATGAGTCTAGCCGGCCGTGCTTTTTTGAAGAATCCATTTCTTAAAAAAAATCGTAGGTATCAAAAGTATTACTATCTCCGATGTCACTTACTCTTACTTTCATCCCTTGTACAATGTCAATCAGTTACTGGGTCAGATCCCAGGGATAGCAGGGCTCAAGACGGGATACACAGAGCTGGCTGGGGAAAACCTGATCACCTATTATCGACGGGGTGATCACGAAGCACTTATTGTCTTGTTGAAAAGCAAAGACCGCTTTGGGGATACCCGTAAGATAGTCCAATGGATCACTTCCCAGGTGCGTTATGAAATGCGAGTGGTTGACTGAAGGGGTCAGTTATCTTTCTCAGGCTGTTTAACTGCAGGGACGTATGCGATGAAATTGTTTGCCCCCTGGAATACATACACGGGTTGAAAGTAGGGTTGATAGGTAGAAGGCTCAAGATACGCTAAATACATAGACTCGATTTTTATCGTTGAGCTGGGATTTTGATTGGCAACTATGATCGCTTGTTTTCTCTGTAGTCTATCCCAGGCCTCATCTCCAGTAATGAGTGAATATGTCCCCGCCCTGTCGGTATCCAATTCCCACACAGCTATTTCTCCTTTAAGTAGTGTTGGCACTCCTCCGGGGAAAGCAAAAACCAGATGATTAGTACTAGTGAAATACTTTTCAGTCACGACCCTTAGTCCGAGCAGATCAGGTTGAAAATAATCTACTTCTACCATTGTTGCCCCTTGAGCACTGGGAAGAGTCTCAACGTCTTTGGTTTGCGGATCGTAGCGAAGATACGTTAGATTAGTTGCTCCAGCTGCAAATATTTTGTGGTAGCTCCCTAGCTTTCTTAGCAGATCAGAGGCGATTGCTTCGATACGTTCTTGTGAAGGGATGGCGCTTTCTGTAAAAAGTGCTTCCTCAGACGAGTAGTCTCGCTCATAGGTGAAGTTAAAGGTTTGGGTGTCTACCCGTAGCTCTCGCCCTCCTTGGGAAAAAAACGCCAATGTTTCCCTCAAGGCTGTGGGAGAGTGTTTCGGTATCAAAGCCTAGTGTCTTAGCCATCAGATACATCGTCTCTAGGTACCCAAAACGAGTACGCTGCTTGGGTATGAAAAAAACTTGAGCTGCTTGAGTTGCCGTAACCGGATGTCCTTCTATTGTATCTAAGAGAAATCGTGGTTGAGCAGGAAATGGCAGGAACTGGCGGACTTGTGGCGTGGGTATAGCCCCAAAAAGCGAATCAATCTCGATCTGAGCCCGCTGTCGCTTTTGAAACGAGCCCCAGACATGAGCTAGGCCATACATACCTACTACTATAAGGACTAATGCGACGATGGCAAAAGGAGCAAGCTTTTGAATTTTTTTGTTCAGTTCTGTTAGCGTCATCTTTTTGATTGGACTGTCCCGTCGTTCTTTCAATATACGCAACCCGTTGTTATAATGCAAGCATGGTCAGGACACGTATCGCCCCATCTCCAACCGGCTTTGCTCATATCGGTACAATCTATCAAGTCTTATTTGACTATGCCTATGCAAAAAAAAATAAAGGGGCCTTTATTCTGCGTCTTGAAGACACAGATCGTGCACGATTTGTTGAAGGAGCAGAGGAGGTAGTCTATGATGCTCTAGACTGGTTTGGCCTCACTGAGGACGAGAGCCCACGCAAGCCTGGGAAATTCGGGCCTTATCGTCAATCTGAGAGACTCGAGCTCTATAAAAAGTATGCGCAGGAGTTAGTAACAAAAGGACATGCTTACTATTGCATCTGTACAAAGGAACGTCTCGATGAGGTCAGAACAAGACAACAAAAAGAGGGGACTCCTCCCAAATATGATAAACACTGTTTGACTATTCAGGAAGAGGTGAAAGAGGCTGTCTCAAAAGGAGCATCTCACGTCATTCGTTTGAATGTCCCATCGGGGCAAGATATAGTCTGTCATGATGAGATCCGTGGAGATATTGTCTTCTCTTCCGATATCCTTGATGACCAGGTTCTCATGAAAAGCGATGGCTTTCCAACATATCATCTAGCAGTTGTGGTAGATGATCATCTGATGAAGATCTCTCACGTGGTTCGTGGTGAGGAATGGATCCCATCGATGCCAAAGCATGTTCTCTTATATCAATTCTTTGGATGGGAGATCCCTCACTTTTATCACACTGCTTTGCTACGCAATCCTGATAAATCCAAACTCGCAAAGCGGCATGGGCATACATCTGTATCCTGGTATAAAGAGCAAGGATTTCTCCCCGAGGCTATCCTCAACTTTCTCGCTCACATGGGGTGGTCGCATCCAGAGGAAAAGGAGGTCTTCAGTCTTGATGAGTTCATATCAGTTCTTGAGCTGAGGGATATGCGGGCAGCAGGTCCGATCTTTGATCTAGCGAAGCTGGAGTGGATGAATGGAGAATACATAAGGCTCATGTCAGCGGAGTTGCTTGCCGATAAGCTCTTTGATTTTTATGAGGGGAAGTATAAAAGAGATTTTATTTCAAAAACAATACCTCTAATTCAACAACGAATAAAGACTCTTAAGGAGTACGATGACTACTGCTCCACACTTGCCGAGCCACCTGTTGGAAATCTCGATTTAAGTTCAAGCTTTTCCTTGGTATCAGGGGCAACCATAGAGGCCTTATCCTCCCTTGAAAATTGGAAGGCAGATGAGATTGGCGCAACAATGCAGGCTGTGGCGGAAAAGGCGGGTGTAAAGAATAGCGACTATTTCATGGATATGCGCAAGGCAATTCTGGGGAAAAAGATTACCCCACCACTAAACGAGTCTTTAGAACTGATTGGGCAACCTGGCACAGTATCTAGATTAAAAAATAGTGAAGAAACTACCCAGTAGTTCCAATTTTTGAATTTGTATCTTGTCCCTTAGTTTCGATTTCCTAGCGTGAGGTTTCCATCCAATGCTTGTCTATATCGACAGTCAAGTCGAGGAAGACGTGCTTATTTGTCGAGGTCTCGATCTCAGTCCTGGCCATTGATCCGATGACCTTTATCTTTTTCGCCTGTTGTCCGATGATCATCTTCTTGTAGATCAAGTCCGTGGTGAGGATACGAGCCTTGATATAGAGTATCCCATTTTCTCTCTCGTCGATCTCGTCCACAACGACGGTAGCTGTATAGGGGATCTCCTTTCGTGTTTGGAGGAAGAGTTTTTCTCGGATAAGTTCTGCCAGAAATGTGCCACCGTCCAGATTAAGCGCCGGGTAGACAGGCTTTTCACGAGGCTCGATACCTCTTTCAGGTAGTAGTTCAAAGATCCGATCAAGCAGAGGCTTTATGTGTTTTCGCTCAGAAGCAGACACATAGAAGACTTCATCAAACTCCTCTTTGAGAAATTCGTATTGGGGGAGGAACTCAGGATCTTGCACGTCCATCTTGTTGAATACCATGATCACCGGCTTCTTTATCTTTCGTACTATCCCGAGCACACGGCCTTCTTCATATTCTCTCTTTCGAGTCGGGTCGACGATATAGAGAAAGACATCTATGTTAGACTCGATGGCAGAGAGCGTTGCGGCATTGGTCTTCTTTGCGACGAGATCTTTTGCTTTGGCAAATATTCCGGGAGTGTCGATGAACACGATCTCGCCTCGTTCATCGGTATAATAGGCGTGAATAGGAAACCGAGTAGTCTGAGGCTTCGGGGAGGTGATCGCTACTTTTTGTCCGACGATGGTGTTGACGAGTGTGGACTTACCTACATTTGGCCGTCCCACAAGAGCAACAGTACCTGATTTCATGTGGCTATAGTATACACTGTCTTCTGGCTCCGTAGGGGACTATATGCTACAATAGAGCGCAGTGAGCTTATGGGGAATCGTCTAATGGCAGGACTCATCTCTTTGGAAGATGCTATCGGGGTTCGAATCCCTGTTCCCCAGCTGAGACGGGCACCCTATAGTGACCGTATTCCCTATTTAGCTTGAAGGGGCTTGCTAAAAGCCCCTTCAAGACGGGAAACATTCGGACCGACAAAACACCCTCAAAATCCCAATATTAAGGCTAAGGTTCAAATATGTCCGACTTAACCTGAGAATTAGGATTCGAACCTTTCATTTTGCTATAATCCGTATGTACATATATGCGTCTTAAAAATGTCCTATTGGCCTTCTTAATTGTAATTCTTTCTTTACTGTCTTTTTCTCCTAGCCATGTGCTTGCATCTTGTGCTCCTGCTGTATCACTTGCTGAATACAAAGACCAAGCAGATATTGTTGTCTTAGGTCAGGTAACAAGCATATCTGATACTTCAGCTATAGTTAATGTGGAACTATATTTTAAAGGTCATGGTGGACCTTCTCAGATTGAAGTAACTGGACAGGAATCAAAAGGAGCAGTAACATCTGTTGATTTTACTTTTGAAGAGAATAGAAAATATCTCCTTTTTCTTAAGATGGACTCCGGTAATCTTAAAACAAATGCCTGTATGGGAAATAAAGAAGTATCCGATGCACTTACTTCTGAAGATTTAGCTGTTTTAGGTACGGGATATTCACCGAGTGGGAACACTCAGGACTTATCATCTTCCGAAGGTAGTGAAAGACAGCCTTCAAATCCTAATATAAATTTTATGTTAGTAACTGGTGGCCTTTTAATTCTTGGAGTTGTTGCTGTTTCCTGGAAAAAGTTGCAAAAGAAGCGATAGAAATAGTTTTAAATTAACGGTACCGAGGTAACGGTTTCGTTGTGAATATAGAGTTGCCGATTTAATATATTCGTTACTTCTCGTTTTTCCAGCATCGTTCCATTTCTGAAAATGTAGTTCGCATAATCCATAAAGTGAACAGGCTTGTTTTCAGGGTTAATGTCTTGCGCCCACAAAATCTCATCTCGCATTTTCTTGTAAGCTTCCATACTTTCTTTTATAAATATCTTAAAAGTAAATATCTGCGGATGCGCCATATACATGAAGTTTAGGTATCGTAATATTTGCTTTACGAGCTTGTCTTCTGTGAGATATGGTTCCGGGCAACCATACTTTTTTGCCTCGTACAGTGATAGTAAATGTGATAGCGTGGTTCTCCATATTTTCGCTTTCTATACCTATCTTCACCGATTACCAGTGATCCACAGCTTGCACATTTGAATAATTCTTTAAAGGTAAATGTTTTGCTACCCCATTTTGCTTTTTTCGGAACAATTAATTGTTTCTGTACTTGGTCAAATAGTTCTTTAGTAACTAATGGTTTATGAGCACCTTTATACCAGTTACCACTTCCGATTGGATATTCAAACTCACCATAGTAAAAGGGATTCTTGAGCATAAGATAAATCTGACTAAGTGTCACTTTCTTTCCTGCTCTGGTTGTTAAGCAAGTATCAAGCCACTTCTTAAGTGTTCTTCCGCTATCACCATTTCTTGCTACTCTTTCAAACATTTCCGTCACAAATGGAGCTCTTTCAGGATCAGGAATAATATCTTTTATTCCTGCCATTGCTCTATTGAAATAACCGATTGGCGGCATTCCCGGTCTCCATCCCATGTTACATTTCGCTCTGATACCTCTTTTTACATTTATTCCTTTCTGGTCATTCTCAAGTTTGGCTTGAGAGCAAAGGATCATAAGTAAGAACTTATCACTTGGACTATTGGAGAATGCCTGTGTAAATGTTTTAATGTGAATGAGTTTTCCACCATCCATCATATCTACAAGCATCCCTAAATCTCCAGCATTTCTACTTAACCGATCTGGAGCCCATGTTAAAATTCCTGTGAACATTCCATTACGAAGATCATTGAGGAGTTGATTAAAGACTGGCCGCTGCCCTGACAGTTTGGCAGAATGACTTTCTTTGCGAATCTCTTTGATGAATAGTCCTTCTTTTATTGCCATGTCGTTCATTTCTTTGATTTGAGAGTCAATTGACATCGCTTGCCGTTCATCATCCTCAGTTGATTTTCGTGCATAAAGACAATATTCAACGGCCTGTACTTGTGGTAGAACTGCTTGCTGTAACAAGTTATTCTGGTAGTTCATATCAAGGGACAAGGTACCGCAACAATTAGGGGAAGTCCAGATGCAAAATACTATGAGGATTAATCTATATTAGACTGTTATAAGGTCTTTTTCTGATCTCTTCAATAGAACTGCATTTGTCGCAACAATAATTGAAGAGACACTCATCAAAAGTGCTGAAATTTCGGGTCTTAGTGAAATATTAAATGCAGGGTATAGAACACCTGCTGCAACAGGTATAGCTAAGACGTTATAAATTGAGGCCCAAAAGAGATTTTGTTTCATTTTTCTAACCGTTGCTTTTGAAAGCCTAATCGCTCTGATCACATCAGCCGGATCTGACTTCATAAGGACTACTTTCGCAGTTTCTATTGCAACATCAGTCCCCGCACCGATAGCTATTCCTATGTCTGCCTGAGCGAGTGCTGGTGCATCATTCACCCCATCTCCAACCATTGCGACAAATTTTCCTTCTTTTTGTAATTTCTTAACAAATGATGCTTTATCCTCAGGCATAACATCCGAAAATACTCGCTTTATCCCAAGTTTTTTTGCTACTACATGAGCTGTGGCTTCATTATCTCCTGTAATCATAGCTGTTTCTATATTCAGTTCATTGAGTCTTTCTATAGATTTCTTCGCATTCGACTTGATTGGATCTGCAGCCCCTACTACTGCTTTGACTTTTCCATCAACGGCAAGAACCATAATTGTTTGTCCATTTTTTTAAAAATGACTGTATTTTATCCTCAAGTGGTGTAACATCAACATTATTTTCTTTCATGAGCTTTACCGTACCCACTAATACCTTTTTTCCTTCAATGACTGCCCGTACCCCTAGGCCTGATAGATTTTCAAATTTTTCAACTTTGGTTGGGAGATTAATTCTTTTTACTCTTCATTTCTTCAAGTACTGCATTCGCAAGAGGATGAGATGATTTTACTTCTGCTGCTCCAATAAGTTGCAAAGCTTCTTTATCACTGATGTCCTTAACACTACTTATGTTTGTAATTTTAGGCTTACCCTCTGTTAATGTTCCCGTTTTATCAAGCACGACGGCTTGAATTTTTGATACCTGCTCAAGAGTTGGAGCATCTTTAATAAGTATGTTGTGCTTTGCCCCAAGTCCTGTCCCAACTGCAACAGCAGTTGGTGTTGCAAGACCTAAGGCATCGGGACAGGCGATCACTACAGCAGAAATTGCAAAAGTAAGTGCAAAGAGTAAAGGCTGTCCTGCTATAAAATACCAAACGGCAAAAGTGAGTAGACCGCTTCCTACAGCAAGGATAACTAAATAACCCGCAAATTTATCTGCAATCTTTTGTCCTGGGGCTTTCGAGTTCTGTGCGGTTTCAACCATTTTTGCTATTTGTGAGAGAGCAGTATCTTCTCCTACTTTTGTTGCTTTGAACTGAACCGACCCTGACTGATTTATTGAACCACCTATTACCTGATCTCCAATTTCTTTAGCAACTGGTAGAGATTCTCCTGTAACCAGGGATTCATCAATTGCTGTTTCACCCTCAATAATTTCACCATCAACAGGCACTTTATCACCTGGTTTAAGAATAAGGATATCTCCCTTCTTCACTTCTGATGTAGAGACTAGCTCTTCCTTTCCATTTCTAAGGAGTCTTGCCTGTGGTGGAACTAAATTAAACAAAGCTTGGAGAGCGTCTGTCGTACCACGACGTGACTTCATCTCCATCCAATGTCCAAAAAGGACGAATGTAATAAGCATTGCTGCTGCTTCATAGAAGGTTTCATGACTCCCAATAAGGGTGAGTATCACACTGAAACCATACGCTGCTGTTATACCCACCGCGATAAGCACAGACATTCCTAGTCGTCGGGTTTTTAGTTCATAGTAAGAAGAATACAAGAATAACCAGCCACCATAAAAAAAGACTGGAGTTGTTAAAACGAAAAGAAGCCAGGGTATAGGGATTGGTGAGGGTAAATTCCAATTAAACAGCATTCTACCCATTGAGTACGCAAGGATAGGGACCGTTAAAATAAACGAGAAAAAGAACTTATTACGTATATCCTCTTCCATGAGCTTAGCCATCTCACGTCCTGCTTTTCCTGTGTGATCCATGCCCATCGTCATAGTCATGCTCATCTTTATTTTTTCCCAAAAGGACATATCATCAATGGGTTTCATTGTGTGCTCATGACTCATATGGCTTTCATGCATCTCGTGTTTACCGTTCTTTATTTCAACAAGTGCCATACCACATTTTGGACAACGACCAGCTTTGTTTTGCTGAATTTCAGGATGCATTGGACACGTATATGTTTTATTGTTCATATCTATTTATTTCTTTGATGCGTTTTGTACATTCCCCAACTGTGCATAATTATTCCAATGAAAATAATTAATAAAGCAAAAGGTTGAAAATAACTCGCAAGTAGTATGCCGAGACCAAATGCTACAAAACAAGCACCGAAGAGGGAAGCTTGCCATTCAATATATTTTGCCTTCGTTAATTTTTCTTCTTTTCCCATATTAAAATAGTTTGAAAACTACATATACCAGTAGTCCAGCAAGGAAAATCCAGCAGAACCAGTACAAAATTGTTTGGTAACCATTTTTTCTCTTTTCTTTCATTGTATATTCCAACTGAACTTTCTTTCGGCAATGCCTCCTACATTACGTAGTATTAGTGTAACTGATTGAGGACGTTCTTGAAAAGCAGGAAACATAAGCACACCTTCTCTATGATGTCCTCCAGAAGGATCTCCGTCCCACGATAAAGAAAGTTGTTTATTTCTCTTCTCATCAGTAAGTTCTGCACTTTTTGTCAGGTCTTCATCTAAGCTGCCTGTATGAGTATCCAGTATTACCTGAAATTGCCATGTTTTTTTATCTTTTGAAATATTTTCTGGCGTAATTTTCACAGTAACAGAACCTTCCGAATTCGTCTGGGTAGTTAAGGAGTTTTGTGGGGTTTGCCGGATTGGCGCCCAAAGTAATGATCGTGTTGCTTTACCTCTATGGCGGAGCACTAGAAGCATCCGAGATCTCCAATATGATTACCAAGTGTCTAGCTGGCACTGGAAAGGAGGTCTCGCGAGCAGAAGTGCTCGAGCGTCTGAAGCCTGCTATCGAGGCAGGCTTTGTGGAGCCCCTCTATCAGAAGAGGGGTGATACGCGGTATCAGCTCTCGGCCACGGGCCGCGTGGCCACTCAGGAGTGGGCCGGCGAGTGTCATGCTCAAGGTCTTGTCTCTGCCTGAGGTCTGTCCCTCACCACTTGTGGTGAGGGCTTTTTTATGCCTACATTGACTTTTGTATGTGTAAA
>LLEV01000012.1 GCA_001567515.1 Microgenomates bacterium OLB22
GTAGATTGTTCCTGCTCCTCCAAAGCTTCCGCCTCCTCCTCCAAATGCCTGTATATTACTCTTGTTCGTTATTGGAAAACTACCTCTACTATTCTCGTATATGGCAATTCTTCCTCCACTTGATCCTACTGCTCCTGCTCTGCTTCCTCCGTTAGCACTTATGAGTCCACTACCGTCTATTCTGTCTGCACTTAACCATAGTGATCCTCCTGCTCCTACCGCTCCTTGTGTTATATTGCTAGTTCCCGGTCCTCCATCTGCTGTCAAGCTTCCATCTACCCTAAGTACTCCTCCTACATTCAGTCTTACTGCTCCTCCTCCCTCTCCTCCAAAGGACCAGTTCCCAAAGTAGTCTCTGGAACATCCTCCGGATCCCATCGTTACAGGTTCTTTAACTGAACCATACGGCACTCCTCTGTTTGACACATTTACTCCATAACCTCCATGACCTGCTCCACATCCTGTCCCTGGTCCTGCTCCTCTTGCGTAACCTCTTCCGTTTGTTGTTACTATTCCTCCAGTCTCTACTGTAAAGTCCCGACCTAGTGTTAGTGTTACTCCATAGTCAGACAGTGAAGATGCATTCATATATGTCCCATTGCCGTCATAAGATACCAAGTTAAGTACAGATTTGTCTCTAACTATTAAACTCTCTAGTATATGCACATCGTGGTTTGGACTCTTGGCTGTGTATCTCTTCTGTGTGTAAGCATACAATGTTACTGCCGCTGGTTCGTCTCCATTTCCTATCTCTAGATCTCCTGCTCCTTCTATGTCTCCTATAATGTCTAGGTTTACTCTGTCTACCACAAATCTCTCCGGTAGACTTATTAATCCC
>LLEV01000013.1 GCA_001567515.1 Microgenomates bacterium OLB22
AGCGATGAACTCGGCCTTCCGCCAAGCCGTGAAGGCCTCGGCGACCGAGCGGCGAACACGGCGAACCACCGCGAGGTGGACCATGTTCACCCACTCCAGGCCCTTCTTGGTGTAGGGCATGATCTCCATGCCCTCCAGGCGAGCCTGCAGGTCCGCACAGTTGGTCGTGATGACCAACTTTCTGTGAGACTTCCCCTTCGAGTCTTCCTTCATGATGTGACCGATCACGGTGACAAAGTCACCGTTCGTGATCACGAAGAAGTTCCAGCCGGGGACTCCCTCGAGCACGACCTGCGCCTCTGCGCTGGTGGTCGGCCAGAGACGGGCTGTGTGACCATCCGTCCTGATCTCCACGCCAGCCGCAGGGGAGGTCAAGTCCTCGATGTTGAAGCGGCTCCCCCGCTCACCATCGTGAGACTTGAACGGGCGAAACAAGACGGTGTCCTGGTCCGCGACGAGGGTCGCGTCGGTGGTCGGGCAGAGGATGTAGCTCTTCAACACGGGGCACTCCTTGTTGTTAACGATTCTCTCGTCTGCTGACGAGGATGTATATAGTAGAGCATGTTATAGGCTATTTGTTAACTATAGGCTCGTAAATAGTTGAATTAGCTAGTGAAAGAAATTTTAAGTACCCTAATAGTCGTAATTGCTCTAATTTCTAAGAAAATCCCTGCCGGCAGGCAGGCTAACTCTAAGCACGAAATCTTAAACAAATCCTAAATTCAAATATCAAAATGCCTGCCCCTCGAAGTCCCGCCATGGCGGGACGAAGTGGGGTCATCCTGAACGAAGCCGCGTCCGAGGCGGTGAAGATGAAGGATCTAACTATGAAGTCTCTTTAACTAGATTCTTCGCTAAACGCTCAGAATGACGTCATTTAGGAGCTGGAATTTTGAATTTGGGGTTTATTTAGAGTTTAGAAATTAGATATTAGAAATTCAGAAACAAATTTACTCTGTTTCTGGTATACTACCCCATAGCTCTTTTCATAGTTGCACATCTTTTTCTATTGCTACAGGAGAAAGTTATGAACCCACCACAGGAGATACTATATCAATTTAACTTTCAACGTGAGCATAATGTCAGATACGAGCAAGATCTCGGCCTGATGATCTCATTTAAGACACCTGAAGATGCACAGGAGATACGAGCAGCTCTCAATCTTGGGATGGTCGATAACGATGGTAATCTTGTTTTCCCTAATTCTTGTCTCACTAAGACGGGCAAGCGCTATTATCTCAACTGGATAGGACCAAGCTTTAGTATAGGCTACATTGAAGGCCAAACACTTACCATAAGCGAGCCAGGAACGGCAAAGAGGCTCAAGGAGTTCATTGCTCGATGGGAAGGCCCACCCAAAGCAAAACAACCTGAGCTACCGACACTGCGAAGAGGTATCGTTATTCCCTTTCGTATTCCTCAGGGGCGATACGACGAACAATAGAAATAAAGAAGAAGGCTAGTTTATAATCAGCAGCAGACTCTGTGCCACCCGCTTACGTTCACTACAGTATGATAAGCGCGGTGGCTTTTTTTTGACGTATTTATTACATATCCCGATGTTTAAACGTAAACCAACCCCCGGGGTTGGTTTGTATTGAAACCCCGGGAGTGTAGAGTAAAACTACTCTACTTCACCTAATGGATACGGTAGGGGTTGTCTCAAAGAGCATCTTTGAGACAAAAAAGGAGACTGTTGTTACAGTCTCCAAGAAGTACCAAGCGAAACAGTAGGCAGCAAACCTAACTCCTCGTCTTGTGTAGAGGGGGCCTCATGAATTCGCTCTCTGTTGTACCAAAGCTCTGACAGGTAAGAGATGAGGATCAGTATGATCCCAAACCCTATGATGACCACCGTATGACGGATAGCTTCCAGAGGGTCATCACCCAGTCTAACTACTCTGATAAAGCACAGTACAACACCAAGGCCAACACAGATAATACCGGCCGTCTGCATTGCATTAATGAGGGTCTCCATGCTACCTCCTGTTAGCTATCGGTACTGCGGAATTGTATCTGACCAGTCACAGCTCCGAGGGGCTTTGGTGGTTGTAGCCCTTGCGTCTGATCACTACTGCCGGGGCTACCTTCACGTGCTGGAAGTGCTGCGCCAAGTGGTACGCTGTCCGACCTAATCTGCGATCCTTCTCGCCGATCAAATAGTACTCTCAGTTGAGCTGTCTGATGCCTGCGAACAGTCCGAAATACGCTGTTTACAAAAAACCCTATCGTAGTACCCTCCAAATCCTCAGCATTACTGCCAATACCAATAATCAGTGGGGCATCTATATCATCTATACGCTGATGTCCCGCCCGACAATTTTCTGCTGGGATAATAAATATGGTACCATTGACAGTCCCAACACCCAATACCATACTCAATCGTTGAGCAAAAGTGTTGTCGAGGCAATCTATCAGGAGCCCCCCGGTACTAGTATACTTCAGGGGAAAACATGAGAAGTCAAACTCCTGCGTAGTAGGCATATCCATATCGACTCCTTTCAAGGTACTTGTGACTTGAATTATACTATAAGATGAGCAAGAGAGCAAGAAAATACGCCTCAAAACTCTATACACACAGTCTATTGATTTTTTTTACTTGTCAATTGATGGTGCTGATTGACTGTATTACTCTTATTACTAGCATTTTTTTGATATACTTTGTTATCAAACTACCCAGGAGGTGTTTGGATGCGACGACTGGTGGTTATCCGTAAGCCGGCTGAAGACAGAGAGGATCTCGTGCGGGAGGCCGAGATCCAGGGACTCGATCCCTGTAGGTGTATCAAGACATTGCCCGACGGCCGAGTCCAGATGGTCTTTTATAGACCGGATCGGCAAAGGTCAGGCGAGCTTCCGCAGCCGGCTTAAAACGAACCACCCCATCACTCTACCCAGCTCGTACTAGAGAGCTGGGTTTTTGATCCTGCCCTTGGTGAGGCTGCTATCCCTACCGTAGTCCTGCGTTTACCGAAGGATGTAGAAGGTCTTGTACCTAACTTTTCTAGCATTTATTCTTCTCATGCATCTAACTCTCATCACTTACTCTTCCTACCCACACTCACAGCTATACCTATCAAGCTGTATAAGATAACCAGGCTTGCTCCTCCATATGAGACAAATGGTAGCGGGACTCCCGTTAGCGGCACAAGTGCCGTCATCCCTCCCAGGTTGAGAATCATTTGTAACGCTATGAGGACCATCACACCACCAGCTAACAAATACCCCAGCTTGTCTGGAGCTTTATGAGCAATCTTATACAACGATAGAAGTAAGACTGCATACAGTGTAATGAGGATGACTGCCCCGACAAAACCAAATTCTTCTCCAATAATGGCAAATATAGAGTCTGTGTGTGCTTCAGGCAAAAACTGATATTTCTGTCGAGAAGCCGAGAAACCACGACCCAGAATCCCACCAGATGCAAGTGAGATAAATATCTGATTTACGTGGTAGCTTATCCCTTGCGGATCAAACATAGGATTCATAAATGTCATCAATCGTTGAAATCGATAAGGGGAGGTAACAATAAGTGCAATAAGTGTGGCAATACCAAACGGGGCTATCATCAGGAGATTTCTAAATGGCTCTCCTGAGAGCGTGTACATTCCTAAAAAGATACCTATAAGTATGAGTGTAGTACCCATATCCGGCTGTATCATCACAAGTCCTATCACGCTTCCCAAGAGTAGAAGGAAGTAAAGAAACTTACCTGGATGCTTTTTCTGTAGCCAGCTAGCAAGATAAACTGTCATAGTAAGCTTTGCCAACTCAGTAGGCTGAAGTTGCATAAATCCAAGGTCTATCCTGCGACGTGCTCCCAATGTATCTCTCCCAATACCTGGGATAAGGACAAGGATGAGAAGGATAAGTGTAGTGATTAATCCAGCACCCGCAAACTTGGTGATAAATCTATAATCCATCCTACCTATCAGTGCCATAGCTATGATCCCTATCACCATCCACATAGCTTGCTGCTTGAAAAAGTAAAAGCTATCACCAAATGTGCGATAGGCATCTACAGAGGATGCTTCAAAGATGAAAAAAAGACCAATTACCGTCAAGCAAATAGGCAAAGCCATGAGTAGATGCCTATCCTTTGTTGCTTCGGTAAGTGTACGTACTTTTCTCTGGACACTATGTAACGTCCTGGCTGACCTTGAGTGCATGTGATTAGTATACGGGATTGATACATTAGATAGTATCAAAGCGAGAAAAGATAAATTGCGCCTAATGAAAATAGCAGTTTTGATTTGATGGTTGAGCTTACTCTTCCCTATTTCCCACCTGCGCTACCTGCTGCTATCTGTGGATGGTGAGAGCAAGAATGATGAGGAACATCTCTAGGGTCGAGAGGCCACCATGACGCTCAGCGAACTCTTTGAGCACAGCATCACGAAGCACTGGATCATGGTTGAGATTGGCAAGTAGCTGAGCTACATTTTGCTGAGCCACAGGCTTCTTCTTCTCAAGCAGTAGATCCTTGAGAAATGCATCTACGTCCCTTTGTAGACCCTTCTTATATGCCTCAAGCCTACGCTCTTCCGCTTGTGTCGGAGTAGCAGAAACTTGTGGAGGTATACGAGTCCCAACTATGATATAGCTAGGAAGTCTAGCCCTCTGCTCTGCTGTTTCTCGCGTCATTCTATCTCGAAGATCTCTAGAGATAGTCGCTGGTGGTGTTGGAGTTCCTGGTGGTGTTGGAGTTCCCGGTGTAACCTGGCCTGCTGCAGCGACCTGAGGGACTGGAGCAACTGTCGGTAGTGTAAAAGTAAAAGGAGCAGGTGTTGTCGGGAATGGCCCAGTTGGAGGAACTGCCCCACCAGTAGGTGCGACTGCTGGGACTGGGTTAACTGGAGGCAGCGGGAACTGTTGTCCAACTGCTGCTGGAGTAGTAGCTACAGCTCCCTGACCGCCAATAAATGGTGCTGGTGATCCTGGATTCGGAGTTTGTGCAGCTGGCTGCGGCGCTGGCGAGAGTGATCCTGTGGCTGCTACTTGCCCTACCGGAGGTACTGGCGCTATGGACGGAAATGAGAATGGCATTCTTGGACCTGTCTGTTGACCTACCACAAAAGTCTGTGCTGTCGGAGCCACCGTATTTGAAGTAGTGGAAACTGGTGCTGAAGGACTCTTCACAGGGGGGGTAGTATTCGGGCTTTGTCCAACTTGGGGAACAACCGCAACCGGAGGAAGCGGGATTGGAGCTCCAGTAACTGTTGATGCCGCAGTTGATGTGCCAAGACCTGGCCCTGTTGGAGTATTACCTGCACTACTAATTGATGGAGTAGCTGGTAATGGTGGAAGACTAGAAGGACTTATCGCCGGTGGGGCTGGTATGACAGGGGCGACGGTCGTCGATGCGGTAGGAACGGCTGATGAAGACCCTGATCTAGTAGCAATAATCTGCTGCACGGCTGCTACCATGGCCTGCTCATCAGGGCTCAGTGTAACACTTGGAGCTGACAGATCAGCTTCAAGACGAGTTAAGAGGGCTGGATCATCGACAATAGATTGCGCGAGTCTGACCATAGCAGAGACTTGTACTTCATCAGCAAGACCCGTGATACCGTTGAGGTGTACCAATACCTGCGCGAGGGTATCATGAGAAGGATCTATAGGCATTTCTGGAATATCGGTGGAAGCCTCTACCCGTGGAGTAACAGCATCTATCGCTTGCTCCGCTCTCACCGGGAGTGGTCGCTCCGGGACAAGATCACGAGATAATGTATTTATACTACTCAAAAGACGCTTGTCAGCTTCCACAAGCCGAGTCCCGTCTCGTCCTGCAGCCGCAATGCGCTCTCGTAGTAAAGAGAGTTTCACTTGTAATGCTGGATCAGTGGCAAGAGGTGTCTCTGAAGTGGCAATAGTGGTTATGAGGTCATTAAATGCTGCGAGTGAGTCTGCTTGATAGGACTCCACCGTGTGTTCCAGACGATCTCTCTTCAAAATACGATCTGTTTGCGCTATAGTGACTGCCGTATCTACCAAGCCCCCCTCGCGCACGACGTCTTCATCTGTCTTAGGGGGCTCGGGAAGATCAGCGACCTGCATTGCATCTTCAGGTTTATCATCAGGTCTTTCTGGCTCTGAGAGTAACAGATCACGATCTGCACGAGCCAGGACCTCTTGCAGGCTATCACATCGATCTAGTATTGCTTGGTACTTTGCCCTTTCTTCTGAGCTAGAAGCCTGCTCTTGAGCCTGAAAGGCCTGTTGGCGAAATGCGCCAAGGTCAGTACTCATTGCAAGTAATCGCTCATGCTGAAGAGTCAGGTCCTCACCTCTTTGTTCATCATGTTTCGCTATAGTTGACTGGAGCTCGTCAAGTCGAGCCAGTCGAGATTTTGCCTCATCTAGAGTAAGTTCAGAAGTCTGACTTCCATCCTCAGGAGTAGTGGCTGCGTCAGTTACTCCGGCCCCCTCAGTTGCGCCTACAGAGATGGCAGTACTTTCAGAGCCGTCTGTGGTCTGTGCACCTGTTTCTACTCCAGGCGCATTAGCATCAGGAGTACTTGTGGTGACAGCTACATCAGGTGTGGCTATAGATCGCTTTACTGGCAATTGCTCCGAAGCTGCAGCTGCTGGTGCGACTGAAGGGACAGGATTCACAGTCCCTAAATCGATGTGAGCGGAAGTAACTGGTGCGGGTTGACCTTCGGGAGGCTGATCATCTCCGGGGGATGCAGGTGGACCTGCTTGTGCTCCAGGGAGTTTACCAGCTCTGTCTGTATCTGAGAGATGAGCGTTCAGTCTGTCATAAAGAGCTTGCATGGCTGGATCTTTTGAACCGGAATCATCATCAACGGCAGCTGCATCCACCGCAGGGGTAGTGGGTTCGACGGACTTATCTGAAGCATTGGGGTCATTAGGGGTACTAGATGTAATAGGTACCGTTGAGGCATTAGGGATAGTTGGAGCAACGGGCCCAGGACTAGCATCATCCTGTTCATCTTCTCCATCGGCCTCTGCTGCTGGAGCCACATCCGCGTCTTCCCTATCTAGATCATCATACGCATCATCCACCGTAACTGTCCTCAGGTCCACAGCTTCTGCATCCGAACGCAGATTGGGTCTCCCACTTTGTTTCTTTGGCCCATCGTCTCGATATACTTGGTCAGCAGGAGGTGTTCCGTTTTTTGGGGCCTCGCCTGCAAGTGCTGCAATCGCCGCCTTAGTATCATCTGGAGTTGCCGAAGCCCCAAGCCCAGCTTCAGCAAATGCTACTACTTCTGCTTGATCTGGATCAAGTTCAACTGCACCTCCTGGAAATTCGACGACATCGGCGGGACCTTCGTTGGTTGGGGGTGCGTCGAGATCTTCTTTTTCTGAAGCTTGAGGAGTATCTGTCATTTGTTACATAGTACTACTTATAGTCACTGCGTCATCATAGTTGCCGGCTGAGATAAGGCCTTCAATTTTTTGAGACAAGGAGTTTTTTTTTTTGCTCATCTTCATGAGCTTCAATAAGGTCGCTAAGGCCAGCAAAATCCGGATACTTTCTTTCAAACTCTGCTATCTTGGCTCTAAGGTCATCTTCTGTACTATAACTTCCATGTGAAATCAGCTCCCTGGCTGAGCTTCGTACAGCGTCAAGAGCGATCTTCTTTGCCCGGATTTTTTGAGAAATCATGCGGAGGTACTGTTTTTGGATATCGTGGATGAGTTTTTGGTCTACACCAGTTTGCATAAGACTAAATCTACCCTATTTTGAGAAAAAGAACAAGAATATGGTTCAAATTTCCTAATAGACTAAACTGCGCTAATGTCTAAGAAGATCCTAAGCACCAAACCAGTAACTCTAAACAATTCATGGTCAAAATTCTAATACCTAAAGGTACTAAATCGAACTATTAGTATCAGTTTAGCGTTTAGAAATTAGTAATTGGAATCTACAACATCGCCTTCTCTATGCTATACTATAGACAGTTCGTTTACAGAGGGAGTGATGTTATGATAGACAGCATACCTTCCTTTCTCATAAGTCTCTTTGAAACCGTGATACCACTACTGGTAGTAATGGGTATTACTATACTCATATGCAGCAAATGGTATCTTGATGAATGCACGCACATAGGAGGGGATGATGATAGATGAGAATCTTGAGAAAGCCCTATTATGGATTCTTCTACTGATAGTTGGGGGAAGCATTGGCGCAAGTATTGGTGGCATCGGAGCTCTTATAGCTGCCCCTTTCTTTGATACTAGCATGAGAGTTGGTGTAGTGGGAGGCATCCTCGTAGGCTCATCTATCATGATGGCACTTGGGTTGATCCTCTCACCTGCACGAGAGCGCCTAATGCGTGACGCACAGATGATCGAGGCAGAAAATGCTTTCGAGGAGTAATCTTGCTCTGGGCATTTTTATCATTGGTCCCCCGATAGTCTACATGCTAGTGGCCTGGTGGATCTCGGTGTTGATACAATCTAACTGGCCACTATGGGGGATGGGGATCTTTGTTATCATCTGGCTACTTGGCATCTGCTGGGCGGCCTTCTATCCTTTACCGGTGAAAGGAGAGTTGGATGAGGGCTTTTAGCTGTACAATCGTCTTTTGTGTAGTCTTTATGATGGGTCTCGTATTTGGGATGGCCAATATAGCTACAGTGATTGCTCTAGCTTTGCTGGTACTCTGGGCAGGGATTCTCTACTTTATGCCTCTTAGGGACCAGATCCTACCTCATAAGAGGAATAGACGCCCCCCGGAGTTGTATCATCCCCCATCGGGGATAGAGCCACCGGTGGTTCGAATTCGCCCTGGAGCTAGATACCACAACCAAGGCCCTCGATAAATAGATCAGTTACGATCACTCTACTGTTAAGCTATGTACTACAGAGGTCGTTTTCAACTCGAATGAGATTCTGCCCCGCATCGACGGGGCCTTTTTTGTGGTTAAGGATACTTCCATTCGGTCATGCTGAATTTACTTGTCAACATAGTTTCAGAGATGGAGAAATCAGGATCTCTCAGCAAGACGGTATGCTTTTTTGATTTTGGATCCCTACGTCGCCACCCTGTCAGTGCGGGCTACCTTTGCGCGGCCGGCAAGTCTTCGAACTTGAGTCGTAGACATTACCCAGACCGAATCGGTTCAGAATGACAAAGTGACTATATTATCTTTCCGATTCTATAAAGCATTTTCTTACTTCGAGATCTTTACCCCGTTTTCTACAAGACAATTCATGCTTCCTTCACGTTCTGTCATCTTGCCCTTCACTATCACGATAGTGCCATCATTCCAGAGTTCTTTAGTGGTAGCAAACGTCTTGGGAAAAACCACTGCCTCTATAGTTCCTGACTCATCCACAATCGATACTATCGCCATTTCTTTTTGATCTTTTTTCGTAAGTAGGTTTTTGATAGCGCCCACCATACCCACGATCACCATTACTTTCCCTTCATCACTAGGGACTATGTTACCGATCTTTTTAGTAGCTTTCTTCCGTATGATCTCCTTGTAATCAGCGAGTGGATTGCGCGTCATAGAAAAGCCAATGACTTCCTTCTCTAGCATGTAGAGTTCGCTCTCGGTAAAGGGCTCCTCGTCTGCTGGTAAGGGATGAAACTGAGGGAGTGTCTCAGCAAAAAGTCCTACCTGACCAGCACTCTGATGTCTCTTCACCTTGTGGACTTCCTCTAGAGCTAGAGTAAAGTACTCCAGTAGCGTCCGACGATTGCCGAATGTATCGAGAGCTCCAGACTTTATCAAGTTTTCAAGTGCCTTTTTGTTGACCTTGCGTGTATCTACCCTCATGAGGAAGTCATGGAGATCGGCATAAGGACCAATCTTACGGCCCTCTACAATAGTATCAACAGCAGAAGTCCCTACATTTTTGATAGCAGAAAATCCTGCCCGAATTGATCCCTCTTCTACAGAAAAGTCGTAGAGGGACTTGTTTATGTCTGCTGGTAATACAGTGAGTCCCAGGACCCTACACTCCTCAAATGCCTGATATAGTTTGGCTTCACGCTGCGCCCCCGCTGCTCCCTGAAGCTCTGCGGTCAGTACGGCGCACATATACTCGACTGTATAATTTGCCTTCAGATATGCGGTCCAGTAAGATATGACAGCATAAGAGGCCGAATGAGGCTTGTTAAAACCATAACTTGCAAACTTCTCGATGAAAGAATAAAGCTTGGTGACAAATTCTCTTGTGTAACCTCGCTCAATGCATTTCTCAAAAAATTTGACTTTCTCTTTTTCCATTAGCTCGATCTTCTTTTTCCCTATAGCCATCCTAAGCATATCTGCCTCAGCCATATCATAGCCAGCCAATCTGTGAGCAATCTCCATGATCTGTTCTTGATACACCATTACACCGTAGGTCTCTCCGAGTATTGGCTCAAGATCCTTATGTAGGTATTTAACCGATGAAGGGTCTTTCTTGCCTTTGACAAAATCAGGGATAAGATCCATGGGGCCTGGTCGATACAGAGCGATCATAGCTGAAAGATCGCTCATGCTGCTAGGCTTCATATCCGCGGCTAAAGCACGCATACCACGAGACTCGATCTGAAAGACTCCAATAGTACGACCTTGGGCGATCAAATCAAATGTTTTCTTATCATCCTTGGGGATAGTTCGTATATCGATGTCGATCCCTCTATTTTGCTTAATAAAACCGATAGCTTGCTCTATAACCGTCAGGTTGCGTAGGCCAAGAAAGTCCATCTTCACGATTCCCACTGCCTTACCGCTGGAGGCTGCATTAAGGTCGATGGAATACATATCATATTGAGTGATGATACTGTCCCCTTTGGCCTCTCTTTGGAGAGGGACGTACTCTGTCAAGTCCTGATCGGCCATCACAACACCAGCTGCATGCACCGATGTATGCCGTGCCACTCCCTCCACTTTCTTGACCACATCTATCACCTCTCTGACATCAGCCTCATTATCGTAGGCTTTTTTCAGATCTGGGCTTTCCTCCAACGCTTTATCTATCGTAATACCATGTCCCTGTTTATTGGGGGGGATCATCTTGGATATACGATCTCCCTCTGTATACGACATACCAAGTGCCCGTGCCACATCACGTATTGCCATACGTGCCTCCATACGACCAAAGGTGATGATCTGTGCTACCTTGTCTTTGCCATACTTATCTACCACATACTCCAGCACTTCATCACGACGTGTATCAGCATAATCGATATCCATGTCTGGTGGAGTTGGCCGCATGGGATTTAAGAATCGCTCAAACGGTAGATTAAGCTCAAGGGGATCAACTTCTGTAATACTTACTCCATAGGCCACCAAAGAGCCTGCCACCGATCCACGACCAGGCCCAACAGCTATCCCTGCCTCTTTGGACCAATTGACAAAATCCTGGACTATCAAGAAATAGGCAGCAAACCCCTTGGATCCGATCACCTCGAGCTCATAATCCATACGCTTACGCACTTCATCAGTGATAGGCATCTTTTTCGCCAACTGCTCGTAGGCTAGGTCTCTTAGGTGTGACTCGTATGTGGAGCCCTTTGGTATAGGATAATTGGGCAGGATCCAACGTCCATAAGGAATGTGGACATCACAGCGCTCGGCTATAGCTACAGTGTTTTCCACAGCTTCGGGGAGATCTACAAAGAGGGCCTGCATCTCCTGTGGGGTCTTAAGATAAAACTCTGGCGTGTCATACATACTGACTGGCCTGTTTTGTTCATGGATAGTACGCTGTGCCTGGATACAAAGAAGTACTTCTTGCGCATAGGCATCATCCTTATCCTTATAGTGAACATTGCCTGTGGCGACGAGTGGGATATTGTGATGGCGAGAATAATACTTGAGAGCCTCCTCTACTTTTCGCCACTCATGCATTCCTGGTACGCGCATGAGTTCTAGGTAGAATCGATCTCCAAAGACCTCTTTGTACCACTGTATCAACTGATTTGTTGTATCACGTTGATCTTGGAGTATAGTCTGCGCTATCTGACCCTGGATGCAGCCAGAAAGAACAATCAGCCCATCATGATGCTCCGAAAGCAACTCTTTGTCAATCCGTGGCTTATAGTGAAAACCCTCTAAATGGGCCTTGGTAGAGAGCTTCATGAGATTTTTGTATCCTTCATTGGTGTGAGCAAGTAGTGTCAAGTGGTAGGCATCACTGCCATAGGGAGCGTCTTTATCATATCTACTCTTACCTGCCATATATGCCTCCATGCCAATGATGGGTTTAATACCTGCATCCTCAGCCTTGATAAAAAATTGAAAGGCCCCGTACATTGCCCCATGGTCAGTCATCGCAACAGCGTTCATACCTCTTTCTTTAACAGTTGAAATAAGATCTGGGATCTTGATCATCCCGTCGAGAAGCGAGTATTCGGTATGTACATGGAGGTGGGCAAATGACATAAGACGGGATCAGTATAGCAAATGATCAGTCTACAAACATAAAGTGATTACAAGCCACAGTATTAAAAGACTTTACATTGTCTAGTAACAAAACGCCTGTTTAGAGAGCCTCGATAACTTGGGCTACAAATGTTGCGGCAATAGGGGAAGAGAATAGTACGCTCTCTAGGCTTTGCTTACGTCTCTCGTATAGCCTGCACAACATAGGGGTCCTGTGCTAACTTAGCTTTGGCCTCGACAGTTATCTGTCGAACTCGTTCGCGTGAGAGACCTAGCTCAACACCTATGTCTTTGAGTGTTCTTTCACAGATGATCCACTCGTGCATAATATAATACTCGCGGGGCTTTAAAATAAGACGCATGTGCGATAGAAGATCTTGCTCAACTACCTTGTCCAAAACATGACTTTCTGGATTTGTTGCTTTCTCATCCTTGATATTGCTACCAATGGCCTTACGCAAGTAAGCCTCATCTGTAGCACCATCTAGAGAGACCAAAAGACGATCATTCATCAACACCATGACACTACTAAGAGACAAGCGAGTTGCGTCTGCTAGCTCCTGTGGAGACGGCTCTACACCACAGCGTTTTAGAAAAGTGTCACGTGCAATACGTAGTGCTGTGCGCTTATCATAACTGTGAATAGGTATACGAAAAGTTTCGTAATATGGAAGTTGACGATGGATAGTCTCGCGGATATACCATTTGGCATATGTGCTAAATCGACACCCGCGACTAGGATCGTAGCGTGAAGCTGCCATGACTAGACCTTCATATCCGTCCTGGGTTAGGTCGTGTACCAAATCTAAGCTGCGACCATATCGCCGCGCCCAAAACATGCTCAGCCTCAGATTTGCTGCAATCAGTCCATCTCTCGCATGCAATCCGTCTCTTTTTTTATCTTGCAGGCGTTGCTCCTCTTGCTGGTCTGCAAAATCTCCAACCTCGAGCCTTAGTGCTGCCCTACGACCCTGCTGGATTGCATCACCAAGTAGTGCTTCCTCTTCGCTGCTAAGAAGGCGGTACTTGTTTACTTCGGGATAATGATATGCCTCAACTACATCATCTGCGAAATCAGTCTCATACCTACCTACTTGCTTAGCTGAGTGCTCTTTTTTCATTGAGGCAGTATACTACAACAGTGATTATGCCAGTACCGCTAATCTATACGAGGGAAACTATTTACCCTCCTGATGATGTGGAGTTTCTCGCATGCTTCGAACTATACTATGTTCGCGCATAGTTGTGAATGCTTTTACTAAAATCTGCCTGACCCTCTCACGAGATAGACCCAAATCGACTCCTACATCTTTTTGCTGTCTTTCCTTTAAGACTACTTGTTCAATGATATACCGTTGCTTTTCATTCAGTGTATCTCTCATAGCTAATTGCAGCTGCTCAAAACTAAGTACCCCTATCACTGAGTTTTCAACATCGAGGCTATCATCAACAAAGCGGTCTCCCACGGTCTCACTTTTAACTCCAAAGGCCTCTCTATCAAGTGATTGATAAGTGAATCCGCGCGATACATAGCGTACTGTACCCAATGGGACATCGCTCAGCGCGGCAAGCTCATCTAGAGTAGGCTTGACCCCACATTCTTTAACATAAGTCTCAGCCAGTTGATAAAGCCTATTTCTGACCTCATGCAAATCTATGGGGAGCCTCATCTGTTCATACTTTGGAAGACTTCTGTGTATAGACTGTTTTATCCACCAGGTAGCATAAGTCGACAACCGACAGCCTTTATGTCTGTCATACCTGTCTACTGCTAATATCAAGCCTACTGACCCCTCTTGCACCATATCCATCAAGCTATCTGGTGACCCACCCAACCTCTGAGCCCAATACAAAACCAACCGAATGTTTGAAGAGATCATCTTAGCTCTGGCTGATTCGGCCAGCCTTATTCGGTGATCAAGTTCATTACGCTTCTCTGTATCAAGAGTGCCTGATGATAGAAGGACAGCCGCAAGCTTGCCGTCTTCCATCTGTGCTGCAAGATCTTGCTCTTCCATCTCTGTCAGGAGGGGGTACCTGCGAAGATCATTTTCAAAGTGAGCATCGAGAGAATCTCCACACCTCTCGTCAGGATCAAGAATAGGAGGGCGAAAAAACTGCTCTCTGTCTTTCATGTGAGGGATTATACTAGACTTATATAAAGTACAACAGTTCAATTACCAATAATCAATTAACCATTGGACATGTAAAGTACTCATACACCATCCTGAATCTAATTCAGGGTCTAAAAACATATAGACTCATAGCCTAGATCTTCATTCCTCAACGCTTCGGGGTAGGTCCGCAGTTAAAGTCCGGGATGATCGATATTCATTGTATGTCTTTATCTTACCTTTGACTTTTTTAACTTTTGATTACTAGCTTACTTTGTGTTATACTATAGACCTAGCATATTACAAAAAGGAGGATCCACATGCCTAAGTTCAATAATATTTGGGTGTATACGCTACATGAGGCAGCTCATAGACATATAGATTGTGGGTGGATACACATAGCTCCAGATATTGTTGAAACTACGACAGGGAGCTTGCTCATCGATGCTCGCCTTTTTAAATTTGAGGCATCTGCCAGAAACTGGATTCAACTTACCGCGGTGCCATATATATCTTATGGAGTGAAGTCGCACGAAAGTACTCCTGGAGCTAGATTTGACTTTATCATAGTCATGCTAGGCGACAAGTATTATCTGGCCACATCCGAAGATTTTGGTATGACCACAGCGGAATATTCACTTTGTAAGGTTGCCCGTTTGCCGCGCGGTGGGACATATCTCATTGATGGGAGTGATCCCTCACATATGTACGCTGACGAAGTACATGATGTTATTACAATGGTCTTTGGGTCCGATTTTGGCGAGACCTTTCGTCATATCGAGAGCTGAGAGCTAATACCTATTAGCTTTTTTTTATCTTAATCACACACACCTTGAAGGTGTGTAAATGTAAACTCTTTCCACTTCAACCAACCTGGACTAATTCAACTATCCATTCTTGCTTTAATAAATTACCCATAGTATACTTTCGTTAAGTACTTTTAAAAGGAGAGACAGGTGGATCACCAGAAACTACATACTGCTCTACATTCCTATGCAAAAAGAAACAATGCAGCAAGCAAATGGATATCAACGATATTCGTCATTTGCATAATTTTGACAGTAATCTATGTCGAAGAACTTTCGGTCGTGTTCTCTGTCATGGCATTACTACTCAATCTCCATGGAGCTATACTCTGGGGCAACACACTGAGTAACACTCGCAAACTAAATAGGGCTGTTAGCATAAGTAACCCTTCTATCATACAGCTAAAGGACTTCCTCATCACAGAAGGAAATAAGCCATTTATCAATAGTTGGTTTTATCTTAATGCTTTTATGCTCTTGGGGTATAGCTTGAGTTCAGTAGTACTCGGGTATACAACACTGACGATTTTGCTACTTGTCATGGCAATTTTTTTCTTTAGCATTACCTGGATCTTGATCGCAAGCACAATCCGACATGGAACTTATGATACGTTTCAAATAGAGCATGATGACAGAAACTAGACAGGGGGCACCATGAACTGGCTCAAAGGAATCGTCGTCCATCCGAATTTTGGGATCTATCTGCTCATTGTTGGGTTGCTGTTGGGCTGTTGGTGGTACTATCAAGCCATCATCAAAACCCCACCATACAACGAGACTTAGACCAGCCACAACTATGTTTTCATCACTCGGAAGATAGCTTATTGAAAAAGCATCATGCCTATAGTATAATATGCGATCGCTCCTTTAGCAGCCAGGAGGAAGCAGTGTTAATTGGCTATAAGTCGGAACCAAGTCCCTACAGTGTGCTTCGACCGCGTCGTCGGAGCTTCAGTGAGGTTCGCTCTATCAAGGGGGTACTAATAGGCGGCACATACCGTCCGGTCTATGAGAGTGGTCCTAGCACTACTACTTTCGTAGTCCTAGAGCTACCTGTCGACGGTTGGGTAATGACGTCGACTGGGAGACATAGTCTTGCAGACATGGGGGTCGTCCCCTACAGACATGGTCTGTGGAATAGGACGAATTACATCATCCGTGTCAGACGGGCCGAAACCACATCATAACGATGTGGTTTTTTTGTGTCACTTACCTTATCTGATCCCGCTTGCAGGAGAAGGATCTAGCGACAAAGTTGCGCTTCGCTAGATTTTTCGCCAAAGGCTCAGCATGAGAAATACACAGCCTGGATCTCGTATCAAGTGCGGGGTGACCCCACTTCCTGAAGCACAAGACCGTACTTGTCTACGAGGGGCAGGCACCAGTTTTGAGGTTTTAATCTTGGCTTTGATCTCTGGATTTTAACCTTTGAGTTTCTTCTCAATTTCTTCTTTCACCGCGCCTGCATTTGCCTTACCTCCTGATGCCTTCATCACCTGTCCTACGAGGAACATAAGGATTCCTGTTTTGCCAGACTTATACTCTGTGACCGCTGCTTCGTTGTCTCTCAAAACCGTCTCAATGATACTGGTTGCATCAAAGGTACTCGCAGCCGCGCTCTCTTCTTTACGGTGAGTAAACTCATCTAATGCCCAGGAAAATGCTCGTGCAGGATTTGTCACAACTATCTTTGCCAATAGACGTCGATCCTCTTCTACTTCAAGGTCCTTGATCATTCTCAACAGATCAGTTGTCCCCTCATCACTTTGTACTATCACGTAGGCTAGATCAAATGACTGCTGTCGGGTTAGACCTAACGTTTGATACTGATCAATGCGTTGTTGCAATCTCTGAGCAAAGTTACCCCCAGACCCTTCGAAGACACTTTCAGACTCCTTTATCAAGGTCTCAGAAATAACCAGCGGGGGTATATCTGGCTCAGGGAAATAACGATAATCCTGAGCTTCTTCCTTTACTCTCTGTGAAACAGTGATCTTTTTGTCTTCATTGTAGCCTCTTGTTTCTTGTACAGGATTTTTACCGCTTTCAAGAATCTCAATATGACGGGGGACTTCGAAATCAATAGCCGCCTTCGCAAATCTGAATGAATTAATGTTTTTCACTTCGACCTTGTACTTGGGTAGCACTGACTCTCCCACCTTTCTCACAGAGATGTTGGGCTCCAGTCTCATGCTCCCCTGCTCCATATTCGCATCTGATATCTCAAGTTGGCGAACTAAGCGCTGTAGGTCCTCTAAAAAAGCTTTTACATCACTAGAGTCATGAAAAATCGGCTCAGTGACAATCTCGACTAACGGCACTCCTGATCGATTAAAGTCTATGAGTGAATCAAAGCCCTGATGGGTGAGTCGAGCCGTATCTTCTTCAAGATGTACTCGAGTGATCCCCGCCCTCTTTATCTCATACGACTTTGAATTCATGTCGGCTACACCGTACTCGAAAGATCCCTTGAAGCCTATGGGCAAATCATATTGGCTTATCTGATAGCCCTTGGGGAGATCTGGGTACGAGTAGTGTTTACGGTCAAACTTGGATAATTTGTTTATCTCACAACCAAGGGCACAAGACAAACGAACTGTCCACTCGATAGCGGTCCGATTTGGTACTGGTAACGCACCTGGAAGACCTAGACAGACCGGGCATACGTGTGTGTTGGGCTTCGTGCCAAACCAGTCAGCACGGCAACCACAAAACATCTTTGTCATGGTACAAAGCTCTACGTGAATCTCTAACCCTATTACTGGTTCATATGGGGACATATATGTTTAATTGCTCTAATTACTAATTAACCTAATTTCTAAAAAATCACCAATAACAAAATGACTAATGAACAATCATCCAACTTTTCTGTAAATTGTATTGAAAATCAAATTTAACTCCTTTGCTTCATGCCAGAGCTCAGTAAGGCTATCACTAAATTGGGGGACGGCTATCTTGAGCATTCTCAGAAAGTGCTTGGTCTCTCGTGATTCTTTCTTACATATTCCGATTTTATGATGAAAATCTTTCTTGCTTTCAGCGTCATCAGCTTCGGCATAATTTGCACCTATACTTGTCGCTGATTTTATAACTTGAACAATCAAGGGTTTAGTTATTTCGTTTTTAGTAATTTTCATACATATTGTGATCACATTTTCTCCTAATGCAGCTGTACGTTCTTCTAAATCAAACACTCTTTGAGACATTACTTTGTTCATTTTTTAGTAATTAGAGCAATTAGAAATTAGGTCAATTACGTCATCTTTTCAATCTTGCTTCCTACTTGAAACAACAATTCTTCTCTGTATTGCGGAGCCACCACTTGGACTCCGACAGGCAGGCTGTCTACAGTCCCTGCAGGGATAGACAAAGCAGGTACTCCCGCTAAGTTCATAGGGCACACATATACATCTGATAGATACATAGCTAGTGGATCTGCAGTCTTTTCACCAAGTTTAAATGCTGTCGTCGGAGAGGTCGGACCTAGTAATACATCACAGGCTTCAAATGCATTTTCAAAATCCTGTTTGATCAGTTGCCTAACTTGTGTCGCCTTATGGTAATACGCATCATAATAGCCAGAGGATAGAGTAAAAGTGCCCGTCATGATACGTCGTTTTGCCTCATCGGCAAATGCCTCTCGCCCTGCACCAAATCGTACCCCGTCGTACCGCGCGAGATTGGAGCTTACCTCAGCAGGGACAAGGATGTAGTAGCAGGCCATTGCATACTCCACGTGAGGAAGTGAAACCTCCTCCACGATACACCCCGCTTTTTCTAGCTCTTTTGCAGTCTGCAATACTTTCACCTTTATCTGTGGATCGATCCCCTCTTTCAAAAAGTCGGTGATAAGTCCTACTCGGAGCCCCTTGACAGACTTTCCGACCCACTCAGTATAGTCAGGGACAGGGACTGAACTGGATGAAGTAGCATCATGAAAATCATGTCCTGCGGTGACACTCAGGACTGCTGCGCTGTCATGTACAGTTGTTGTAAAGTGACCTATGCTGTCGAACGATGAGCCCATCGCCACGATGCCGTAGCGTGATACGCGGCCATAGGTCGGTTTGAGGCCTACGACGCCGCAAAATGACGCTGGAAGACGCACAGAGCCCCCTGTATCAGTCCCCGTGGCCATCGGGACTATCCCTGCGGCGACGGCTGCTGCAGAGCCACTGGATGAGCCTCCTGCGATACGAGCAAGGTCATGAGGATTCTTGGTCGGTCCGTAGTCAGAGTTCTCTCCCGATGAGCCATGTGCCCAGGCATCCATGTTCGTCTTTCCTACTATGATAGCCCCTGCCCATTTCAGTCTCTTTACTACTGAGGCGTCGTACGGGGGGATATATTCATCTAGAACCAGTGAACCCGCGGTGGTTCGAATGTCTTTCGTTGAAAAAGCATCCTTTAAGGCTATTGGGATCCCAGCCAGAGCTCCTGAACTTGCTGTAGAATTTTTATCAAAATGATCGGCTGCTTCAAGGGCCTCCTTTTCACAAAGGGTGATAAAGGCATTGAGCTCATGGTTTTCCTTTATTTTTTCAAATGTTTGAGTGACGAGCTCACGCGAAGATACTTCCTTTAAATGCAACTGTTTACGTAGTGTTTGGAGAGACATGTCAGAGATCGGTTGGAGAATTAAAAACACCGGGGACTACAATTTTATGGTCACGGATTCGGGAAGTGGGGACATTTTGTAAGGCAAGATCGGGAGATAGTGAGTCTCTTGGCTCATCACTACGAGTGACGTCTTGCAGTCCATTGATGGTCTCATGGACTGGAATTATGCTGTCGCGTAACTCTGAAAGACGACCTATATATGTGATGATGTCGCTTAGTTGGGTGACTAAGGTATTTTTTTCTTCCGTTTGAATAGTGAGACGGGAAAGTTTGGCTAGATGATCAATTGTCTCTGCGTCAACAGTACTCATGCTGCCTATTGTAGCATACAGGCAGGCTGAAGTTTTGATCCTAAATGACCAGTTTTCTTTCTTTAGTACGTCTGCTACCATACTCAAGCACTTTCATACTAACTGAGAGGATCAGAGCTATGGCAGTACGAAAAGTTATCGATTGTGACCGATGCGAGAGATTAGATTTGAAATACTACGCCACACTAAGACTACGTACTGGGTCACAACTAAATACTGAACATGGCGGTACACGTGACACCTATGCCACCATACACATTTGCACCCAATGTTGTGAGCGATATTTAAAGGAGATGTTGAACCAGAAGAACAATGGTGTTACCGCACACTATCGCCTTACTGAACTTCTTTTGAGGAGGTGCTAGCATGTCGAAAAGGACTGTCATAGATTGTGATAATTGTGAGAAGAAGAGTCTGGATGAATGGGCTCAACTGAATGTAAAAGTCGGAGAGTCAATTGACGTGGCAGATGCAAGGACTAGGGACGATTATGTCACTGTCCACCTTTGCACATCCTGCTGTGAATACATCCTTGGTAGGATCTTGGTGCCTAATAAACGAGAAATAGGAGCAGCTGAGCTAGTAACACAGGAACTTATGGCTGCAGCGAAAAAAGCAGCGTTTTCAGCTCACGCGTAACTTGACAAATGGCCGACTATAGGCTATAATGTAAGCATCCGAATTGCCAAATGGAGCGTGAAATGATCGGAGCAGCGGCCGGTGGCCTTATTGCGTGGTTGATCTTGGGCCTGTTTCTCTGCTTCGTGCGCGGCTGTTGCCGAGCAAGTTCGGATCACTAGAGCACTACGCACCGCTCGAGAAATATTTTGAACCGGGTGACCGATAATAGACCGCATTAAGCGGTCCGTAAAAAGGCCACCCGGCCTTTTTTTTGAAAAAAATTTCTCCAGGGGTACCTGGATGTTAGTTGTGAACTTGACTAAGTGGAGTGGCTTCTAAGAGAAATTCCGTAACCTTCGGCATACCGGAGTAAGTATTCCCAGATTTGACTGCCAACTGCTGTAGATGGTGGCCATGACCTTATCGACCCTGAGTATTTCAGTTTTACTTGGTCTTACTATTTGAGATTTGATCTTTGATTTTACTATGTCAGATCCTGTGGCAAGCAGGATGACAAATGTGATCTATCAGAGAAGATTCTTCGTTTTAAGGTGAATGCTCATCGGATCATCATAGTTTTCCATCTTCTTCGCTGGTGAGTGCGTACGGCCGTAGTTGATGAGGCGGTAGGTGAAGGCAAACCAATCCTCACGAGGTAAGAGTTTCATCAAATCTTGCTCGATCTTATTGGGATCATGCTCATCAGAGAGATGAAATTTGTTAGAAAGGCGCTTCATATGGGTGTCTATGGCGATCCCTTCATAGATGCCAAAAGCATTGCCTAGGACTACATTTGCCGTCTTCCTGGCTACTCCTGGTAGGGTAATCAACTGGGCCATGGAGCTGGGGACCTCGCCACCAAATTCATCACGAAGTTTTCTCGCCATAGTAAGCACACTTTTCGCCTTATTTTTGTAGAAGCCCGTCGAGCGAATATCTTGCTCGAATTCTTCTTGATCCGCATTACAGTAATCCTCCAAGGTCCTATATTTGGCAAACAGCTTTTCAGTCACCTGATTTACCATCTTATCAGTGCACTGAGCGGATAGGATCACGGCTATGAGAAGCTCTAAAGGAGTTGAATAGTTCAGCACCGTCTTAGGACTGCCGAATAGGTCTGTCAAGAATGAATTCATCTCGAGGGCTCTTTTTTTGCGCCTGTCCAATTGCGCCGTAGATTCTTTTTGCTTCATATCACATAGATCGTAAGATCCTGACACGTTCTTCTATTGGTGGATGGGTACTAAAAAGGTTTGCCATCCAGCGAGCTGCCTTTTGACTCGCATCAGTCTTAAATGGGTTTGCAAAAAATAGATGGGCTGTCGCATTACTCCCATGTTGCATCGGTTGAGGATAGGCTGCTATTTTTTCTAGCGCATCAGCCAGCCCGTCCGGATTACGAGTCAGGAGTACTCCCCCGGCGTCAGCCATATATTCTCTTTTGCGTGACACCGCCATCTGAATGAGCGATGCCAAAAGTGGCGTGACAATAATGAGAATGATCATAAGCACTCCCCACAAAGCACTCCCTTTATTGTCTTCGTCTCTTCTCCCTCCCCACATCATGCTTCGAGAAAGAAAGTCGATCGCATAGACAAGTGCCCCTACAAGTACTGCTAGTATAGTCGAAAGAAGCATGTCCTTGTGTTTTATATGTGAAAGCTCATGAGCAATCACTCCCTCTATATCAGACCTATCAAGGCGCTGCAGGAGTCCAGTAGTAGCTGCTACTACGGCATGTTTCGCATCACGACCTGTTGCAAAAGCATTGGGCATATCATCTTGGATGACATAAAGCTTAGGCATTGGAAGCCCTGCTGCAAGGGCAAGGTTTTCCGTGACGGTGTAGAGGTCAAAGTAGTCTTTCTTGTCCGCTGGCTTTGCTCCTGTCATACCTAGGACAAGCTTGTCAGACCAGAAATAACTAGATACTGATGTCCCTACAGAGATAAGGAAGCCCAACAGAAAAAAGCCATTAGGGTTGCCATAATATTGCCCCATGGCATAAAAGACTGCAGAAAACAGGGCAGCAAAAAGAGCTAGGATGAAATAGGTTTTTAACTGATTGTTTCGGACTATTGTATATGGATTCATGATAGATCAAGCGTAAGTATCGATTGACAATGACTAATTAACGATTAAATGTTCATCTCACCAATAGGTCGTTCTGAATCCGTCTCGTCGTAGACGAACGAGATGAATAATCTTGCGACCTGAGTTCATCATCACTAGATCCTTTACTCCTATGATGGGATCAGGATGACACACTTTATTTTCAAGCTTTTAGCTACGCATTGTTCATCAGGCGAATTTGGTCTTTTAGCTTTGATTTTAGCTCTATTTTTCCTCAAAGCTCACCTTTACATGCTCACGCTCTGTTGGTTGGGCTTCAAAAAAAGGCTCTTCCTTAAAACCAAAAACACCAGCAAACAGATTACTTGGGAAAACACCAACTAGAGTATTGAAATCAAGCACGTTGGTGTTATAAAACTGTCGACTGTATGCAATCTTGTCCTCAGTGTCCTCGAGCTGTCGCTGGAGTTCCTGAAAATTGGCGTTGGCCTTTAGGTCAGGGTAAGCTTCAGCTACTGCAAATAGAGACTTGAGAGCACCTGTCAACATATCATCTGCCTCTGCCTTTTGATCAAGTGACTTAGCCCCCATAAGTGCTGTACGCGCCTCAGTCACCTGGGTAAACACCTGCTTCTCATGCTTAGCATACCCCTTGACTGTCTCAACGAGGTTTGGGATGAGATCAATTCTTCTCTTTAGTTGCACATCTATACCAGAGAAAGCTTCCTTAATGCGGTTTTTTAGGGTAACGAGTTTGTTGTACGTGGCTACTACATAAAGAACAATCACTACGCCTGCTCCTATTGCAATATAAAGTGGGTTCATAGGTGTTATTGAATCAATAATACACATAGTATACACGGTTCAAGTTGAAAGTATGGAGAGAATCGCAGCTATCGCTGAAGGTTCGAGAAGATCGAACTATCTAAGCGAGTAAAGATAAATCTAAGCAAGAGAAGAAAGTTCTAATGCCCAGACATATTTAATTTCCCTATTCTAAAAGAAATTTCTTCACCGTTTCAAGCCTCCAAGCATTGATAATACGATCTTTCGTCAGACCTGCACGACGAGCTACAGACACGCCGTAAAGCATGCTTGGCAGATGAGCAGCAGCATGGCTATCTGTATCAATACTGAAATGACATCCAGTATCGGCTGCTCGACGGACTAAGAGTTCTGGTAAATCGAGCCTCTCCGGCGAGGCATTAATCTCCATGGCTATTTGATGCTTTACACAGTGAGTGAAAATGGCGTCCCAGTCTGCATCTATGCTATCCCTTTTACCGATCATCCTTCCTGTCGGATGACCCATGATCTTTACTTTTGGATAAGACAGTGCCTTGAGAATACGCTTCGTCATGTCTTCCTTTGACTGGCTGAAACTGCTATGAATAGACACAACTAGAAAGTCTACATATTTAAATGCGGCTTCAGGAAGAGCTAAGGAACCATCTGGTTGGATATCCACCTCGAGACTGATGAGGCTATGACAACCCCTATTTTTTTTCGTGACTTCTCTATAAAAATTGAATCGATTTTTCATGATAGTCACTATTTCCGCTTCACTGTGATTGCCTACCGATGGATTATGATCCGCAAAAGCGATATAGTCATAGCCGAGTTTTTCAGCTATTATTAACATCTCTACAGCATCATCAGCACCGATATCATGAGATGACTCTATCTCATATGAGCTATGCATGTGAAAGTCCCCTTTTATATCCTCGAGTGTAACAAGAGTGGGGATTTGCCTCTTTTGCGCGAGAGCTATTTCGTTTTTACCTTGCCGTAACTCTGGCGGGATGTATTGCAGCCCCAGAAAGCCATAAAAGTCCTCTTCAGTTGCAAACGTTTTTACCTCACCTGTCTTGACATCCTTGATTCCCCATTCATTGAGCGAGTAGCCTTTCTTGAGTCCGTATTCTCGTAGTCTGATATTGTGCTCTTTACTGCCTGTGAAGTACTGGAGCATCGCTCCGACTTCATCACCACGCACAGTACGTAGATCAACACGCATACCCTTTGTTGTTATGATTGCTCCTTTTTTCGGTCCTGTTGAGTCAATAGACATTGTGCTGGGATACTTGGTAAAGTAATCAATGACATCTTCAGATGCCTCCTCTGGACAGACGGCGATGAGATCAATATCACCGATCGTCTGCTCCCATCTACGCAGTGACCCGAGAGCCTCGACGTGTGTTATCTTAGCATGCTTGAGTAGATATGAACGTATTAGCTCCGCCTCGTGATGGGCCTTATGCAGTAAGACTCGTTCTGGCAAATTCTTGCGTTCTCTGTGGACACGAATAGCCTCAATGATATCTGCTTCACTTTTCTTGCCAAACCCTTCTAGCACTGCTATCTGACCGGCAACAGCATGCTTTTCTAGATCATCTATAGCGGTATCCAGATTAGTCAAATTAAAAGTTATGGCTAGTTTATAGGCATTTTTCGGCCCTACGCCAGGTAGTTTCATCAATTCGTACACCGTTACAGGAATAAGTCCTCGCTGCGCGTGAAGATAGTCGTCTTTTGAGCCTTCAAAGAGATTTTTTAAATGGCCAGCGAGAGCGACTCCAACTCCAGTCACCGTGGAAAGGTCTCGACCATCTCTATAGAGATCATAGAGCTCCTGTGAGAGCTGCTCTATCACGTCTGCAGCCCGTTGGTAGGCAATAGTGCGAAATCTATTGGCGCCAGTGAGTGAGTAGGCAGTCGCCACCTCCCGGAGGAGTTGAGCGATCGCTTTGTTTGAGTAGATGGCCATAGTTCGCTTTAGTATACCAGGCCATATCGGGAGATCGAGAAATGAGAACTTCACCAGATGTGTATTCTGAGATCGTTTGCTATAATACTTCCTAAACCCATGCCCTCTTTGGCTCGTAGCTCAGTTGGTTAGAGCGCCGCCCTGTCACGGCGGAGGTCGCCGGTTCGAGTCCGGTCGGGCTCGCAGTAAAGTACAAACGCAAAAATAAAATCTCAAAGATCAAAGCCCAACGAAAAATTCAAAAATAGTGTCACTCCCAGTTCCTTTTTTTGCTTTGATCTTGGTTTTGATATT
>LLEV01000014.1 GCA_001567515.1 Microgenomates bacterium OLB22
ATGAACCATTTGTATGCTACGTCAATACATCTGTTGACTTTGGCTATCAATCTCGTCTCCTTCTGTAAAGTGCTAGGACTTATAGTATAGCAGAGAAAGCTTAAAACTCAAAACTTAAATATCAAAACCTAACTGAAAGCTGAAAAACTATGAGCTATCATCCTGAGTTTATCGAAGGATCCCCGCTCACGTCCCTCGTCATTCTGAACTTGCCGCGCCCCGCATAGTCATGAGCTTGTCGAATGACGACGTGGGGATTCAGGATCTCTTCTTCAATTTTGTTTAGTGGATCCCCGGACCCGCCTTGCCGAGGCAGGTCTGCGGTCGCTATGCTCCAGCAGTCCGAAGATGACAGGTTTTGAATTTTGAAATTGGGATTTGTTTAGAGTTTAGAAATTAGGATTTAGAAATTATGATCTTTCTCACTCTATCTTTATTTCCTTCGGTTTTGTTTTCTGCAGGAGTTGCTCCGCCACGAGGGCTTCGATCTTATCTCTTAGCGCTCTTTGCAGATTTCTCGCCCCCCAGCGGGGGTCGTAGGTATCTTGGATGATCTTGACAACAAATTCAGGCTCTATTGATAGTGCGACTCCATATTGCCCTTGCACATCTTTCACAAGCTGTCCCAGGTAGCCAAGCGCAATTCGGGCAAGGGCGGGCTTTTCGAGCGGCCGATATACTACTACTGCATCAAAACGGTTGAGGAACTCGGGGCTATATAGCCTGTTTTTCACCAGATAGTCTATCAGGTCTTTTTTGATAGTTGGATTATGGATGTTGTTATAGATGAGGTCCGCCCCTGCGTTACTGGTGGCCACCACTATCAGATTTTTACAGTCAACTCGTTGCCCCATCCCGTCCATAAAATAGCCCTCGTCTAAGATCGTCAGGAATATATTAATAAGATCCTTATGTGCCTTTTCTAGTTCATCAAGGAGTAACAGCCCGTAAGGATGTTCTCTGATCATCTTCGGCATTAGCCCCGGCTCCCCTTCACCACCAATCAACTTAGGGATGTCGAGGATTGCCTGAAACTGAGACATGTCCAGTCGAAGTAGTTCGGCCTTCGCACCAAAAAATACTTCATTGACTACCTTGGCTGTCTCTGTCTTCCCTACACCTGTTGGCCCTAAGAAAAGAAAGCTCCCGAGTGGCCTTTTAGAGCTACGTGATAGTACAAATGATTTGCGGAGAGCGCTACTGACAGATAGCACAGCTTCCTCTTGTTGGATGATGCGACTGCGCAGTACAGCCTCGATGGTCAATAGTTTTTGCTTGATATCATCATTGAGGTCAACAGGAATATGTGTCTTCTCAGTAAGATAGTCCAACACCCATTGCTTTGTGATCCTTTTCACTTTTTGCTGTACTGCAGCCGTCATAATGTCATCGAGCGTATCGAGTGTTTTCTCTGGCTGTGGGAGTGAAGTAATGAGCATTTCAGACTTCTCGAGTGTTGTAACTAATGCTTCATAGGTAACTACTATCCCCAGCTTCCTCTCAGCTCGGATGGCACTGTCTAACAAGACTGACTTCGTATCTGGTAGAGACAGCTCCTCAACAGAAACCTTTTCAAAACTCTGCTGAAAGAGCGAAAGTGACTGAAGATACTTCTGGTAGGCAAAGGGTGTAGTGGTAGCAATAAAATGTATCTCCTGCTCGGCTGCTATCTGGTCAAATACTTTGGTCAGATCAATTCTCCCTTTCTCAGATGAAACATAGCGATCGATGTCATAGATAACGAGAATCACAGAGCCTGCCTTTTGGGCTTCTTTGATGATCTTTTTAAATAGCTCCTCCCTTTGGAGTTGGTCAGTCGTCTGAGCTAGTAGCCGCTCTAGATCAAGTATCCTAACTCGCTTATATGTGAGTGGCTCGACAACTCTGCCACTACTTATGTTGTCAGTCAGAGCTCGGATGATAGCCTGTTTACCTACACCTGCTTCCCCAACTATGATAGCGTTTGCATGGGCTGACTTGATGAGTGCTTGCTGGATTGCCTCTATCTGAGTATCTCGACCGTAGAGGTGAAAGTCAGAACTAGCCGCGGGCTGTGGGATGCTATAAAGGTCAAGTGTTGGGGTATATCCAGCTGTCCAGTCATGGCCAAGTGGTGTAATCGTGCTGAGCTTTTCCCATGCCCACCAGGGTTGTGAGGTCTCATGACTATTCTTTTTTTCAAACCATTTTTCAATCTCTGATTGATCTTTCTGATCCTCCATATGAGCTTTCACAAAGGCTTCTCTATCTAGTTCTCGTTGTTTTTCTTGTGGCACTTTTACTAGACCGCGTATATAGAGGAATGGCATCATCAGATGGACTACTATGAAGCCGAAGGGAGCGACAATCGTCAGGAGAACTACCGCAACGATATAGGTACCCAGCATCCCCAGACGGACGGTCGCGCCTACCCATCTGGAGATGAGATTCATAGATAGTCGTGAGCCAAGATCGCTGAGAGAGACTCCTGTGCTCTTATCATCCACGATGCGTTTCCATGGCAGCAAGAGCGTCCTCAGCATCTGCATAACAGAAAAAAAATAAGGGAGAAAGGTGAAAATATTCAGGCATGCTCTGCCGTATGCGGAAATGGTCTGGATGTACCACTGCAACAAAGAAGGTCTCATGTGATCATTGTACAAGAGAGTCGAGTATATAGGTTGATCGATTTGATCGATAGCATCGATCCTTAAATGGTGTAATGATAATTATGATAGTAACGATTCTTAAGCGATAATGTGATTCTTCGAAATCAATTCATTTCCTCCCTGTTGTCCCAAACCCACCTCTATCCTTCCCGGACATGCGCGAGACTTCTTGTAGGCTTACTCTGTCAATGGGGAGGATGATCATTTGGGCGAGGCGTTCCCCTTTTTCTACTTTTACAACACTACTTGAGATATTAATAACCGCCAGACCAAGCTCATCATTATCACCACAAAAGTCTGCATCGATGACGCCAACACCGTTAGCTACCATTAATCCCTTCTTCCCAGGAAGCGAGCTCCGTGCGAAGAGTAGTCCTACATGCCCATCAGGTATATCTACCACAATCCCCAGTGGGATCACCGTGACTCCCTCTCTCGGCACATCAATATCCACTCGTGAATTAAGATCAAAAGCAGCAGCTCCGTCCGTCTGGTAGGCTGGGAGCGGTAGGTCTTTGTCGATTCGTTTGATTGAGACGTTCATACTCGCAGTATAGCGGTCTTCATTGAAAAAAATATAGCATGGCATATATACTATTGTGAAGCTACGATCTGAATAGTATGTCGGTGATCGGGCGTATAGCTCAGTTGGTTAGAGCGCAGTCCTGATAAGACTGAGGTCCTTGGTTCGAATCCAAGTATGCCCACAAAAAAAGGAAGGTCTCCCTCCCTATGTGTTCTGCAATGCAGAAAATTCCTCGAGCCAGGCATCTATGTGTTGCGATATCTCAGGCCAGCCCTTCGGGATGAACTCCTGCCAGTCCAGTCCAAATGCCTCGCAGCAAGTCAAAAGCACAAGCTGGTGCTTCCCTCGGTCATTTAACTCAGTGATCAGGGCAAGTTGCTCAAAGTATAGGCCAATGAGGTAGATGAGTGGTGCCATATCCGCTTGAGGGCCTTCGATAGCTACTGTCCATGGGATCCCATAATCAGTATATCCCTCAAGGGTGATTTCGTTACTCCCTACAACTGTTACACCCCCTGCACTCTACCCAGTCTTCAAAAATACGTTTGATGGCATCCAGTACTGATCCTTCGAAATGTTCAAATCTGCTTCCTCCGGGCAACCTAGTAGTACGGTAAACGTTCAGCATCTCTCGCTCCTCACTTATATTGGTAGAACGATGCGGAGAAAGTATACCATAAGGTTGCAATAAACCTGGATCAATTTGAGCTATATATGTTCATTTATGCATTAGTACTCTGTCACAAATGCCTATAGCTACCTTCAAGCGTGCCTCTCTACTCCCTGAGACTATTGTAAAGGGCTTACCCAACTCCGAGAGGCGAGCTATAAACTGCTCATGCATCTGCTGTCTTATGTGTTCTCCATCTCGAGTCCCATCTTGAACAAAGGGGATATCGGTATCTGTCAAAATGTAGTGATCGTAGTGTCTACCGCTACTCAACTCGTCAACAGACCTAGCACTGTGTCCCACATAGCGTTCATGCCAGATTGAGGTAGCAAATGAGTCAGTATCACAAATGAGTATCTTGTTGGAAGTCCTAGCGAGCTGGTCCTCCATCATAGTTTGCATGTGAGCAATATGTATAAACTCCTGTGTACTCCATTGCGCAGTATTCTCTCCAAACATTTTCCCTTCATAATACGTACGTCCATATTCGGGTACCCAGGTAGTGTGGTAATGCTTTGCGAGGTCTTGAGTAAGGGTTGTAGTCCCTGTCGACTCGGCTCCAACGATACAGATACGTTTCACAAAATAGGCTCGTACACACGGCTCAAGAAACTCAAGAGCAGCCAGAGGATTTTGTCGTACTTTGGTTCCACTAATTGGTATCTTTGTGCGATCCCTGTCAACTAGCACATGATCGCACCCCAGACATTGGGCCCAGGTGGTACCGTAGTCTTCAGAAGTGAACACGGCATCAGGAACATAGCCCAGGAACTTTTTCGTATATTCTGCCCAGTCCGCTGAGCTTGCATCAACAGCGATATCTTTGACAAGTATGACTTTTGCTTTTGGGTGGATCTCTTTGATCCATTTCGCTCGTAGTTTCCACGGTATTGTTTCTTCTTTTCTATAACAGACTGCAACAGTTACCTGATCGGCCTTTTCTAATGCACTATCTATAAGGTAGTGATGCCCTTTGTGTGGTGGGTAAAACTTACCCACTACGAGTCCGGTTTTATATTTTTTCAGTGCTCTAGGTCCTTCGACTACCTGAGGACTTCTTCGAGATTTATACTTTTTCACCTTCAAATTATCTTGTGTCATATAGAGTGTGATTTTATTACTTACTATCAGCTAGTTTTTTCCAATTAAACAACCCTCTTGTTGCCAGTATCAAGAAGACAGCATAGAGCAGGGATATGAACACCACTCCCTTGGTAAAGTAGAGCCATATTCCAATGATGTCGACCAGGATCCATAGATACCAACTTGACAGCTTTTTATGTGCCATAAGAATAGTTGCTACAAAGCTCATCACTGTAGTAAAGGCATCAAGATAGGCAAATGATGCTGGCACAGTGAATATGGTCGGTATCAGTTCATGGATATTCCCCATGAGCCAACCCAGGATACCTGTCCCAATTAGGGTAGAGATAGCGATAATGGCCCATTCATTTTTAGTTGGTTTAAGGATATGTGATGAAGTGTTATCCTTCTTGGTGAGTCTTGACCATATCCACCAACCATAGAAACCGGTGATCAAAAAGTAGATCTGCTCAACCATGTCAGAGTACAGTTGTATCTGGTAAAAAAGGATGCCAAATAGTATGACTGCTATGTTACCAATCGGCCAATTCCAGATGCTATTGCGAGCGACAAGCCAGACGCACCAGAGATTGAGGATAGTTCCGAAAAACTCGAGATAGCTCATTGGGTATCCCAGCAGAGTGAAGAATACCGTATTCACCGAAAAGAAGTTTGTAACTAAGGTTGAAATGGGTTGTATATATTCCATGCAGACAGTCTATCATATAAGTGTTAAAAATACAATAAGTAGTTATGGATACCCTTATAGCAAAAAAAAACCCTCTGCGTGAGGGTCAGTCAAGAACTACAGGGCACTTCTTTTTGTCTGGAAGTTTTTGATATCTATAGGCGGTATGCCAAGTTCGACTTACTTCGACGTATCCGCTTTCAACAAATGCCTGTTTAAAACCATGGGTATGTGCAGCCCCCCAGATAGTGAGGACATCTGAGTATTGTGCACAGCTAAGTACCATATTGGTGGCAACTTCATTGCGGATATCTAATAGAAACTTCTTTCGGTCATTTTCATCGTTTGAAAAAAAAACGTCTCATCCCTTGAATATAATCAGTCGCTGGGAAGTTTAGCATGGTCCTCTGTATTGTCCCTAGCCCAACCATATGCTCAGGTGCAGAGCTGTCGTTTTCCACTCTTTTGGGAACAAATCCATGCTTAAGTCCAAGCCTTAAAAAGTCAATGGGCTCAAGATCATTGCTCTGCCACTTGGGGTCATAGACGATCCCCTCATCTTGCTCCTGAAGATGCAACCCTTCCTGCATACATGTGCGGGTCGCATCCACCCGCTCATAGTAGCCTAGAGCCTCCTTCTCCTCATTTCTCAGATCCGCTCCACTTGAGAGCTCGTCCCATTCATTGCTCGTACGTCCCTCGTGGAGAATGGTATAGCCTTCATGAGCTTGGATAATATCCAGGAGCTCTTGATAGTACTGAGGCATTCCTACATGCATGACTCCGACAAAAGTGATTTGCCTTTTGGTCTCTGGATGTTGAAACATGACAACTGGTGTCTGAAGTTGCCCACCTCGAACTCTATTTGCTTCAGACCCTATGTAATTGAGTAGTCGAGGAAGGACAAAGATAGTGAGAAATACGACAATTAACAGAAAATCTAGAAAACGATGGACTAGCTTAAAGAATCGTTCTCTTTCTATAGTAGTGCGCACAAGCTTCTCCTTCTGCGTTAAAGTGCTATGGGGCATTATAACATAGTCTAGATATGTATAGCATGGTGTACACAATACAACAAGCGAGTACTCACCAACTTATTAACAAAAAAAAAAAGACCCTGATGGGTCAGTTTAGCGTACCGTACTTTCTGAAAAGAATGGGATCTTATGTTTCTTATAGCCAGTATGCCATGATCGGCTGACTTCTACATAGCCAGCAGCTCGCAGCTCCTTGTCAAATCCGTCTATATGCTTGGATCCCCATATGGTGAGTATGTCACTTTCCTGGGCGTGCGCTTGCACGTGCGATCTTCTTACTGTACTTTCGGTTGATCCATCCACGCTCCTTTAAGGGGAGTTTGGGATCCAGCAGCGAGAGCACTCTGATGGCTCTGCGGACCTTCTTCCAATCAAATTTCTTTGGGAAATCGATCAGTTCGATCGCGTAGGCGGCAGGTGCCGGCATATCGAAGAGATGCTCTTCTCCCAAATGCATGGCGAGGGAGAGGAGTTTGACTATAACCGCATCCAAACCTCTTTGTCGATTGAAGTCTGTGCTCCTTTCATCCCACAGTGGTTTCAAACGCAGCCTCCTTTGTGATGAAGATGTGCTCAGTAGTATAACATACTATGCTATAGGTGCAAATGTAGCCGCGTTTGACTTAGGTTCGCCTACGTCCCCACATCGTCCTTGGACTTCGAGGGACAGGCTCGTTCATTTCATGGACTACCACCACGCAAATGAACAATCACTCCTGCGGGACACAAGAGTTTGTATTTCTTCACCCAACGTTTTTAGTGGGATTCAGAACAAACTCTAGTGCTGAGCCGCGTTTGACGCGGTGGACTCGATGAGAATCGAACTCACGTCTCCGCAATGCGAATGCGGTGTTCTACCACTGAACTACGAGCCCATGATGGAGATAGTATACAAGAAGCCCCAGCCGGCGTTGGTTGAATTAGAGAAATAGGCTAAAGGATCGATGCTATCGATTAAATCGGTTGACCGATACACTCGTGGAACAAAGAACTATAGAAGAAAGTGGTCTTTGACCCTATATATGTGGTGGAAATCTTGTCTGACTGAACTTTTAAGAGTTGATTTTATAGAAAATCAAAAAAAAACAAGAAAGGAGGTGATTCATGAGCTCCTTCCAGAACCCATACCTTGTTACGACTTAACCCCCATCGCCAGATTTACCCTCGTCCGACTACTGTCAGCCTTCAGGTACCCCCGACTTTGTTGGCTTGACGGGCAGTGTGTGCAAGAGACAAGAACGTATTCACCGCGACCTGGCTGATTCGCGATTACTACCAATTCCGCGTTCATAAGGTCGAGTTTCAGACCTTAATCCCCACTGAGAAAGGGTTTTTGAGATTGGCTTACTGTTACCAGCTCGCAACTCTTTGTCCCTCTCATTGTAGTATGTGTGTGGCCCAGGGTATAAGCGCCATGCTGACTTGACGTCCGCTCCTCCTTCCTCCCCCGCAGAGCGAGAGCAGTCCCCTATGACACTTGTAACATAGGGCGAAGGTTTCGTTCGTTGTCCCACTGAAGGGCACTCCTCACGGAACGAACTGACGACAGCCATGCAGCAGCTGTGCTACACCCTCGAAGGCGGCCCGACTTTCATCGGGCTTGCAGTAGCATTTCAAACCCTGGTGAGGTTTTTCGGTTTGTATCGAATTAAACCACATACTCCACTGGTTGTGTGTCTCCCCGCCAATTCCTTTGAGTTTCAACCTTGCGATCGTACTTCCCAGGCGGCTCGCTTAACGCGTTAGCTTCGCCACACCCATCGCAATAAATTGAGATAGATGCAACTAGCGAGCATCGTTTAGGGCTAGGACTACCCGGGTCTCTAATCCGGTTCGCTCCCCTAGCTTTCGTGTCTGAGTGTCAGTTATCTTCCAGAAATCCGCCTTCGCCACTGGTGTTCTTGACAGTATCAACGCATTTCACTACTCCTCTGTCAATTCCGATTTCCCTAAAGAAAACTCTAGTCTGTCAGTATTACCTCCTTTCCCTCAAGTAAGTCGAGGTCTTTAAAAGATAACTTAACAAACCACCTACACACGCTTTACGCCCAGTTACACCGGATAACGCTCGTGGCCCACGTATTACCGACGCTTCTGGCACGAAGTTAGCGGCCACTTTCTAGTAGGGTACCGTCAATCCCGCCAAAGGCGGGACTTCTTCCCCTACCACAGTAGTTTACACTCGATTAGAGCGTCTTCCTACACGCGGTGTCGCGTGATCAGGCTTGCGCCCATTGTCAACGATTCCTGATTGCTGCCACCCGTAGGTGTGGAGGCCGTGTCTCAGTCCTCCTCTGGCTGGTCACCCTCATGAGGTCAGCTATCCGTCATAGGCTTGGTAGGCCGTTACCCTACCAACTACCTGATGGACCGCAGGCCCCTCCCTCAGCGACTTGCGCCTTTACCCCGACTAATGTCGGGGACTATGGAGAATTACCCTCTCTTTCGAGAGGCTATGCTCCGCTGTGGGGTAGGTCCCTACGTGTTACTCAGCCGTCCGCCACTATCTTTCACCGAAGTGAAAAATCGTTCGACTTGCATATCTTAGGCACACCGCTAGCGTTCATCCTGAGCCAGGATCAAACTCTTAAAATAAAATTGGTGTAATTTTTTTGTTCAGAAATCTTACGATTTCCAACCACATATATATTGTCAAAGTACCAAAGCCCAACAATGGGAATCTACACTACTCTGCGAAAGAGAAAGCAAAGATGAGTCCAAGTATACGAAAGAGGGGTACAGATTGCAATAGTAAGATAAGTAGAGAGATCGAAGAATCGCTGAAGGATCGGCGGGATCGATAAGAGCTAGAAATGGTGAATAGAAGCTAAGGAGATTAGTTGTGTCATCCTGAGCTTGATTCAGGATCCAGAACATTTTTAGATCCAGGATGATGAAGTGTTTTTTTACAAAAAACCCCGCCGTGGCGGGGCGAGCCCTGGAGGTTAGTCCGTGGGGGGAACGTGCATGCTCAGTAGTGGCCTATCAGCAGGCGGCAGTGCCGGCTCCTCATCTAACTGATCAAAACCAAACTCCCTCAGCGCATCTCTGCGCTCAGGCGTGTCGCAATCACCTTCGAGATATACATCTAAGAGAGATGTCTGTCCGACTTCAAATGCCCGTACTGTAATTCGTGATCCAGGATCACCAGCTGTAGGGATAATGACTATCCATCGTGGAAAGTCTTCTCTCTCAGGATCATCGCTGAAGTACGCACTTTCATCGATGATTGCGTACCCCAAGTCCCCAGCCACCCACAAATTTAGTTTGTATCCCAAGATGTAGGATCTCAAGAAAGCGTCGCTGTTCAGCCACATCATAAGAAGTGAATGTCGCCTGATCTACATATCTCCCATTAAACTGCTTCGAGGGGCATGTCGCCACAAAAGTCATCTTGCGCTTAGACGATAGTCTAAATATCACTTTCATCCTCCTCCATGGTGATTGTTCCGACTTGCTTAAATCCAAGCTCCATAAGTGCCGTGATCACTGGTCTAGTATCGACACGTCCCTTTAGTTCTAGAATAAACTCAGGTGTACGGCGTCGATCACTGCTCATTTTGATAGTCCACAGGTCCCCAAGGTCATAGCTCTGGATGACTATTGTAAATATGTAGGGACCTCTCTTAGTCCCATCGTGCTCGACTAGAAAATGGGCTCGCTGATCATCAAATATGATAAACGGACCAAAAGTGTCCTCTTCATAACTCGTTCTTAGATCTATCCCAAAGGCATGAAGCAGCTTTAGAGCTTCATCATTATCTTGGAAGTATCCGCAGATCGCCCCGACATGCCTCAAATTTGGTGTCTCAACGTCTAGATCTTGAGCTGCGATAACAATATCATGAGTGAGTAGTGTTGTCATTTACCCCCACCTTTTGAAAGTGCGGTTGCGATGGGAAAGTATAGCACACGGTTGAATTAGTTGGATAGTTAGAAACTCACAAGTATCAATAACCACTGATCAATTGACTATTGAACATTCAATGAAAATTGAGAAATGTTCATTGAAACTTAAACTAGTGTCATCCTGAATGTAATGAAGGATCTAGCAACGAAGTTGCGCTTCGCTAGATTCTTCGTCCGTTCGGCAGGCTCAGGACTCAGAATGACGAAGTTGGCATAAAAAAAGCCACGGATGTTAGTCCGTGGGTGGAACGTGCATGCTGAGCAGAGGCTTATCAGCTGGCGGGAGTACCGGCGTCTCATCTAACTGATCAAAACCAAACACTATCAGAGCCTCTCTACGTTCTGTCGTGTCGCAATCACCTTCGAGATATACTTCTAAAAAGGGGTGATCGAGTTCGATCTCAAATGCCCGAACTACAATCCGTGACCGCGGATCACTAGCTATAGGGACAATGACAATCCATCGTGGAAAATCATCCTTTTCGGGATCATCACTAAAATACGCTCGTTCATCGTTGATAGCGTATCCTAGTCCCCATCCTCCCACGAAATTAGTTTGTATTCCAGGATGCAGTATTTCGAGAAAGCGCTTCTGTTCATACGCATCGTCTGAGAGGAATGTCGCTTGGTCTACAAATCTACCATCAGGTAGATTCGACCCTGTCGATATAAAGGTCATGCTGGTCCCAGCTTTTGATCTAAATATCATCCTAGCTCTCCTTTCTCTTCTTCTACTTCTTGCAAGCCTATTCCTATGAGTGCAGCAATACGACGTTTATCGGCATATTTTCCCATTAGCTCAATTTCTAGTAGACAATGCCCCGCCTGTTCGGATAGGTCCCTAAAGACTATGGAGTCTCCCTCTTTCGCGAACTTCTCTCTAAGAAACCAGACTCGATCTCCTTGATAAGTACAGAGCTCTGGACTTATTGAAAGGCCGCCATAGTTTCTATTGCCTTCATATCTAAGGCTTGAAAGACGGGATTTCCATTGGTCAATCCCTAGAGTGGTTAGTAGCTCCATGACTTTGTCGAAAGATTCCTTATCTCCTCCCTCAAAAAATATTTTCAGTCCTCCCTCTTCACTAAAAGATGCACGATACAATGGTGCCTGTAGTTTCATACAACACTCTCCTTGCTGATTACACAGAACCCCAAGTGCTCCAGGGCTTTTATACAACTTTTATTATCAACTGTCCCTACAAGTTCGATCAGAAATTCTGGACTTCGCTGGTAGCGCTGACTCATTCTGATGGTCCATGAGCGTCCCCCAGGAGAATCGCCCTGGATAATAATTAGATATGTAGAGAAGTAACAGTTATGTCCGAGGTCTTCCATAAGATAATGCGCTCTTTGATCATCAAGTCGTAGAGCCTGCTCGAAATCGTCATAAAAGCAAGTCCCCTTTAGACCTACATCAAATGCTGCAAGTAGTGCCTCGGCCTTCTCTTCATTATCTATAATCCCTCCACGTAATACCCCAACAGTCCTCTCATCCTCACCTATGTGCTCCTTTACACTTGATATCTTAAGGCAGGTGGTTAGCAAAGTCATCTGCGTCCCCTTTTGTAAAGTGCGGTAGCGATGGGAAAGTATACCAAATAGCTAAAGGATCGAGAGTATAGAGCTATCGCTAAAGAATCGTTGTTATCGCTAAGGGATGGTTTTGGTCGATAAAGTCGATAGAACGATTGTGCGATTAATCGATTAAAAGAACACACTCTGTTCTCCTTTTTGTCTTGCCAGGCGGATGAGGCCGTTGATGGTAGCCATATCTGGGTGTTCAGTCACTGATACCGGGATCTTAATTTCTTTACTTATATAGTCGGCGATCCCCGGTACTTGTGCTAGTCCACCGGTGAGTGTCAGTCCTTTTTGCACTACCCCGTCGACGAGCTCTGGGGGGATGGACTCGATGACCTCACGAACAGCATCAACGATGTGATTGATACTGGTAGCTGTCGCCTCTCGCACGTCTGACGCTGTCACCTTTAGGCTCTTGGGAAGCCCTGTTTCCAGAGACTTGCCTCGTGCTGTCTGTGTATCATTAGTGCCCTGGAGGTTCAAGAGGCGATCCTTGAGCAGTGAGATAGTCTGTTCGCCTATCATCATGCCATACTTGAGTTGTAGATAGTGTTGCAGCTGTCGATCCATATAGTTCCCACCCATGGGAATAGTCTTTGAGCATACTATCCCTCCACTGATCACCACCGCTATCTCTGTAAGGCCAGCGCTGATGTCAGCCACAAAAAGCGGCATATGGTGAAAGATAGATCCTCGCGCTCCGCTGGCGAAGGCGTATGGTTTGAGTGTCAAATGGACACTGGTAAACCCAACTTTGCGGAAGGCCTCCTTTGTCGCCTTTTGTTCGACCTCTGTAGCGGATGAGGGGATCGCAATAAATGCCTTCATACCCGGCTTGATGAGTGATGCGTTTTTATAATAAGGTAGGATAGCTTTTTGCATAAAGTGCTCAAGCAAAGCAACACAACCATCAAAGTCAGATAAGATCCCCCCTTCAAGTGGCTTGATCACCTGTATAAACTGGGGAGTCTTGCCATACATGAGTCGGGCCTCATCGCCAAAAAATAGATACGTTCCTTGCTGTATGTGCTGCCCAATATAGGTGGCTTCTTTAAGTACAATCCCCTTGCCTATGATAGCCATGCGCGTCATACTGGTGCCCAGATCGATAGCTACCGAAGTCTGAGTAATTACAGATTGAAAGAAAGATCGGATTTTTGCTACAATCGTCTCATTAGTCGTTTGGATGTCTTCGAGTGATTTGATCATGATGGTTTTTTTAAGACGAGCTTGTACAGTAGTATTGTATACCCTGTTGGTACTAACTCCACTAATAGTCTTTCCTCGCACCTCAGAACTCTTTGAATTTAACAAGATGCTTGTGGTATATGGCCTGGCTGGGGTTTCTATCTCACTCTTGACTACTTATTGGATTGTTACAAAAAAAATAGCCATTGAAAAGACACTATTTACTTGGAGCTTACTAGGGCTCTTGGTCGCTTTCTCACTTTCGGCTCTTTTTTCTATAGATAGGCATACTTCTCTCTATGGCTACTATGGCCGATTTAATGGGGGCCTACTTTCATACACCGCCTTTGCTGTGATCCATGTTGCGCTCCTTACGCTGCTGTCTCTGTATGAAAAGAAAAATGAATTTATAGATAAAACAATTGCAGTCTCTGTGGGCGTTGCGGCATTTGTAGTACTCTGGGGCTTGCCGGGGACCTTTGGTAAAGACCTGAGCTGTTGGCTATTCTCAGCACAAAAGTCACTGGAGAGCCTCAATAATCTGTGCTGGACTGCTTCTTTTCGTCCTGCTGAACGCATGTTCTCTACATTGGGTCAACCAAATTGGCTCGGTGCCTATCTAGCAGCCCATATCTTTCTATGGGGCTACGGGTGGTATCGTATGATAACTGCGAAGAAAGCTTTTTCACTTTATCAACAAATTTTCTGGTGGAGTAGTGGAGCGGTCATCATCTCGGGGATACTTCTCTCCCGCTCACGTTCGGCCCTCATGGCTATTATCATAGTGGCGGTCTTTTCTGGGGGTCTACTGTGGCTACATTATAGAGCTTCCCTGATGGAGCTGTTTAGTAAACATAAGAAGTCTTATCTCTGTTTGATTGGGATATTCGTATGTTGTGTGCTACTTTGGAAGACAGGGGTTGCCTCGATCGACAGATTACTGCGCCCTGATCAATCGCTTTTCAAGAATGAAAGAGTAATAACTCAACCTGCTTCGACCGAGACTACCCCATCATCTGAGATCCAAGGGGCGACTGAATCATTTGTGATCCGCCAGATTGTATGGAAAGGCGCATGGAACCTCTTTTTGCGGTATCCGATCTTAGGCTCTGGTCTGGATACTTTTGGATACGGCTACTTCTTTACGCGACCTATAGAGCACAACGCGACATCAGAGTGGGATTATCTCTATAACAGGGCTCATAATGAATATCTTAATTTACTTGCGACGACAGGCGTAGTTGGTGTGACTGCCTATGGTTTTGTGATTGTTGCGTATCTGCTTCATGTCAGCTCTGTCCTGCGAAGCAAGAAGTTTAGCTTTGATACTAGATTGAGAGCTGGAGTACTTGCTGCTAGTTGGGGCACGATACTTATCACCCAGTTTTTTGGATTTGCGACATCAGTGAGCAGTGTTTTTTTCTTTCTCCTCCCTACCCTTTCTTATGCTGCAGTCCATGTGTCTCCTCGTCGAGGGGAGGTCATAGGCTCTACCCCTCGTTGGCTTTGGGTAGTCCCCGGAAGCGTTACGGTACTGACAGGAGTCTTTTGTCTATCGTATCTGCTAGCAGATATGAACTATGCCTCAGCAACTGCTCATACCTCTACAGGTCAGTCTGATATAGCTCTGCAGGAGCTGAAGCAAGCTCTAGATATACGGTATGAACATGTCTATCAAGATAAGTACGCTTATCTCTTAGCAAACATGGCCACAGGTGCCGCCGGCAGTCCCGATAGTAAGGCCAAAGAGCTGGCATCAGAACTTTTTGACGAGTCAGTGACTGTACATGGTGCCTCTCTCAAAGCAGCCCCCATGAACCTCCTCTACATACGCACAGGCGCAAAGATCTATTTCCTCAAGGCGCAAGCATTGGGAGACAGCGAGGATCTGAAAATGGCTGAGGAACTTGTAGATAAAGCAGCATCACTTGCCCCAACTGACCCCAAAAATCCTTATACCAAAGCACTTTTTTATGGAATATTGATGCAGACACAAAAAGATCAGGCGAAAGAGTATGCAAAGCAGGCTGTGGATACTGTCGGAAAAGCGTTACAGTTGAAGCCTGATTATCGTGATGCTCTACTGTTGGAGGGCATGGCACTGACAGTCTTGGGAGATACTGACGGTGCTCGAAAGTCGTACCAGACTATCCTTGATAAAGTTAATCCCCAGGACGCTGAAGCTGCACAGCACTTAGAGCAGCTGGGGAATGAGTAGAGAGTTGTTTCTCAACTCTAATTGATAGCCCAACTTTGTTGCTAAATACTTCACTTTGTGTAGATGACACCCTACAATTGTCAATTAGTAAATGTGAATTGGTACAAATATCTCAATCTTGAACATCCCGTAGTAAATAAATGTGCTATACTATGGTTTGTACTTTGATACTATCAAAACCAAAGGAGGAGTGAGTGATCGACTTTATGCTTCGACACCTGCCCGTTCTATATGAAGCAGCCACACCAGTAGAAGCTGAACTGACGATGTGGGCTATGGGTCTATGTTTGTTAATAGGTATCTGTGTACTGTTGATTATGCCATTTGGCAGTACTAATCCTAGTGATTTTGAAGCGCGCATGGATAAGTTCGTATACGCAGTCGGTTTTGGATTTGTCGCCGCAGCAGTATGTTTAGGTTTTTTTGGAGCAACAAACGTATTAAATTTCCTGGGATTTATCTTGAAGGTCGGGATATGGGCTTGGATTTCACTATTCGTACCATATGTACTTGTCACTAGGGGTAGGCGATGGGTTGGTCTCTACAAGACCAAGTCGAAGTCCTCACGCTAACGCAACTAACAACAACCTCACCAGGAGTCCCCTATGTCGAAGTGGCTTTACGATACGTTCCCGCTATTTGTAAGTCTGTCAGAAAGTGAAGTGGAACAAACACATTTGCTTATGATTGGCAGCTTCGCTTTGGGTGTTTTGCTATTGGGCTTGGTTCGCGCTGGGAGTAGTGACGGGCATTGGTGTAGTTGGGAAGAAAATCTATCTATAGCAGGCTTCTTACTCCTTATCCTAGGGATCATCACTGGACTAGTGGGCTATCCAATGGTGGAGTCCATTAGTCTCCGGTTGTTTGGAGCTCTGATAATCTTCTTTTCCATCCGCACCATTTATGGGGCAGCAAAGGTTTTCTTGGCAAAGACACAAATTCTGCCTAGAAGGATGAGTAGCGGAAAAAGCACAAGCTCGAAAAGTGATATCAGTTCTACTAGTTTATAGCAACAGGCATAGGCTAACCCCTATGCCTTTTTTTGTATCTGAGGCTTAAATGATCGAGCCGTAACCTACTCTATTTGATTAGGAGTGGTGATCCTTTAGCGATTTAGCCCTTCCTTATGGGGCGTTTTGCGCTTTCAACTTTAAATTTACATACACCACAACTCCCACATGAATTTCCCCAGCCACTTGGGTCTTGTTCACCTGAAATCAGATTGATCCCTGCTCCTATATCTTGATCATTTTCCAGGCATGAGTAGAGCTGGTAGTAGCTTCTAGTACTGTCTGTCTCATATACATATGCGATCCCTGCTCGTGGATCTAGCGGTAGCTCGGACATATAGATCTTTTTTGAGCAGCCGTCAGGATGGCATAGAGAGGTGTCCCCCAGAGCATCACTCGGAGGATACTGGTTGTTATCCTGATAGTAGATCTCAAACGCCTTTTGAATTGATTGAATATCAGCCTTTCTCCGTGTATCCCGACCTCTCTTAAGAGAGCTTAGAAAGTTGCCTGTCAAAAGGGTTGCGAGGATACCCAATATGGCGACGACGACGAGGAGTTCAATGAGGGTAAAGGCTGCTTGAGGTTTTCTTTGCATATATTGATAGTAGCAGATTTCAATCAAAGCTCAAAGATCAAAACCATAGGTTAAACTCTAAATCCTAATTTCTAAATCCTATGCAAATCCAAAAGACCAAAATTAAAATGACACAAATAGAAAGAATGGGGAAATGAACATTCAATGCGACTTGAGAAATGATCATTGAAACCTACTGTATGCAGTAGTAGCAGGTAGTCGTTGCTCCGCCCTGTGAGAGGCATCCTGTGGTCTCGTCGCCGTTTTGATCGAACTTGGTGTTAGGATCAATTTTTAAAAGACTTTGAGGTAGGCTGATAGCAGATCTTTACTAGTGGTGGATCATCCGTACCACTGACATAGATCTTATCTAGTTGATTTGCAGCAAGCGTCTCAAAATCTGCCTTAAGCTCACCTGCTGTGATGATCTGGTCAAGAGCATTCTCATAGGTAGCGCTATTAAGTGTCTCTAGAGTAACAGCAGTGGGATCATTGCAGGTGACAGGTGATGCTGAGAAGTCGCACCACGGCATATGATTTTTCAAAGCAAAAAATCTTATAGTCGCACCATGGAATTCAGAAAGTGTATTGCGGATACCAGTATCAGTCCCTTTTTTCAGCTGTTCGAAGGGATCAAGTGCTGCAAGTAGTCCAACAGCCAGCGCTCCCAGTAGTGCTATCACAATGAGTAACTCTATAAGGGTAAATCCTTTGACTCGGCTTTGGGCCTTGCTGCGATCATTGCTCTTGAATTTTGTCATATGTAATCATAGTAGATCATTGATGAAATTTTTTGTCAAGGGGGAGAAATAGGGAGGGTTGAATTGGTCATAGTTGGTTGAATTGGTTTAATTGGGATCTTCCAATTGCCCTAAGTACCCTAATTGCTCTAATTTCTAAGAAAATCCTAAGCACTAAACCCTAAATACTAAACAAATTCAAAATACCAAATGCGAAACCTAGGGCTGTCATCCCAGATTTAGTCTGGGATCCAGGAAACAAAATTAAGCCGGAGATTCTGAATTCCCCCTTCGCCAAGGCTACGGAAGGACACGTAAATTCAGGATGACACCAAGGGGAGGGTGACGCATGAAGAATACTTTTG
>LLEV01000015.1 GCA_001567515.1 Microgenomates bacterium OLB22
TTCAAATTAAGCCTCCTCTCATTCATTGCTCAGTGAGCCCGGCGGGATTCGAACCCACAAACCAACTCCTTAAAAGGGAGATGCTCTACCATTGAGCTACAGGCCCTAACTATGCTATAGTATATCAGGGATTACAAAATTTAGCACCTTCCCTTTTACATAAATCGATCGATAAGCCCTCCCCCTGTAGCCATTTCTGAATGCTCTTTTCTTGCTCTGCTAGTGCGACCACATCGGACTCCTCCATAGAAGTGCTGATTCGTATAGTTGAGCGCAATTTACCATTAACCTGAACAGCCAAAACGATCTCCTTATCCTCGGATATAGACCTTCTATATACTGGCCACTGACTCTGATGAATACTGGTAGTATTCCCTAGCACTATAGACCATAATTCCTCAGTAATAAAAGGTGCGAACGGAGCAAGTATTTTCAAAAAATCAGACACATGTTCCTTAGTTAGTCTTCTAGGAAGCCCCGATGAAGCGCTAGCCCACACATTCATGAACTCCATACATGCTGATATAATAGTATTAAGCTTCACGTCTGTCATGTCAGACTCTACTTTATGCACAAGCTTCTGGAGCTCTCGGAAGGTCTCCTGGTCCTCATCTTTACTACCATCTGCTAGATGATCAGTACTACTACATAATTGCCAGACTTTCTTCAGAAAACGATATACTCCTTGTATTGACTCCGTTGACCAAGCAACTTCCTGTGAAAAAGGAGCCATGAACATCTCGTACAGCCTGAGGGCGTCGGCTCCGTATTCTGCAATTACGCTATCAGGATTTATTACATTTCCTTTTGACTTACTCATTTTACCTCCCCCAGGAGCTAGTACCATTCCTTGATTATAGAGAGAAGTAAATGGCTCCCGGAAATTGACTATTTCAGCATCATTTAATACATGTATCCAGAAACGAGAATATAGGAGATGCAAAACTGCATGTTCGGCACCACCCACATATGTATCCACTGGTAGCCAGCTATCAAGAAGATCTTTATCAAAAGGACTTTCACCGCGCATAACATTGGGGAGCATCTGTCCTCTAGATGAACTGTCGTGAGCAAAATATAGGAAATACCAGCATGAACCAGCCCAGTTTGGCATAGTATCAGTTTCGTATTCAGCAGGCCCTCCACAGCATGGGCACGTAGCTTTCTTCCACACAAACACGTCTGCAAGAGGTGATTTGCCCTCAGTGTTTGCGCTGTATGACTCAAGGTATGGCAATTCCAAGGGCAGCCTATCCATAGTTAGGGGAAACCAACCTGACATCATGGAGCGACTCTCAGTAATAAATCTGGTAGATTGACCACGTTGTTCTAAATTCCTTTTGAATGTGTCAATATAGCCTAGACCAAAACCAGTTGAAGCGAGAACATCTTCATCCCATGCGGTTTTACCTAGATCGGCACATCTATCACAGAAAATCATGGGAATCGGCTCACCCCAATAGCGCTGACGGGAAAAAATCCATTCTCGTAAATGATAGTTGGTACTTTGCTTTGCAAATCCTTGTGAGACAAACCATTCAACCATTTCCTGCTCAACTTCGGAAACATCTCGACCAGTGAACGATGCTGAGTTTTCTAGCACACCTTTTTTCGCAGATGCTTCGATAGGTGCCCCTACACTGTCATTGACTACACTTTTTACAGGTATACCATACTTTTTTGCAAACTCCCTATCACGGGCATCATGGGCTGAACACCGTATCGCCCCTGTACCAAAATCCATCATAGCGAAGTTAGCCACCCAGATAGGTAAGCGTCCACCGGTTAGAGGATCAATAGCATAGTACCCTGTAAAGACCCCCTTTTTTTCCTTTACATCTGCAATTTTTTGTTCCCTGGTTAGGGTCTCTACAGTATCAATATAGTGCCTCAGAGCTGTTGAATCGGTTCCGTCCGCCTGTTTTGCAGTAAGAATTAAAGAAACAACTGGGTGTTCAGACGCCACTACAATATAGCTATCTGCATAGGAAAAAGCCGGATACACCGTAAAGGTATCTAGATGGTAGTCTAAACCTTCAACCTCATGATGAATTACTAACCCCTCCTTCTTCCCAATCCAGTTGCGTTGCATGGCCTTTATTCCCTCAGGCCAGTTCAATTCGTCTATCCCAGAAAGTAAACTCTCAGCATACTCTGGAATCTTGAAGACCCACTGAAATAGTTCCTTTTGCTCCACGACATTGCCACAACGCTCATGTGTCCCATCTGATAATACCTCCTCCTGTGCTAATCCTGTCTTACAATAGCCACAATAGTAAACTGGGACATTTTTCTTATAAAGAAGCCCCAGATAGAAAAAAAGAATAAATAGCCACTGTGAGATTGCATAATAGGCTGGGTCTGTAGTAGCCAGCTCCCTATCCCAGTCGTAGGAAAACCCGATGCTTCGCAGTTGACGTTTGAAGTTTGCGATGTAATTCTTAGTTAGATCTTGAGGGTTTTTGCCTTCTTTTATAGCAGCATTTTCGGCAGGTAGTCCGAAAGCATCCCAACCCATTGGATGCAAGACAGCGTACCCCCTCATGCGATAATAACGAGATAAAACATCTGTGGCAATATATCCTCTCGGATGGCCCACATGGAGACCCGCCCCCGAAGGATACGGGAACATGTCCAATATATATTGCTTCTGGGAGTCTCTTGGCTGGGGGGTACTGTACGTCTTATTCTTTTCCCAGATATCCAGCCACTTTGACTCATACTGTTTTGGATCAAAAATAGGCATGATGGGCACAGTATACCAAAAGTACTGCCACTGAAGATAGAATCCACATCAAGCATGCAGAAGCACTATCTGGCATAAAGACATAGACACTGCAAGCAAACATAAATTCAGTTTTGGGTCGCTCTCATGCCATGAGACAGCAAATCTAGCCATATTTACTAGCGTACTACTACAAGGAGCGAATCAGCGAGCTAAAAAAGACCATTTTGATCGAAAGAAAAGATGATTATTGGCCCAAAAAGTGCATTTTAATGGTACGATATATCGCATATGATATATAAGCATCGTTAAATATATCAAAACTAATCTATCTCTATCATAGTTACTGATAGAGTTTTATTTTAGGCTCTATGAGGGCCCGGAAGGAATGAAGCGATTTCCTCACAAACTTCAAGAACCATCTTTATACGGTCTCCTGCACTCTGTATATCTATGTGGTAAGGACTCTCTGGGAAATAGTGAAACACCTCGTTTCTACATGTTTTCCATGTATCCCATACTTTATCAGTTCCTTCTTGACCCATCCGGATTATGAGCTTGGCATATACTGAGTTGTTTCCTAGTTTTTTCACTAGATTTGGTGATAGCACCTTACCGACTCTAAAGAACTTAGATCTGTACGTATGTCCAGAAATAAATCCTGCCTCAAAAAAAAATTCTCTTCAGATAGCCCTCATATGCTTTTGCAAAGGGAAAAACGACAAATGAATAGTCAGTAAAAGCATCCTGCTGTATTGTGTATACATGATTGAGTAGATGGAAACCCTGGCTAAAGAGTTCTTCCTCTTCCAGAGATAAGCTCTCAAAAAATAGATATTCTTCTGCAAGACCAAAGGTATTCATACCAACGATCCTAGCCTACAAAACAAGTTTGTGCAAGAGTAAGTAGTTATTCAAGTATCAGTTTTACTGAAGGAGTCATGCTTGCTGCCAGGTAGGCGCTTGATATTGATGCTGCGCCAATAGTCTTGACAGCTTCCTTTATGTTCTCAACCAAATGCGCGTCTTCAAATGAGGCTTTCCCTACTGCTAGATGAATCAAAGGAAATTTAGGCTCTGTCTTATACCTGATCGTCCCACCTGAAAACTTCTTTACGACCTGTTCGGGGGAATCTGAGATAGTGCCAAGCTTAGGATTTGGCATAAGGCCACGAGGGCCAAGTACTTTTGCATATTTTGCCAACTTAGGCATATCAGCAGGTCGAGCTATAAGAACATCAAATTCAATAGTACCTGCATCGAGCGATGCCAGAAGAGTATCATCTACAATTGCAACTCTTACCGATTTCCCAGTTCCATGGGGTAGTGAGAGTTCTCCCTTTACACCTGTTTCTTGAACAGAGATATGAAGCTCGATAGTCTGATCAAACTTCGCATACGTGAGCTTTTTGATCTCAGCAACAGCCTTTTCAATTGGCAGCAAATCTGATGACCTCTGTGCTAGAGACTTCTTATACGCTTTGCCCTGATGTGTTTTCTTTCTTGATTTTGGAGATACAGATTTTTCAGATTGTTGATCATCTCCTGATGTATTGGTCATGGGATTAGTCTCTTGCGAAGAGACGAGATCTACACCCTTTTTAGATCGCTTGCTTTCTTGCCTCTTTTCAGCAGCTTTTTTCTCCTCACTTTCGATCTCCGCAATACCAATTGTTTTAATACGTATTTTCCCCATGAATGTATGTCTGAATGATTAATCTTTAATTGTAACGCCCATTGATCGAGCAGTCCCCTTTACAATCTCTTTTGCTGCTTCTACAGTGAAGGCATTAAGGTCCTGCATCTTTTCTTTAGCAATGCTCTCAACTTGCGCATCTGTCAAACTACCAACCTTAGTCTTGTTTGGTATGCCAGAGCCCTTTTGGATCTTGGCCTCAGATTTTATCATCTCAGAGATTGGTGGAAGTTTTGTAACAAACGTAAAAGAATTATCCTCATAGAGAGTGATGACGGCAGGAATAACCTTGCCACGAAGATCTTTAGTTCTGTCATTGTACTGTTGGATAAAGTCCATAATAGGGATACCGTGCTGACCCAGAGCTGGACCAACTGGAGGAGCTGGAGTCGCCTCACCAGCTTTCAAATTTACTTTAATAAATGTCTTAATCTTTTTGGCCATTGCAATCAAAGCTTACTAATTTGTAATACATCTAGTTCTACCGGAGTTTCTCTATTGAGGAAATCAATGAGGACAGTTACTTTTCCCTTTTCCTCATCTATGTGTTGGATAGCTCCGACTTGCTCAGCAAAAGGTCCGTCTGTTATTTTTACTGACTCATCAATGGAGAATTTGGCCTTGAGTTTTGGAGGATCCTGTAGGACAAATTTCATAATAGCCTCTACCTCTTTGTCCGAAATAGATGTGGGCTTGGTGCCTGCACCAACAAATCCAGTAATACCTTGAGTAGTACGGACAGCTACCCAGGACTCTTCGGTCACTATCATCTTTATGAGTATATAACCCGGAAACACTTTCTCCTTTTGTGCCCTCTTTTTCCCAGAACGTATAGTCACGATATCACGCATAGGCACGATAATATCGAAGATTTTATCTTCGAGACTAAGTGATTTGATACGCTGTTCAAGAGCTTCTTTAGCTTTGCGCTCATAGCCCGACTGGGTATGAACAACATACCATTTAGCTAAATGCTCATCGGGATGGGCTTCGGGTTTTGCATTTTCTGACATAATCTCTGTTTTCTTAGAAATTGGCAATGGCCTGTAGAAACATAGCCATTAAAATGTCTATTATACCTACATAAAGGCCCACAATCAAGGATAAGGTGATGACGACTATAGTCAAATAGAGTGTGGTCTGGCGTGTGGGCCAGGTAACTTTCTTCAATTCGTCTTGAATACCACTGAATAACACTAGTTGCGGCATACGTTTATTCTGCTTTGATGACATAGTGAGATTGTATCATACAGCCTGATCGTTTGAAACTCCTTTTGATCTCGATTACAATCTTCTTATGCAAAGAAGGATACTGCTATATCATATTGGTCTGACCCTTTCTATTGCACTCGCCGCGTTAACAAGTCTTGTCCTCTCCGAGCAGGCATACCCATTTATCTTGGGCATTTCAGGATTGACGTTTGTACTGATGAGAAAGACAAGCATTTACAAGCATCACCCTCTTGCACTACCCTTAATCGCATTAGTGATGCTTGCTACAGCAATTGTACTTCAGACAGGCACCTTTTCTTCGCCATTCTTCCCTCTCCTCTATCTATCTATGTTAACAACCGCTTTTTTAATAAGAAGTCAGGTAGCTCTAACATCAACCATAGCACTAATCATCGTGCTTTTGTTACATGAACCTCAAGGGTTATCTTCCAGCGTGATTATACATTTGCTTTTCCTCACCTTGATGACCCCCTTTGCTCTCCTACTCAGCCATGAAAAAGTACAGTTAGAACTGAAAGAAACAGAACTAGAAATGGAATCACGAAGGAAAGAACTCTATCAAAAGGCATATAGGGCAGAAAAAGATAAAACAAATTCGATAAAGGAAAATATCAAAAAATCTCTAGCCTCAATCGAAAAAGAAAATGAACCAAAACCCACGCTAGGAAGAGAACTATCAGACATCCTAAAAAAGATTGATACTGCTGGAGAGCAAAAATGAAAAAGATTACACGTCTGTTAATACTATCAGTTATTGTATTTTCAAACCACCAGGTGCCAGTAGTCATGGCAGATGACATGTACTCGACACTGTATCGTATCGAAGAGCCAAATGTAAACATCGGGGGGAAAGATAGCTCCTCATCTAATTATGATTTGAGCAAAACGGTGGGGCAGTCAGCTGCAGGAGAGTATGACTCCACTGGTTACATTGTCAAGGCGGGCTTTCAATATATTCACTCGATTATTCCTTTTAGCTTTAGTATCTCAGATACATCAATAGACCTGGGGACACTAGCTGCACAAACACCTTCAACACAAGATACAGTACTGACAGTTGCATTTGGATCAGCAGGAACCTATCAAGTAACAGTCGAGGAATTGGGGAAACTCAGAACAGCAGACGACAGTAGCAACATACCAGATACCACCTGTAACGCTGGGACGTGTACAGAAACGAGCGCTCAAGTCTGGACAAGTACAAGTGCCTATGGATTTGGGTACACTATGGCTGGGAATGACATCCCAACCGACTTCGTAAATACAACATATTATCGACCATTTCCAGATAGACTACTTTCTGAGACTCCAGCGGTAGTGATGTCATCGACTAATGTAGGAAAAAATAGACAGGCTACTATGACAATAAAATCAAATATTTCAACCATACAGCCTGCGGGAAATTATAGAACTGTATTACAATTTATCGCAACGCCAAGTTTTTAGATCTATGAGAAAGAAACTCCTGACGTATGGAATCTGGTTATTATTGATGACTTGTGTACTAACTCGTCCTGTCTCAGCTCAACAAATGAGTCTCTCAATATACCCACCGCTTATCAAAGCCACCATTAAACCCTCTAAGTCCTTTATCGTAGCTTTTACAGTAAAAAATGAGGGTGATCCAGTTTTTATAAAACCTCTTATTCGATCTTTTTCGCCCACAGGTATCCTTGGGAATATAGCTATCGGTAGTGATGCTCAAGGGCCTATTCAGTTCTCGCTTGATAATAGCGTCATTAGTTTTAATGAGCCTTTTTTTCTGAAAACAAAGCAGAGCGAACAGCTACTTCTGAGGATACGAGTCCCCGAAGGAGCCCCTTATGGGGACTATTATTACACCCTTCTTGCCCAGACGGAGCAGATGCCAGGTCTTATAGGTTCGCATGGGGCTACAAGCATTGCAGCTATTGGTAGTACACTCCTCATATCAGTCAGCCCTACAGAAAAGATGGAGACGCAGCCGACAATAGAGAGTATTGTTTTGGTACCCAGAAAAAAGTTTTTTCTTCTTACCCCAGCATTTGTATGACTCTAGTGACGTGATAGGTGTCAAAGTTTTGGCACGAAACGATGGGAAACATAGATATACCATAAAAGGTCACCTTGAGATAAGTAGCGGTATTGGAAAAAAGGATATACATACTTTTGTCGAAGAGGAGATACTTGCAAACTCAACCAGGTTAGTTAGGGCAAGTGACTCAGCACAGCTTGAATGCAATAGGAGCTCAGTAAAAAATATTTGTCGTAATGGTCCTTTCTCTGCCCTACTACAGTCTTTCTCAATCGGCAAAAAAGAGATCACTGCAGTATTAACCTTAGATGGACAGACGATATCTACATTGAAGGTTACAGCTGTACTCTTCCCACTAAAGCTTATGTGCGGGATTGTCCTGTTATTAACAGCTGTAATAATACTTAGTCTAGCATTTTCAAAAAAGCAGATCTCGGCTGATACTCCCAGTGACCGTCTTTCGAAATAGATATCCAGATATCTCCAATATCACGCGTAACAAGTGTAACAATCTTATGGGCGTCCAAGGTATCTATAAGCAACCTAGAGGGATGCCCGAATGTGTTGTCTTTGCCCGCTGAAACGACAGCCATCGAAATAGAAGTCTGATCGTAAAATGAACGGCTGACACCATTTTTGGCTCCATGATGAGGTACTTTTAAAATACTGATCATGTAAGGTAAGCAAGGTCCATCATGACAGGTACTATTCCTCAACCGATCTAAGATATCGCCATGAGTGTCGCCCGTAAAAAGAACGTTCGTATCATCTACAGACATCAGCACTACATAGGACCTTTCATTAAGATCCTCTGAGGTCAGAGTGACTGACTCTAAGCGACTAACCTTCATTGGCAGTGTGGACTTGGGCCACAATATGGCAAATCTAACGTTCGGATATATTAGTACGTCATTAGCTTTAAGTATGAGCACCTGTGTCTCACCAGAGATATCAGCGAGGATGTCTTCTATTTTTCTCTTACTATCAGAGTAAGGGGGTAAAATAATCTGGGCTATTTTGTATCTCTTTAGTATAGCTTTCAGGCCTCCCGTGTGATCTTTTTGAAAGTGAGTCAGGAGAACAAGCTCAATTTCTCTATCACTAGCAGACATGCCCTTTCCTAGGCACTCAAGTATCTTCTCGTCGGGCCCCGTGTCAATAAGGATGTCAATATCAGGGACAATGCGAACATGGGCCCCATCACCCTGACCCACATCACAAAAGCGAATACTAATTGGCAACTGAGAAAGCCAAAAGTGATGAATAGTTCTAAGAGTCCAAAAGACACATATGATACATACTAGGTATACTCTAAGAAAATTACCACGTATACCATCCATAAGGGACTGTTGCGAATAATCGTGCTACAAGCAAAAAGTACCAAAGAAAAGGAACTACAAGGTAAAGAATGAGCTGACCCAATATGGGGGCCCATAAAGATGCTATGTAAAACAATATTCCACCTATAAATATAACTGGGACTACCGTCGCTACAAGTAAGTTTGCTACGATCCCGACAACTGAAAACTCATGAAAGTAATAGGCAATTATGGGTATAGTAAGTAGCTGGGCGCCTACAGATGTAGCTAATTCTGTTTTTTAAAAATCTTCCGATCGGAGATATCTCATATGAGCTTCTAATAATGGGGTGAAAGACAGTATGCCGAGTGTAGCCCCGTATGAAAGCTGAAATGAGATAGAGGTAAATATCGCGCGATCGATAATTAGTATAACTATTCCAGAAACAAATAATCCGAATAGTCCTATCAATGGGCGTCCAATCAATAAGGCCACGATCGTACAGATTGACATGAGATAAGAGCGCAATAATGGGGCTTTAAAACCTACAATAAAGCAAAAAAAAGTTATCACCAGTAGAATTAGCACTAGCTGAAATTTTTTGTTAAACCCTTCTGTGATAACCTCTACAGTTCTTCCTAAAATGGTCAGATTTCCTCCTGACAAGACGAGCACATGTACTAAGCCTGCCCTGTGTACATCTTCATAGCTTGAGAAGGCTTTAGGGAAAGGTATCCCAAGTACAATACTATTTAGTAATGAAGCATTAGGTTCGTATAGGGCATGAAACGAATAGGTAGCCAGACTCTCAATATCTATCATATACTTATTAATGTGCGTATGGCTTCGAATTGACCTTTGTTAACGATCTTCTTGTCTATGAGTTCGTAGACATCACTGTATGGTCGCCCAATAATGATCTTTTCTGCAGTAGCGGGGCCGATCTGTGGCAGGGACTCTATATCTTCCTTTGAAGCAGAATTGATAGATATGATGGAACTACCTACAACCTGATCACCCTCACTAAGAGAATATCTTTGTTCTGCAAATAAACCGCTCGAAACTTCGGCAGTACTGGGAATATAAAGCTTTTGCTGATCTTGAAGGACTTGAGCCCTATTAATATTACGCTCAAAGTAGCGAATATCGGCATTCTTTGATAACCCTCCCGCTTTTTCTATCGCGTCCATTACACGAGCCCCAGTCTCTAAATCATATAAACCAGGAGTCTTTACAGAGCCAGCCACATCAACCTGCACCTTCTTTTCTACATACTGGGTAGGCTGAGATACAATAATATGTTCGTCAGTAGTTTTATCAGTATATTCTATTGATTGCTCTTTCACCTGAACGAGACCTAGCACAAAGGAGAAAATCAGGATAAGGACTGAAAGGACGAGAAATACAATTGGCGCTTTTGCGAGGGGTGATACCGACGAAGAAGCCTCTTCTTCAGGCATATGTAACTTCTATACCATCAAAAGGAAAAGAGCAATAGTTTTATTGCGTTTCAAGAGATTTCGCTAGAAGGTTGCGAATATCCTTAAAAATGGTGTACGCCTCAAACCCGATCCACTGCCTGCCTACCAAGGATGCCGGAAGTCCAGGATCATTTCGCAATTGGCTGATGTATGCATAGATCACATGAGAGAGTTTTGTGGTAGCATCGAGCTCTTCAGAGAGGAGTTCGTGCCATTTTTTGAATAACTCTTTATACTCCTTCTCTAACTCTGTAAGCTTCCATACCTTTTCAACGAGTACGTCTAGTTTTCCGACCATATGAGTTGCTTCAAAAGCTTGTATGTACTGCTCCTCCTCTTTAGCATAGGTCATATCACGAAGTGTGCTTAACACAGGGTGTGGGCTCACCCAAAAAGACCTGTGCCAAGGACCAAGACCCCAGCCCTGGATAGATCGTCTAAATGCATCGCGAATAAAACGCTTGGACTCTGGGATCTCATAGGAAAGAATTCGCCACAACCCATCCCAGGTGTATTTCTGAAATCTAAAAAACGGAAATTCCAAACATAAAGCTTCGAAACCCTTGGATGTGAGGCAATAACTAACATCCTCGTCCTGACTCTTCATAATTTTTCCTTCCTTAATCAGTGATGAAAGAGTCCCTTTGGTCTTTTGGTTGAGAGACAGATCGAAGATTTGCTGCATAGCAGGAGTCATTTTGACATAACCAAAATCAAGATCCCCCATGAGGAGCAGCATCAGATACAATTTAAGGCTTCGTTCTTTTACTGGCATATCCGTCCGTACTAATAACTACTAAAACTTAACCTGACGTATGATGATTTGCAATAGGTATTTAATACATCAATACGAACCCCCCTCACTATTGATCTATGCAGTTAATACAATTGACACACACATCTTTTTCATATACAACTAAACAAGTAGTAGAAAAACTCTATTGTAAACACCATGGATATCTTGAATAAAAAATCAAACAGTGTTGTTCTTTTATTGTTTATCCTACTAACTCAATTTGCACCTTTTTATCTTCCAGAGCGAATACAGGTACCCAGAACAGACTTTTCTCTAGAGACAGGATTGTTTTCTTTTCTCAAACCTACCACAGTAGGTACAGCCGCCTTAACACCTGCCTCGGTCACGCTGAGTAACTCTCGATTTTCATATAGAGCAGGTGTCTCATCAGGTGCATCCGGAGCCTCTTCAGTAGTTATAAATGGAGTAGATACATCAAGCATCTCTGACACAACTACTAACCATCTATTCCCGGGGGATACGGTATGTTTCTCAAATGCAGGACTCAGTGGCTGTCAAGGACAGACGACATACTCAGTTGCAAATATTGCGGATAGTACTACCTTTAACCTTAATACCCCACTAACCGGAACCTTAAGTTCAAGCGACTATGTGATTGCAACTCAGACGGCTATACATACTATCGCCTTTACGACTACTAATGTAGTACCTACTGCAGGAGATATACTTATAACAATCCCTGCCTCAAGTACCGATGCAAAGACTAATGATGGATTTCCAGATACTGCGGCCACTGCCGCAACTAATGGATTTGACTTAAATTCTCTCAGTACCACAAACGTCTCTGTATCAAGTTCTGGTTGTGCTAATAACTGGACTGTGGCATCGGTAACAGATAGCAATGGCTCTACCGGACACCTGATACAGATTAACCGATCCACAAACTCATGTGCTGCGGGTTCTACTATCACCGTCACGGTCGGTGACGGGACTACTAAGCTTATTAATCCAGCACCTACAGATCAACATGTTACTCAAGGAGTAGCTGAGACATATAGCATCAATGTAAAAACGAGGGACGGTTCTGATAACACCATAGACCAGTCAGACATATTGGTTGCACCAGTTGAATCGGTATTTGTCTCGGCAACTGTGGATGAGACTCTCAGTTTCACAGTAGCTGGTGTCACCGCAAACTCGGGTAGCTATTGTGGCGTTACACGAACATCTTCAACACCTGATACGACAGCTTATTCGGTACCATGGGGGACCATATCAACGACCTATGCTGCCGCTACACATAATACAGAGCATCAGTTGACCGTTACTACCAACGCAAAGAGTGGTTACTATGTCTATGCACTTGAGACGGACCAGATGGGTATGAACGGTAATACCTGTACAGGGACAGCTCCATCGGCGGGTGATTATACCTTTAGTTCGGGGACTTGTATTAGAGATACAGTATGTTCAGCATCAACATGCTCAGAGTCAACACTTCGGGACTGGGGATCAGATCCCTCGTCTTATCCTGGATTTGGTTATTCTATGGAAGAAGTATCTGGGACAGACTCAACATTCGAATTTGATGATAGCTCGGCGACATTTAATGCCAAACAGTTCGCAGACGAGCAAGGGAGTGAAGATGAGACTGCTGCAAACGTTCATCTCATGACAAGTTCAGCAGCCACATCAAGCTCAAGCTCATATGTTTGCTATCGTATAGATGTGCCTGGTGACCAGCCAGCAGGATACTATTACAACACGGTTAAATACATTGCTACTCCACGTTTCTAACATGCGTACTACTATTCAAATTGGGCTTATCTGTGTCCTTGCCGGCCTGTATATATGTTTACCTAGAGTTTCGTATGCCCAAGAGATCATACCTTTTCAGGTATCACCTGCCCGACAAGAGCTGACAGCAGATCCAGGTGAGATCGTCTATTTCAACGTTAAATATTTTAACTTTGGTAGCACCCCGCTCACAGGGGTACTCAAGACAGCTGATTTTATAGTGAATGGCAATTCGGGCAACCCCAAGCTGATAGATGACCCGCGCTTTGCTTCGCCGCGATTTTCTGCTTCCACATGGGTGTCGCTCCCCTTTGATCGAATGAGTATCCCAGCACAAGATAAGGTAAGCATACAAGGTAAAATAGTCGTCCCATCAAATGCACGACCAGGCGGGAGATATATTGCAATCTACTATCAACCGCAACAAGGTACCCAAATAGGCATTCTCCCTCCCCAAGAAAGTCGTACAGAGATCCAAACCAGGCTGGTTGCACTCGTGTACCTACGTATTAACGGGGATATCGCTGAAGCAGCATCTGTAGACAGACTATTTAGCCAATCATTTATGGAGTATGGCCCAATTTCTGTCACGGCGTCTATTAGTAATAGTGGAGATTACCACATAAATCCCAGAGGATTTGTTACCATCAAAGATATTTTCGGAAGTACCCGTTTTGAAAAAAGAACTACCTCAGCAAAACATTTTCCCGGACAGCTCTTACACCTATCAACTAGATCTTGGAGAAAAAATGGATGCTCGGCAGATACAAAATAATCCTTTCTGGTGCCTATGGTGAACAAGGAAAAGGATTAAAGAGAGAGACATACGTATGGGTGCTACCGTGGAAAATAATCTTGATCATCCTATTAGCTATCATCATAGGTATCTTGATTACACGATCGTTCTTTCAAAGGAATAAGATGAAGCAGGACATGCTCGAAGAGAAACTCAGCCATGAAGAGCAGGAAATAGAAGCTCTTAAAGCAGAACTTCGCAAAAAATGACTACCAAAGGGCCAACCGTAGCTTTTATAGCTCATACATTACTCATACTGACTTACCTTCTCATACCCCTTTCAGATAGTTCAAAAACGTATGCTCAACAGGTTGTTAAGTACCCAAGCCTACCTGCTACTCACTCAATTTCAAATACAGCTACAGTTGGGGCGACGTCATCTGTCTCACTCTTTGGATATGCGACAAAGTATGCTTTGGTTACTCTCGAGTCCAATATAAATATAGGTACTACCATGGCAAAGGAGGATGGCGAATTTCGCTTTAGCAATGTTTCTATACCACACAATACTAGCGAAATCTGCCTCAGCTATACAGATAGCTCTGGTAACACTAGTTCAAGTACCTGTGTACCCTTTTCTGAGACCTACTACGGCTACAGCATAGGCCCAATAGTACTATCCCCCACCATTACGCTCCTGGAAGCCGTAAAAGACGTAGGAGAGGCGATGGAGATACAGGGATGGGCAATACCAAATCAGCCCGTGAGACTCTATACATTTTCTGACAATATCGTTACCTGGGGATCTTTCCTGGCACCACATAAAGTCCATGCTATACCTCCAATAGAGACGGTAGCAGATGAACACGGCCACTATACATATTCTTTTAAATCAGAAACTGCTCAAGCTGTCAGGATCTATACAGCAAGCAGCATAAACAACCTCAGCAGTGATAAAAGCCCGGCACTCAAGGCAGATATCCTCCCATTTTATGTCATATATATTCGAAAAATGGCTCTCCTGTTTAGGACCTTTGTGGGTAATATGCAAAATATACTCCTTCTATTAGAGTTACTGCTACTCTACATTCTGATTTGCTATTACATACTGCCACAAAAACAACGAGCACTTATGCTACGTTCAAGCACACTAGTGCTAGAAAAGACAGCCATTGCATTACGGTCTCCCGCTGCATTAGTAGTGAAAGGAGTAAGAACATTATTGAGGCAACCGAGAGCCTAAATATTTCTATCGAACTAAGATATGGACAGTAGGAACTATTTTAGTATTACCACAAAAAACAGGTAATTCACTGTCAACTGTGCTCAATGCCATAATATCAAAGATAGCCTTGCCTCTTGAGTCTGTGATTGGCTGTACCGGCTCAATAGTAAGTAATTCATGGCCTTGTATAGAGACCTCAATATTAGGTATGCCGACACCTGTCGTACTTAAACAGATGATACTAGCCCTCACCTTAGTCTTTGCCTGTAGAGAGGCTACGGAGGGTGATGTTACGACAAAGGATGACTCGCTTGAGGTCTCCTGTAGAGACGCTCTTGCTGATGGCTTGAAAACATATGTGTCTGTCACCATTAGCACTGCTATAGCTGAAAATAGAAGAATAAAAAGTACTATAAAAATAAAAACATACTTCATACAAAAGATTGTACAAAGTGTAGAAGAAAACAACAACGATTCTGTAAATGCGAATAGACACGTAAATATACAATGAAGTGTAATATCCCCACTCTATCGAGCCAGAACATTGACTAAGAAAGATTAGCAATGCACACGCTATAACGCCAAATTCTGGCCCTACTAAAAAATGATTGATAGCACAATACTTAGATCAAATTCTATAGGTATAGCAAGGATGCCAATTTCCCGGCTGGTCATACACCTCGAGTCTGACAGCCGCATAGTAACCCTGGTGCTAATTGAATAATAGTCATGAAGATAGAGAGATGCCTAGGTCTAAGAAATCGCATCTCTTAAAACCTCTAAAAAAACAGCAGTAATCTTATAGGTTTATATATAGCAGATAGCGCAGATAGAGCTTTTTTGATAGTTTTAATTAATACAGCTAAACCACAGTTATCTAATGAAACTATATTAAATATGTTTACTTCTATTTTTGTCAATCTAGTATGTTCGTTAGATTGAGGCTCTAAATTGACTTGACAGCTACCAAGACTAGTGCTTATTATTAATGTAATGGTCATAAATCGGTATAATCTAGATAACTATATTCAGGAATTTACCGCATTTTTGGACGGTAGCCAGATTGCTGCTCCATATGGAAAGCATATTCGCTCTGACATCAAACACTTTGCAGGCTGGTTACACCTGAAAAAGGAGCTTTTAGAAGACGGTAGCTATCAGATAGAGGATATGCCACGATTATATGTGGCTGCTTTAGGTCTTAGCAGAAGCCCACGAGCTACTATAAATAGGCGACTTAGCTCACTCCGCAAACTAAATACATATATTAGTCGGCAACAGCTAGGTCAGTCGCTCTGGATCCCAAAGACATTAAATGGTGATCTTACTGAGAAGAACTACCTTGAAGAGTCTTTACGGATATTGACAAAGTACGACGAAGATTTAACACAAGAGCTGATGGACTTTCTTGCTGCACCAAGAGCGTCCACAAAGCACCCTTACCTTGTAAAAAAAATGCTGGATGATCTAGTAGTACTTGATGATACCTTTACAAAGTATCTATCAATACTGGACTTATCAAGTATGTCCAGTACTAAACTTGCTGTAACAAGAAAGCCATTATTCAAGAAGGACCACCCTAATAGTACGATTACCAGATCTTGGCTCGCTCAGTGGCAGGAACTCGTTCAGCGATATGCTATATTGATCATAATAGTGTTGCTTTTTGGGCTACTTGGTACAAGCCTTAGCTCCCAGTTTTTCAAAAAGAACAAGCTTGCTCAAGCCTTCCCTACCAATTTAACTCGCGGGACAAGGGCTCTATCATTTCAAGGTAGACTAACCGACTCACTAGGAAACCCTATTACCACAGCAACTAACGTGGTTTTTAAATTACATACAGCAGCAAGCGGAGGTAGTCAGCTATATACATCTGGCACTTGCTCTATCACACCAGATCAAGATGGTATTTTTTAGCACACTCATTGGTGAAGACTGTGGCTCGGAAATTACTTCAGCCGTATTCACCGAAAATGCAGAGGTCTGGTTATCCACGACTGTTGGCGCTGACTCAGAAATGACACCACGGCAACAAATAGCAAATGTGGGTTACGCACTGAACGCTGAAACACTCCAGGGCTTCCCCCCTGATACAACTGTTTCCAGTATCCCGTATATCAATAGAGATGGGAATGTGCTAATTGGTGCAAGCACGCCTGGTATACGAAATACGTATGCATCCGCTACGTTCGTCATGTCTAGCGCAAATGCAATCACACTACAGTCTGCAGGATCTGGGGATATCACGCTTACCGCAACAGAGTCAGGTACCATAAAGTTCTTAACAGCTGGCACTCAGGCAGGGGTCATCACTGGTGCTCAGCTTTGGGGCATTGGGACTACCGGGCCAGACGCCAAAGTAGATTCTCTCTATACAGGAGGTGAACAACTCAGACTGACCTATGCCGATGGGTCGACCTATACAGGTTTTACTACCAACTCTGGTGGAGATTTGACTATAGACCCAAGCGGGGATGATCTGACTTTAGGTGGAGATGCAATCTTGTCTGATACATTTACGCTCCAAGTCGGTGGAAAGACAGCTACTGCCTATAATGCCTTTGCGAACAATGCAGATAGCCCAGAAGAGGCCGCTATTGCAGCAGATAATGATCTGTATATAGGAGGCGACCTTGAAGTCGACGGTAGTATCTATGCCGGGAGCCTTATTGCCTCAGGTGTCCCCTGGTCTGGGATTACCGCCCCTACAGACAATCTTACGGTATCAATGGCGGCATACAACTCAACATTCACCTGGGACCCAACAGCAAATAGTGCAGAGACTGCTTTTGTTATGAACTTTGATGGTGAAGATAGCGCTGCTGATGAAGATCAAGTGCTACTCTCCCTCAACCAATCATCAAATGGCACTGACGTTACAGAGGCGGCAGATGCTCTTTTAACTTTCACCAATAGCGATGCCAATGATCCAGTCGAAAATGCCATCCGATTCGATGCAGGCGCTGCTGGCACTGACTTTACCTATGGTATCAATTTCGATGCAGCAAGTATCGGGACTGCTGAATTGGTACTTCAAAATGGTGAAACAATAGCAAACACAGTAGACGGGACAATTGCACTTACCGGGGACGCTTCAATATCTGGCACGACTGGGCTTACGTTTACTTCAACGGGAGGACTCGTACTTGCAGGGGGGACGATATCAGACGGGACGGATGGGGTGGATATCGCTGATAATCTGGAAGTTAGTGGCGACACAACTCTGGCAGGAGATCTGGCCGTCAATGGAGATGACATCACCTCAAACGATACCCTTACCATTGATGCTGCGACAGATATCAACCTTGATGCGGATGGGGCTGATATTGTGTTAAAAGATGGAGGAACTACTTTTGCATCATTCACCAACTCTACGACTGATTTGACACTTGATATCGTCGGGAGCCAACTCATCCTTGGTGACACAGATGTATTAAATATTGGTGGGGTGACCGGGCTTGCCTACAATGCTATCTCAGACTCAGGGACAACCTCACATTCACTAGCATCTGATGATGATCTGTACGTCGAAGGAGATGTTGAGGTTGATGGGACACTGTATGTAGATGGGACACTCGTTTCATCAGGAATAACCTGTACAGACTGTCTCGACTTTACATCGTTTGAGGACACACTCGATCTGGATGCCACTACAGATATAAATCTAGGAGCAAATAATCTGACAGTTGACCTGGATTCGACAGGCATATTCGATATCAGAGACGGAACTACAACGTTCGTGTCTTTTGATGATGACTCAACCATCGATATTACCTTCCCTGCTGCAGGAACACTCGGTATCGATGCTGCAGCAACAGACAACACGACCACAACCGGAGTGCTCAACCTTGATATAGATACAGCAACTTCTGGGAATATCGGTTCGTCTATCGATTATCAGGTAGTTGATGCTGCCGGAAACGTGACTGCATATGGTGAAAAAAATTGATGTGACAGTTGACACAGATGCAGCACAATCCCATACGGTTGCAGGCTCGTACATCGGTCTTACTGCAAATGATGCCAGCTCTACAACCTATGGCTTACAAGTCGTAGCCGAGGATGCAGGAGGGCAAGTTGCTACCTCAGGTATTTTGATTGAGAACCTGCAAGCTACAGACATCGATCTCACAACAGGACTCCTCATCAGAGCAACCACTGACGGCTCTCTGCCGACAGCTATCGATGTATCTGATGCCGAGATTACGACAGCTCTCTCTGTAGGAGCAAACACCATCTCAGGGACAACAGGACTTATTGACTACACCAACTTTGATCTGGATGCTTCGGGCAACATCACCCTAGCAGGCACTACTGGCGTGACTTTTTCATCAACTGGTGGAATACAGCTTGCCGGAGGCGTCATAGCAGACAGCTCAGATGGGGTGGACATCAATGACAATCTTGAGATTAACGGCGGCACAGTCTCACTAACTAATGGCACCTCAGATCTGATAGATTGGGGTTCTGACGGAGCGGGTGACCCCACAACAACTAGCGCAGGGTGGAAGACAAAGTATTATGGTAATGCTTACGGACACGGTGTAGCTGGTAGCACGCTCTGGTCTGTCTCTGATGATACGTTCAAGTGGTATGACAACGACACCTCAACCTATAACCTCAAAGCTACAATGGGTATGGATACGGATACATATTGGCAGATTTACAATGACGCTCTCAGTGAAGCTATCAGATTTCATACCAATGGCACGAGCTGGTTTAATGGTGGAAGCTTGGTCATTGGGGCCAATGCAACAAGCGCTAAGTTTCAGGTGGTGGGAGATGAATCACGATTTGGCACTGCGGGTACGATCACGATCGCCACAGGAGATGGAGACGTCTATGTGCAAGATGCTCTTGAGGTCGATGGGGATCTGCATCTGGTAGCAGGCGCAGATCTGATATTTGGAGGTACGACAACCCTTGCCGAGACTACAGCAGCAAATGACTCAGGGGCATATATAGTAGGGACATTTGATGAGTTTGATAATAGCAGCAGCAGCAACGTACAAGATGTGCTTGATGATCTGGATGCCGGACTTACTACCGCGCTTGCAAATGGAGGCCTATGGACAGACTCGACAACTACTGCCTACCTCACTACGACGACAGATGAAGTCGTCATAGGAGGCACCTCTCCCCTTTCCTCTGCAAAGCTTTCTATAGATGGAGACGCTGATCAGATCCAATTCATCGTCCAAGGAAATGCGACACAGACGGCAAACCTGGCAACTTTTGAAAACTCCTCTGGCACAGACCTACTAACAATCGATGCATCTGGTGTCTTATCAGTCCCCTATCTCATAGACATCAGCAACTCTGCGTATGGTATAGACCCTTCAGGGACATCCAATTTTGGCGGCTACTCGCTCAAGGTCACGGGAGGCGCCCTACTCGGATTTGACTCTGGCAACGTCGGAATAGGTCCCGCAGCTCAAACAGCAGATGAGCTACTTCATGTGGGCGAGGCTACAGACGGAGATAGCATCGCCCTTCTCCTGGAAAATAGTCAGGCTGCTGGGGCTGCTTCGACAAATGAGACATCCCAGCTTCGATTCGGATTTGGAGGGAACAATGATGTTGCCCGCATACTTGCAGGTAAGGTTAATGATTACACGTCTGGGGCAAATGAAGATTCATTTTTATCCTTCTACACAGATGTAAATGGAACAGCGACAGAACAACTCAAGATTGATGAGGCAGGACTTGCCACCTTCACGGGTGACATCGCCGTCAATGGAGATGACATCACCTCAGATGGGACACTCACGATCGATGCTGCAACAGATATCAACCTTGATGCAGATGGGGCTGACATTGTGTTAAAAGATGGAGGAACTACTTTTGCAACATTTACCAACTCTACGACTGATTTGACACTTGATATCGTCGGGAGCCAACTCATCCTTGCTGACACGGATGTATTAAATATTGGTGGGGTGACGGGGCTTGCATATAATGCTATCTCAGATTCAGGGACAACCTCACATTCACTAGCATCTGATGATGATCTCTACGTAGAGGGAGATGTTGAGGTTGATGGGACAATCTGGGCCGATGGCGCAGTTACCTCAGCTGGGACTATCACCGGAGCTGACTTTGCTTGTACTGACTGTCTTGATTTTGCAGAGCTTGAAGATACCCTTGACCTAGATGCTTCTCTCACACTCAACCAGTCTACAAATACCTGGACACAAAACTATGCAGGGACAACAGGTACCGGGATCACCTACAATGTTGATTCACTCACGAGCGGTGTAGCTCTTGCGCTCGCCTCTACCTCAACAGCAATTACTACCAACTCAAACCTCCTGACACTCGACTGGTCTCCAGGATCGCTTACCACAGCTGCCATAGATCTGTTTGAGATAAGCACGACCACTAATGGTAACGTAACAGGAAGCTACCTCAATTTCCTTGATAACTCAGTAAGCATCTTTAAGGTAGAGCAGTCCGGCAATGTCACGACCGCTGGGGATATTGCTGTAAATGGAGATGATATTACGGCCGACGGAGCTCTTTCCGTAAACTCGGCAAGTTACGTCCGTATTGGTGATAGCGGTACACCTGGGTCTGCCAGCGGCGATGACGACCTATATGTCGAAGGAGATCTCGAAGTAGATGCAGCAACCTACCTGGACGGCGACCTCACCATAGGAAATGCAGGTACAGATAACGTGACAGTCAACTCAAAGACCTGGACGTTTGCCAATGATACCGACTTTGCTCTCTCTGGTGGTACGAACGGACTTTCATTTGATACCGATACGTTCTCGGTAGACGCAACAAATAATAGAATAGGTATCGGTACGACTGCCCCATCTGAGAAACTCCATGTAGCTGGAAATGTACTGGTCGATGCCCAATCTGATGCGACAGCACACAATTTTGCTTCAGGGTGTAATTGTTCGATGAATAGCGCGGCGGGGACATTTGGAAGCGAGACTAGTAGGGACTCAGTGACAGATTCTGTCGTTTACAAGGGTAAGCTTTTTGTTGCTGTGAAGGAAACTGATTTGGCAGGAATATATCGTTGGGATGGAGGGACCACATGGCAACTTGTCACAAACACGCCAGGGAAAGTTAACTCTGGTGACACAGCAAACATAGACAGCTTCACCATGACCGTGCTTAACGATAAGTTAGTAATTGGGACACAAGGTACTGGTACTGAGGCTGCAATTTTCTACAGCACAGATGCAGATACTGGGTCAACACCAACATGGACGCAAGTAAATACGACAAAAGGTAGCTTTGGTATGAGCCGTACAGGCATAAGTAGTGTCGGGGATCTAGCAGTTCTCAACAACGTACTCTATATGACTAATCTTGGTAACAACACCATGGAGTTTGGAAGATGGAACGGGAGCACTGGAGCAGCAGTATTCACTCAGATAAATGCTACTGATGGAGCACTAGCCGCAGAAACTGCAGATATAGATAACGCAGTCCTTGCTGTATACAACAATATGGTCATGATCGGGGCTATAACATCGAGTACGACTGCCCGCATTGGCGCATACCAGCCAAACACCACAGGAGCAGCAACATCAATAGTCATCATCAACGCCACATCAGGTGCGTTTGGGAATTTAGTCAATTCGCCAGATATCACACAAATGGAGGTATACAATGGACAACTGTTTGCGGTTATCCAGAGGACTAATGCTGCAAGCGTAGTACGATGGACAGGGGTAAGTCCCGTACAGGTGTATCAGCGAACGTCTTTTTTCGTCACCAACACTGCCGGCACTCTTGATAGCGGTGACACCGCCAACATCGACAACATCGTTCTGGAGCAATACAATGGCAAGCTCTATGCAGCCTCACAAACAGGATCCGCAACTAATACCGGAGCGGTATATGAGTTCGATGGGTACAACACCTGGACCCTCGTCAATACGACAAGAGGTACCTTTGACGGGACCACAAATGTAGACAACGTGACAAATATGATAGCTTATGATGGAACCATGTATGTGGGGACTGATGATCTGACCAACGGTGTTGGAGCAGTCTATTCATGGAGCAAGACAGCGTCAAATTCATATGGTTTGAAGTTTAAAGGCGGTAACAACTACGGATCAATTAGCTTTGTAGATAAGCACAATGTTAATGATGCTACACAACAATCCGGATCTTTCCTCCTTAGTCACTCCATCCAACTTGACTCTGCTGGATTTGACTTAGCAGAGGACTACCCGACATATGATACAACGCTCAAGTCAAAGGAGATAGTCTCGCTAGATCCCCAAAAAGATACCTTTATCAAAACGTGCGCAGCATAATGACAACCTTCTCCTAGGAGTCATATCAGATCAACCAGGTTTACGACTCGCTCAAAGTAAAGACAAAACTGAGGGCGCGACATGGGTACCGGTCGCCCTCACAGGTCGCGTCCCCGTACTTGTAAATGGAGAAAATGGACCCATTGCTGTTGGTGATAGTATTACCCTTTCCTCTACAGCTGGTGTCGGTATGAGAGCAACAGCCAAAACACGCATCATTGGTCGAGCTATGTCATCTTTCAATCCTGAAAGTCCAACGAGTCAAGGAGAAGTCACACTATTTGTTGAGACTGGCATCTATGACCCTGACGTGCGCACAGCAATTGAGGGTGGTTTAATCACTATAGATAAGACCGGAGAGTTAGACTCAACAGTCTTTTCCGGAATCTTACAGGACTCGTCCTCGAGTGCCCAACTTGATACCCTACTTCAATCATTCAATCTAAAGATTGGAGAGACTTTCATCAATACATCAACTTCTTTTGGAAAGATTGTCGCTGGCAGTATCAAAATAGGAATACTCGCAGCCAAAGATGCGTTCATTGAGGGCACTCTTGCCGCAAGGAAAGTACTCACAACTAGCCTTGATGCAGCATCTGCAACGGTAATCACTCTCACGTCAGATAGCATACAGACGAATACTATTCGCTCTGCGAGTATAGACTCCGACCAGATAGGCGCCATAAACATTACCTCAGAGGAGATCACGACCGCTAGCCTCTCAGCAGAAACTATAGCATCAAAAACTATACGAGCAGACGTTGTAGAAGCTCAAAATATACAAGCGCTTCAAGAACGGCTACTTTCGGTCGCGGGGCGACAACTAGAGCAAGCAACCGATCAACAAGGGATCAAAACAAATATTGATGAGGTGACTACCAATATCAATGCTTTACAATCAGAACTGGCTTCGCTTCAAACAAATCCCCTTCCAGACCCCACCTATTATCAACCAGCCTCCCAATTTTCATCTGTTACGATAAGCAATGATGCCAATATATACAACCTCTATGTATCAGGGACAGCAACTATCGATGACATCCATATAGATGGTAGTAGCATTATGGCGATGACAGATACACTTCATCTCACCGCACTTCAGTCGATAGACCTACTCGATGGAGCCATGGTCATATCGCGTGATGGGACTATTACGACAAACTCAGAGCTTATAGCCCAGGGTGGTATAAGAGCAGATGCCCTAAAGCCGATCCACGACACTGGGAGCATCAACGTGCAACTTCAGACAAATCAAAATGCCCCACTCCAAAAACCAGGAGCACTCTCAATACAAAATGAATCCGGGAGTGAGGTAGCGACCATAGATGCCAATGGTCAAGCCCAATTCCAGAAACTTAAACTAAATACAACATCTGGTGTTGGCCCCATCATTGCTGCTGGACAAAATCAGATAGACATAGGTATCCTCGCTCCAGGGATAGAGACAAACGCCAGCGCAGCAGGTTCGGGGATACTTCCCGCAAATACTACTGACGTCATACTATTTAACTCGGCCCTCACAGAAAATTCTCTCGTGTACCTTACCCCGACATCCTACACCTACAATAAGTCACTATTTATTGCATCAAAAAATGTATGCGTCCCAGGGACCGAATCAACCTGTAGAGAATATGTAAAGATTTCTATAGACCAACCAATACCCTACGATGTGTCCTTTAACTGGTGGATCATTGAATAGCTCCGACATCCCGGACTCGCGCGCCAGGCAAAGCCATGGACGACGTAGGGACTGGATCAAGAATCTAAATTGAAGGGACCTTAAATCCCTTCTTCGCTGAAGCTTCGTATGGGCACACCAAGTACAGGATGACAATAATCAATGGACACTGAATATTCAATGAATACTGATTCTTCTTAGTTCTTTATATCATGCGTAGGCCTGCTGCGGACTTAGTCAAGGAGTCTTTCTTGTATCTTGTTAGTTGTTTGCTGTTTCCTATACAATCCTTACTAGACATGCCCACCCATACTCGACAACCGTCATCTAGTGGCTTTACCCTCATGGAGCTTGTCCTGATAATCGGTCTTATCTGTTTACTTCTGATTGGCCTTCTGGCACTCCTCGATCCCGGACAAAAGATCAAGCAAGGTCAGGATACCAAGCGAAAGACAGAGCTACAGCAGCTCAGCAAGTCAATAGAGGAGTACTACAATGATAACGAGTCGTACCCCACTTCAGCGAACCTATGCTACGATGAGGAGGTCTCAAGTGGAGACTCTTGCAGCTGCCACATATGCGGAGTAGAGTCTACGAGCCCATCGTTTAGCCCCTATTTATCAACGCTACCTTGTGATCCAACCCATCCTACACATCGTTATCTATACGAGTATGAGTGCTCGGAGAAATCGTGGTTCAGACTCTATGCTCAACTCAGCTCAACTACATCAGCTTATGACTACGGCCTCTCCAGTCCGAATACTACTATCAGTACTTATCCCACCGGAGGTCCAACACCGACCTCTGGTCCAACTCCGACAGACATCCCCCCGGGATCAGACTGTGAAGAACCTATCTACTGCAAAAAGGATGGAATATGTAACATATGCGGGACACCAGGTAACTGTGCTGATCCTAGTAGATGTACCCCGGGACAATACTATAATAACAGCGGATGTACCAATGCCTGCACACTTTAAGTACTTGATTATGTATCGTTACCAAGAATGATCACTATAGCCGCCTCAGGGGTAGCTTCTCCTTCGGGCACTGCGGATGCTACCTCACCTCCAATGAGCGACTGGATATTACCAACAAGCTGTGATTGATCTCCTTTGATATCGATAATTATATTTTTGACATAGTCCTTTTTCGTGGCGTCTTTCTTCTCTACTACCTGGATGCCCTTTATCTTGCTTGTTAGTTTCTCTTCAGTTGTCTTTGCAAGACCAGAAACCGCAGTACCATTGAGTAATGTAACAGTGACTGGAGTAGTACTCACACCCAGAGCTGCCGCATCGCTTGCGACAGGTACAGGAGCAGTGGTTGTTGTAGGGACGATATACGGACCTATCTCGATAATCTTGTCTGTAGATGGACGGTAAAGGATAGCCTTACCAGCCTTGCTATAGAAGAGTGCTTTATCACCATTGTGCGCACTTCTGAAAAATGGTTTGTCACGCAGCTTATTCACGTCATCAACCGTAGCTAGAAGAGGCTGCTCACCCTGTGGCAGCTGCATGAGTCTACCCACTTTAGCTATGACATACTCCAGCTCCTTTATACTTGCCTTTGTGGGGTCTTGTACAGCTTGCTTCAACGAGTAGTACTGGTACGCAAAGTACCCCCCGACACCAAGTAAACACGTTAACACCAGTACTCCACCTATCGAAAATAGGATAGATTTTTTTTTGAAGACTTCGAATCTGATTTTGGGCAATGGAATCTTGATCATAGACCAATGGTATGTAAAAGCATACGGAGTGTCAATCAGAATGTGAACCCTTGCTCCACACCACTGCTAAACCATTTTCCATGGCGCATCTGCTGATCTGTCGTCGGACCAGTGACTGGGTCAAACCACTTGAGATACCCCACTCCACTACAGCTCCCATCTGTATCACTATCATTTGCCTCACCATTGGTCGCTCCACCGAGTGTTCCGGCACCATAGAAAGACCACTGAGTCGAACAGGCCGCTGGTGTCCCCGAGAGTGTCACATTAAAGTCAGCAAACCCCGTAGTATCGTCAAAGGTCATATCATCCCATGACAGTGACCCCCCATCGATAATCCCGCTTGCGACACTGATATACGTCGTATTTGTTCCGTCTGTGACAAAATTATCGAAATTTCCGTTATCTAGATTGGTGACAGTCGCCCCTGTCTGCAGCTCAAGTCCGATCGTCTGACCAGTACCACCCATATAGTCAAATGCGTACGAGCTGGCATCGATTTCGCCTCCAGATTGGATGATAAATTTATACCCACCGGCACTTCTGGTGACTTGTGTCACGTTCGTATCAGTACTTTGACCTTTGAGCTCGACCGTCTCTCCAGATCCGACAGTGAAGGTATCTGCATCCTGCATCATAGTAAGTGTCTTTTGGGTACTGCTATCACCAGAGTCCTGATACGCAGCGAAGAGGTAGAGATCTCCTCGAGCATAATTGGTGCCATTATCATCTATCTTGAATCTCACGTTCGTCGTAGCATCCGTGAATGTGCTTGCCGTATCGGCATCCCCGATATCTACCCCATCGCGATACACATCCCACGCAGCAGAGGTTGTGGTGCTACAATCAGTCTGCTTACAACGAGCGGCATAGGCATATTGATTGGCCGATCCTCCCAGAGTCCCTCCTGAAAATGAAAATTCGAGACTGTCCTGCGTACCCGTCCCCGTGAGCATACTTGGGGTAAATGAGTCTGGCCATAAAGCATCTGCGTAGTTGAATGCAGCTGTCCCCTCTATCTGAGGAGTCTCGGTAACCTCGGCAGGGACCGTAAAGTCATTCCAGATACTACTGGCCCCACTGGTCTGGTCATGTTTGAGGGATGCCAGATACGCATTTGCAGTGGTGATCCCAGATACCTCAGTAGATGAGCCAAATTTACTGTTGGAAAAAAATCCTGTGTGAGCTGCAGCAGCATATTGCACATCGGCTGTTGTATTCCCCACATAGTTGCCATACGACTCGTTGGCTGCAATGATCGTGCTTGCAGCTGTGTTTGCTTGATATAGACCTGATGTAGCAGCAACATCAACCGTATTACCCACAAGCTGCGTGGTAGTCGCTGACGTCCCAGCAAGGTTAATACCAGCCGCAGCAGTCCCAAAGACTGAGTTACCGGTAATGATGTTTTTTGACGAGCTACCCAGTGCTGTGATTCCGGTCCCAGCCGAGTTATATACCTTGTTACCTACCACATAGTTCCCCCCACTTGTATCCATATAGATACCTGGGTCACAAACAGTGACTATGTTATCTACTATCAGATTTTTGGCACCGGTCCAGGTGACGATACAATCCATATTTCCTGAGATAGTCTGTATTCTGTTTCCGATGATATCGACACTATTCCCCGAGCTTGCATTCACCCCATCTTGGGTAGCATCTTTGATATAGTTATACATAACCCCCTGAGACTCGCTCTGTACCGTATACGAACGGTTGACATGTGATGAGTTGTTGAAGCGAACGGTACGATGATTGTCATGGAGATAGCTGTAAGAGATTGAGACGCCTTCGCTTGAATTGCTACCCGTGATCGACTCGAAATTGATCCCGTATTTACCTGCAGTCTCAGTGCCCATTTCTGAAATCTCGCTGTACTTGAGCACGGTCTCTGATCCTGAGGCAGACCCCATATAGCCATTGTTTGTTGTGTGGGCCGTCACCGAGGCAAAGTCGATGATCTCATACGCATCCCCGCTGCGGACTCCATCTGACACGAATACATCATCGCCAGACGCAAGTGCCAGCGTACTTGGATCTCCGATGACGGTGATGGTGTCAGTTCCGGTCTCTGTCGAGTCGACGATGAGGTAGTACCCCTCAGTCCCCGTGATATCGTGGATGTATTGGCCTATGTAGTCATCAGCTGCTGCGACGATCCCTTCGGTTGAGAGTGTGAGGACACACTTGTTACCACTACACGATACCGTGGGATTTGTATCAGTTGATGAGGCAGTAGTGGTACGGACGAGTGAATCATGACTACTCGTAGCACATTCTGGGTCAGAGGCAATGGTATCGGTTATGGTATAGATGCGCCCCCGAGCAAGCCCATCTACCATCCGCACCGCCTTATTGTTATGATCATCATTGCTGTATGACTCATTTGCACAGATCTTCGTCTCCCGAAGTGTTGAGGTGCTCGTACCCGTATCTGTCCCGGTATCATCTTGTGTCCCCTTTACCTCCAGATACCCGGTTGAGGCGACATCTATCCCTGACTCGGCGGTCGTGTTTGAGTTAAGGCGCACCGTGACATTTTTGTCTATATCAAAGGTGCCACTCACCGCCACGGTACAGTTTGAGCATGAAGGTGGTGAGGAATTTGCATTTATCTCGATACAGATATCGTCACTATTACATGCAGTGCCATCTCCTTGTGCGAGCCCTGTCATCGACTGGAAGACGGCCCCAGAGGAGACGGTAAACTTACCCCGCACGTCCAGATGGTCGCCACCGCCATTACCGAGAGTCACTGTGCCCGCCGTCACATCAAGTGTGTCGGTACCATTGGCCTTTGAGACCAGCATGGGATCTCGTATAGTCCACTCTCCACCGCTTCCATTAAACGTGACTTTGTAAAATCCGCTCGTACTGTTGAGGGTACCTGAAATATAGTTGCCGGAGTTGGTCGCATCAAAAGTAGTTGTATACGTACTCCATGTCATGTCCCGGCGTTGTGGAGTGATCCGCTGATAACACTATTACCTCCTGGTGCAAATGTATCTCCTGTCCAGACGTGCAGCTCACTGCTTGCATCTGTATCAACAAATGTCGTTGAGGTCTCTGCATCAAAGAGCATATCAGTGGCATTTTGATCATTGTCGTAGTCGACCATATCAGCACTTGTAATCGTCCCGTCCTGATCATCCCGCACGATGATTGCCCCACTGTATAAGTCGACGTCTGAGTGAGTCGCCTCATCAGAGACAAGTACCGTATTAGCCTTGGGCGTCGAGGACGAGTTGAGATAGATGAGTATGGTATCCCCTGCATAAGCATTGACTCCAGAGAAAGAGTATGCACCCGTGCTTGAGTGGCAAGATGTGGTCGATGCTGTCCCACCATTGACCCGGAGAGAGACGACTGCAGTGCTCCCATCACAAGGTGGATTACCGATAAATGAGCTCTCATCGGAGGCCTTCACCGTCCCAGAAATGGTATAGCTAGGCGCAAAGGGCTGTGCATGACGGATCAAGAATGTGCTTGCTGTTGTATAGACCACATCCATCTTGGTGCTTGTGAGACGCTCTACGACTGATGGATATGTGAGCGTCTCTGAATGGTCCTCTATCGTAGTCTCCGATCCTCCCCACGAGGTCGTACCATCTGAAGCTGTGCGCGACTGGTACACAAGTATCGTCGCGTCACTTGAGCTCTGATACGTCATATAGAGCGTTGCGTTATCAGCAGAGAGCGAGAGAGCTGGTCCGACAGTCGTTGCGGCAAGGGCAACAGGAGTCATCTCAGTATCAAGACTTGACCCATTCCAGTAACGGGTATTTATGTCATTGTTTGCATCCAGCCAGGCAAACCACATCGTATTTGATGACGAGTGCCCCACAGATGAGCCCAGCAGATATCCTCCTGGGTCATCTGCGGATATCGTAGTCTGGCTATTGTCAGTACCATCAAGAGCATCCCAACCTGAGGTGGCTTGTGCATCAGTAGAATTATCATGACGAGTCGCCAGCAGATCGGTGTTGTTGTGATAAAAAAGCACGGTTTTATCTGTGTTCATGCTTGCTAACGATACATTACCTGAGTTTGCTGTGGCAGTCCACGTCTTGACGTTATACAGCTTGTCCCAGGTCGGGTTGTCGGAGTTAATGGTGCCGGTACGAAGCGAGATGCGAGCAGGATTGGCAGTATTAGTCCTTCCGGTTGCAAAGACAAAAAACTTTTGTAGTACTTGAATCTTGTGCTATGGTTACCAGAGGATGTGTATAGTTGAGGGTAGTAGAGGCAGCAAGCGCATCGCGCTCAGTCCCCAGCGTGGGTGTACCACCCAGGTCTGTGACACGCTTGTATTTGATATCAGAGGTATTAGCATCAACTGGGGTATTGCGTCCGTATACAATATACAAGACGCTGTTGCTGCTGTCCCACTCCATATCCACAGACTCATACATAGAGGTAGAGACATTGCCCACTGTCGTCCATGACGGTGTTGTCGCATCAGGATCATCGGTATAGTAGAGTGAGATGGTAGCTGCAGCACTCACTCCCACCACAAACGTCCTATTGCTATTGGTACCATGCGACGTCCTGACGACCTTACGCTGTCCTGAGAATGTCGTCCCAAGGCTACTTGTGCCATCTACGACGGTCGAAAGCGCGTCAACAGCAACCTGCCACTGTCGCTCCTCTTGAAATATATTCTTTCCATCAGCATTAAATCGCGCTCCTCCTAAGAGATACAGACGTGGAGAATCAGGTGGCGAAACAAATTGGTACCCGAGTCGTACAGTTTCTCCTTTTTTTATATCTACATCCCATGAAATTTCTTTGACAAGAGAAGAGGTCTTGGTCACTGCCCCCAAAACAGAGCCTTTCGGTAAGTCGGGCAGATAATCGCGCGGATCCACCATTCCCTGATACCCGTTAGCCACATCAGACCCATCTGGCTTTACACCAAAGTGTAGATGTGGCCCTGTACTCTCCCCTGAGCTTCCCGACCTTGCTATCTCCTGACCTACCTTCACCTCATCTCCCTCTTTGACCAGGACCTCAGATAAATGGCCATAGTATGTCTTACCCCAATCGTGCTGGATCGTCACCGTAAGACCATAATCATGTTCTCCCGCGATGATAATTTTCCCTTCAGCTGCGGCCAGCACAGGTGTACCCTTTGGCATATCAAAATCAATACCCTCATGCCCCTCAAGCCTAAGTGCGTTGCTGATCCTATCAACCAACCCTTCGGCATGATACTCATCTCCATATCCTAAAGTTACCGCATGATCGCCTTCAAATGGTTTTGACAGGACTATCGAACTAGTTGAGGCACCAAGCACATTCTCGTTGGTTTCATCAATCGTCTCTGAGCGACTTTCAACTCCCACATAGTTCACGACAGGCGACATGCCTTCCTTCGTCTCTTGTTGCGCTATATCAAAGCTATCGGGGACAAGATCAGTCACGCGCCCTTTGAAGTTTTCCCGCGCAGTCACGGTAAGCGTCACTGGATATGGGCCGATCGGATACGTACGAGTCGGAGCAGAGCGCTCTACATCAAATGGTACACTGTCAGATACTCGAAAAGAATCTTGAATACTATAACTACCATCATTAGTCTTAGCAGTAAGGTCCATAACATAGACACCCTCGTCTGCGGCCTGATACTCGGTCTTATAATCAGGTTCCATCGTAAAAAGCTTCTTCGTACAGACATCAGTGACCTCAATTCCATCTTTTGTAGAAAGCTCCTTAGTCTCTCCTTTTGGATCTTTAATTTTTAATGACACGTCCGCATCACAGACCATTTCACCTTTCTTGTCAAGTACGGCAATGGCTATCTGGGCTTTCTCTCCAGGAGCATAGACTGATTTATTTGTATTGATCGCCAATACGCCCCACAAGATATCAAATGTCGTTGTGCTATTTTGGCTATCTCTGAGTTCTAGCTTATAAGATCCTGGACGTAACTGACGTGGTGGAGTCAAGGACAATGTCCCCACGCTGTCATTTTTCAGTTTTTTTCTGATCAAAAGATCGATTTTATACCCATCATCCCCCACAAGGGTTGCCTGTATTTCGTTTTCTGGATCCTTCTCAACATGCACAACAAGTGCTTCCGATTGTTTGAGTATCTTTTTATCCAACTCAGCGATGCGAGTTTCTCTCCTGAGTCGAGGTGAAGAATCTGGTTGTTGTACTGAGGGTTCCTCTAGTAATCTTATCACCTTTTCTTGTCGTGGATCTATTGGCTGCTTTTTGGTTTGCTCAACCGACTCTGTCTGGACTCCTTGTACTTGCGGCTCCTGAGAGGGGCGACCCTCCTCACTCACCAGCCCCTTGCTCGGCTCAGGCGTAAATGTAGGAGTAGGAGAAGGGATGCTAGACGGCTGATGCAATTCAGGCTCAGCTGAGGCAGTGGCTTCTTGAGCATACACCTGCTGAGGGAGATACGATACATATGATGAGCACAAGATGACTCCTGCCGAAATTGCTGCAAATAGACGTGATGGTAGACGCGTATCTTTCATATTAGAACTTTGCAAGATAATCAAAATAAAGGTCACCTATGCGTGTCTCCCCGCCAGAGGCAGGTGCTGTCACCTTGATCGCGATAGTCATGACACCATTTGCGGCATACGTCCCTGTGTCAAGACACGTCGTCTGAGTCTTGGTCTCCCACGTCGTGGATAAAGATGGTGTAAATGATGCAGACGTGCAGTCTGCTGTACCACTTGTGTCGTAGACCGTCACAGCTACCACACCGGTACTAGTATTGCTCGTATACGTATCCAGACTGAGTGTAGGAGTGGCTGCCATAGCAGCAAAGTCTGAGGGGAGCGGTACGCGAATCCACACATCATAATCTTGTACCGTCACCTCAGAATTTGACCATTTATAGAAATTGCGGTACGGACTGGAGGTCATATTGTCTGACACCATCGTGCCCGTATTGGCAGCACCATCTGCCGTAAAGGTCGCACCAGCATACTCAGGACTCAGCGTGATGCGCTTGGTAGGCCTCGCAGTGCCCGCATAAAGCGGCCCAGATGCCGGATTGAAGGTAAATGTATTGCCGCTTGCACCTATGACAGTGGTCGCCTCACTGGTGAGCGCTGCGGTAAATGTCGAAGCCGATCCTACAGACAGCCCTCTGTCCCAACCAGTGCCCACCACCAACGCGTACTCAGTCCCGCCTCCGGCCGTGATACCTTCTATGTTTATGCCGTACTGAGTACCTGCAGCCGCACCCCCTGCCGTGACTTGCAAGCCCGAGATGGTGTCTCCCGAGTCACCTGAGTCAGTGATCGTCACATGAAGACCAGCATTTGTATCTGCTGCAGAATCAGCCGTAGACGTGAAATCTATTGCTAACCCATCTACTCCATCGGTGGTCGTCCCCTGACCAGAGTTGGTGATATCGACCATGTCGACTCCGGAGGCAGCTGTGCCGACGACCCGAAAGTTGCTGTTGGAATCATTTGAGATGACCACATCACCCGTCCCCGCCCCCAATACCGTGAGGTCTTCGTTTGTGGCAGTTGTGATGTCGGTAGTGGCACCCGAAAATGTCAGACCCGTCGAGCCGATCGTCTTGTTCGTCAGTACATCGGTCGTAGCAAGTCCCACATAGGTGTCAGTCCCTTGGAATGTGATCGTTGTCCCATCGGTACCCGCAAATGAGAGCGTGTTGGCGACAGAAAGTGTCTTGCCAGCCGTCAGGGTAAATGTCCCGGTCGTATCTGTCACCGTAAGACCTGCGACCTTCAGGGCGTTGAAGGCATATGGCACTGCGGCAAACTGCACACGCGTCGTCATCGTCTCTCCGTTGAACGTGATATCCAAGTACAAATTATCCGTGTTGAAGTCTACAGACCCCGGTAGAGCCTGAACACTACCGAGTGAGACCCTAAATATACCATCAGTTACTGCTACTTGATTTGCTGCAGTTCGTGTTTCTGTCCAGATCACCGACCCACCTGATGCTGCATCATAGATTCTAAAGACAAAGTCATAGTTGCCATTGGTCACATTCGTCCCAGCTGTTTTGTTCACCACTTTTCCCTGGAAGTTGATCTGCTTATTGATACCGGTAGCAGCCTTAGCTGGTATGGGAAGAAGATACAAAAAAAGGAACACATAGTATCAAGAAATATATCCCTAGTCTGTACATACTCGCTACTCTCATATTTTTTCTTATTATAAGAGTAGAAAAGACTTTGGGGGCTTGTCAATAGGCTAATTAATCATATCATAATTGCATCACCTTTATGTAACACGTTGGGACGGGCCATATTTGCCACTTGACATGAATATGATATGATTATATACATCATATATATGCTCTACTCTTTTTCCAAAAACGAAGAAATAATTAGACTTTCCATCGAATTAGACAGCTTACGCATGGAAGTTTGCTCCATCCCTTTACCTCACTTACTACTTAGGAGCATCCTTTTAAAAAGAAGAGAGACAATGACACAGACCATTAAGCAGCTTAGTGACACGATATCCTCTGGCAGAGTTCAAGCACATCAATTAGACGTTGCCTTTTTTTTGGAGGAACAATTGTACAACTGGTCTGGCTTCAACAGAAACATTACCGCCGCAGATATTAGTGAGATCATCTACCCCGGACAGAGCACAACTCTCTCTGGGACCACACTCGAAAAGACACTGACGTATATACAGATGAGCCAAGATCATCCAGTGATCCAGAGCGCACTCCTCTATATATCCGTATTGTCACTTATACCCGAAGATCCCGCCAGACATACTCGAGCATCACTGGTAGCGCGATTCCGCCTTGCCACATCAGGATTTGACATCCAAGGTCTGGACCTTTTTGAAGAACAACTTATTATTGCAAAGAGCGACTATGATCATCTCTTAACTCTCTTACCTCAGAGTGACAACGCGACACAGTGGATCATTTTCTTTATGGGAATCATAAAAAAAAGCCTTCAAAATACCTATGAGCTTCTCCAAACCCAAAAAAGGATCTTTTCGGCAAATCCCTTTCTACTTACTCCACGACAAGTTAAAATATTGTCACTTTTTGACGAACAAAATCTTCAGCTGTCCAATAGGGAGATACGCGAATACTTTGACCTTTCCCCTATTACCATAGCCCGTGAGCTTCGTGCGCTGACCCAACACGAGTACCTCATCCCAATAGGTAAAGGTCGATCGATACGATATGCAAAAAATAGTCTAAAATGAACTATGTTTGAGAAAATGGACAAGAAGATATACATGATCTTCGTATTGTTGATAGCTGTCTTTACGCTCTCTATACCCCGGCCTGTCGTGGCTGGCCCCCAAAGTACTACATATGAGCTAAAGGAATACGGCTTTAGTGGGGGTGGGACGACGGGCGTAGATTCGACTAGCTATTCGCTCTTTGGGCTCGTAGGTGAGACAGAGTATGGGCAACTCCAGTCGACCAATTATAGTGCAAACACCGGACTAACCTTCACAATCATAGCCCACGTACCGGCAGCCCCTTCTTTCACCAATCCCAGTAACAACTATGACAGACTCAAATTTGTTATAGATAATGGGGGAAACCCAACTGACGCAAAGTTCGCGATCGGGATCTCTAGCGATGACTTTGTCACAACACGGTACATCCAAGACGACAATACTGTTGGGGCCAGCCTCGGAAGCGAGGACTGGCAAACATACACAAACTGGGGTGGGGCATCGGGCGAGTATGTCACCGGACTCACTCCAGGTACTACGTACAAGATCAAGGTCAAAGCAAAACAAGGTAACTTCACGGAGACTCCGTGGTCCGCCACCGCCTCAGTTGCTACTGTGCAACCAAGTCTGACTTTTGGTGTCAGCGCAGACAGCATCACCTTTGACAATCTTTATGGAGGAAATTCGTGGACAGATTCGTCAAAATCAACTGTACTTACCACCAGTACCAATGCTTACAACGGATATACGATATATGCTCATGTCACTCAAGCTTTGACTTTTGGTGCGACTACAATTCCTAACTATGCCGGGACCAATGCCTCTCCAACAACATGGTCTGGATACGGCTTTGGATACAACACGAGTGACACAGACCTCACCGGAGGTACTGCAAACAGGTTTAGTGGGAGCAAATATGCCGGATTTATCACGACCGCCACAGGTGATCCGGTAGCAGATCATGCAGGGCCTGTCACGACAGAGATTTCCAACGAGCAATTTACCATTTCATATCGCGTGACTACACAAGAGACTCAAAAGGCAGGTACTTACAACACCACTGCACTCTACGTAGTCATTCCAAATTACTAATATGGGAAAAATTTTTAGAACAACAAGTAACATCATGTTTCTATTCTCTCTATCCTTACTCAGCTTGCTTTCATTCACTACTCCCACCCACGCTTCCCAACAGCAGCCAATTAGTCTTGTCAAGGTGTATCCATCAATACTGTCTCTATCACTTCAGCCAGGTAAAACTACTCAATACAAAGTGTACGTCAATAATGTCAGTAAAAGCCCTCTACCACTTCACCTCTCCTTCGAATCATTTCAGCTTCACGATGATGATCAAGCGAATCAGGGGAGAGTCCCGAGTATAGGTGACTGGACATCTTTTACCCCCGAGGATATGCTGCTTGCCGCTGGGGAGACGCGGAGTGTTCTCATTACCACGGCCCTACCAGGCAAAATTCCCCTCGGGGGCTATTATGGCAACCTGATCATCGAACCCAAATCTGCTCCATCTTCAAAGTCACTTGCGAGTGCCCAGATACAACCACGATTAGTTGTTCTGCTTCTTGGAAATGTCGGTGTCCCAAAAGCCTCATCAAAAAATGGCACCATACAAAACATAAAGATACCACTTGTGCAGACCAGCCCGTTGATAGAAGCTCACTTTTCAGTAAAAATACAGCTCTCTACCATTTTTCAGCAAAACCCTTCGTAAAGATAAAACCGCTCTTAGGTGAGCAAAGGGAATCAGAGCATGAAGAAAAGATCGTATTACCCGGGAGAACACGCTCGTGGGAAACTAGTACTCCAATAGAGGAGGACTACCACCTTATATATAGGGTAACTCTTTCTGTCTCTGTTGGAGGGGGCGAAAAGATACTAGCTGAACGGACGGTGATTATTATCCCTCCACAAGCCAACCTGCTTTTGAGCTTTGGGACGCTACTTGTCTTGGCACTCTTTGTTGGTAGAAATAGAAAAAGACTTGTCCGCGCAATCCGAGTACTATTTACTGGAAAAGAAAACCCTCCTGAAGTATCAGCTTGACCAGTTTTGACCCTTGATTTTGCGGTGAGAACTCCCAGAATGATTAGTGCAACATGAAACTTATTCCTACCATACAATCTAAAAAGATCGTTGCTTTTTTTCTCACCATAACGCTCTTTTTTGTAGGAGCGTTCTATAAGCTAGCTATCCTTTCCCCTGTAAGCGCAGGGACGTTTACTTCGCGCAGTGTTACGATCACTGATTCTCGTGCTTCAGCTACTTCAGTCACCTACGCCTACGGCTTCACAACCACAGTTACAACGAGTATCAAGCAGATTGATTTTAAATTTTGTACCCAGGCAGGTGCGTGGGGAGATACTTGTACAGCACCCACCGGGCTCTCCACTTCCAGCGCCACAAGAGACTCTGATAATATTGCAGGTACCGGAAGGACTGACAGTGCACCGGCAGCAAACTCATTTAGAACAGTCATAACAACACCATCTACACAATCGACTCAGGCAGTCACTTTTAGCATTGGTGGTATGGTAAACCCTTCTACTACCAATACTACTTTTTATGCACGTATAATTACGTACTCAGATACTGGTACCACAGAGATAGACTCTGGAGAAGCAGCCTTTGCAACACTCACATCTACTTCTGTAGCTGTTTCGGCTACGGTACTTGAAAACTTCTCATTTTCATTAGCCGGGGTAAATTCGGGTGGGACTGTTAATAGTGCGACCACAGATATCACGACAACAGCTGCTACAATCCCTTTTGGGACCCTCTCAAGTGGAGATCCAAACATTGGAGCACATGACGTAACTGTTACTACTAATGCAGGCAGTGGCTATATCGTGAGCGCAAAGGCAGCAGCTGACCCACCCTTGTCGGCTGGCTCTAATAATATTGATTATTTTTCAGGGACATATGCCTCCCCTGCGGCATGGTCTTCGCCTAACGGGTCCTCACAAAATGTCAATACGGGGTTCTTTGGCTACACTACTGAGGACACTGCACACAGCGGATTTCAGTCAAACAAGTGGGCCAGAGCAGATACCACGGCACGTGCAATAGTCACAAACTCAGGTGCAGCATCAGCAGAGACAACCAGGATAGGTTGGCAGGCGGAAATTAATGTTCTGCAGCCAGCAGGAAGCTATACGGGAACCATCATACTAGTTGCGACACCCACTTACTAATCAAAGCCGTATGCATGCGTTCAGAAAGCAGCATCTATATCTAGTCCCGTTCATTCTTATTGCTGTAACAGTTGCTATCTACTCGTTCCCATTACTGATAAGCTTTGGTCAGGAGCTTATCGCAAAACAGGGGCTAGAGCTCACCCCACCCTCCCAAGAGGTGTCTGCCAAGCCGGGTCAGAAGGTAAAGTTTGCAGTCAAGATCCGCAACCCCTTTTCCAATTCGGTACCTGTCAAGATTCGTGTCGAAGACTTTACTGCCTCTGGAGATGAGGGACAAATCGCACTCACTAAAGATGATGACTATTCTGTCATCGGATGGGCACAAGTCGAGCCCTCATCCTTTACATTGAAGGCGGGTGGAGAGCAGACTGTTTCTGTTTCCCTATCAGTTCCACAGTCAGCGGCAGGTGGACGTTATGGAGCACTCGTCTTTAGTGTTGCCCCCAATATTGAAAATCAAAAAGGATCGGTTACTGCTGTGTCACAAGAGATAGCTTCATTATTCCTACTAAAGATTGATGGACCGGCAAATGAAAATCTCACACTTGAAAGTATAAAGGCTCCCTCTTTCTCAGAGTTTGGTCCCATCCCTATGTCTATGACATTTCGCAATACAGGGAATATCCATACTAAGACGGCAGGACTAATCAATGTCACCGACATGTTTGGAAACAAGGTGCAGGACGTTGTAGTAAAACCAACGAATGTCTTCCCTGGAGCTACCCGTGTTATAACAACTAATCTTAATAAACGCTTTTTATTCGGCTTCTATACCATCACCGCAGCGATGTATTACGGCAAGGAAAATCACGTTCTCAACGCTTCATCTCGTTTTTTTGTGATGCCTATCCGTCTGATCGGTATCGTCGTTATCGTATTGGCCATCATCTATGCAGGACGCAAGCGCATCAGAAAAGCAGGGAAGGCTCTCTTCGGGTAAAAGAAGATCGCCTTTAGTGGCAACTTTAGTTACGTTGATTACGTTTATTGCTGGCTTTTTCTCACATGCAGCATTTTTTCCAGACATGTCGTTCTCTACCATGCTCCTCTACGGTGAATACATCATAGGCACCAAGACCCCCGCAACACTCGCCCTAGACGGCGAGAAAGAGAAGCCATCTGAGATAGTGGAGGTCATCAAGAATGTGTCATACAAGGACGGAGCTTTCAAACCGTCGACAGTACGTGTTCATTATGGCAACTACATTGCTATAGAAAACCAAAGCGAGCAAGAACTTATGTGGCTACAGTCAAGCCTTCCTGAGCTCTCAACACCACGAGGATTTGCCTTATCTGAAAAACTCCAGGTTGTATTATTGAAGGAGGGTACTCATCAAGTTATCAATAAAGCAAACCAATCTGCCAGGCTTACGGTCGTAGTATATAGGTAGTTTTTCAGACTCTTGCAGTGGATGCGCATCAAGCAGTAGTATTACTAGATGAGACTAAAGATTGGTGCCGTCTTAGCGATATTGTGTGCAGTCATCACCGGTACCATCACGAGAGGACAGGCCTCTGCCGATGAGACCAAAAATCTTTCAGTTACAGCTACTGTGGCAGCTAGCGCTGGTGACTTTGAGACCAGTATAACAAAGCTCACTAGTGGATCGCCTTTTCAACCAGACGCGACAATCGAATACGAGGTCACCTATGGATCAAATCTATCCACCGCAGTAGATTTTAGACTTGGAAGCCCAATGGGCTGCGGGGACAATCAGTGGGTCATCGTCTACCGCAGATGTCGTGGATTATGTTACAAGCAGTGCTTCAAACGGCTATGGCAGTGTGAGTCCAGTCATAGACCTCGTAAACAAAAAAATCTCATGGTCATTTGACTCATTTCCCGCAGGTTTGATAGGTCAAACGGTACGCTTTAAGCTACGCACCAATACTACATATACCGGCTCAAGCACGGTATCTTTTGATACTTCCTCCCGAATAGTTGGCCCAGGTGTCACGACAGATGACAGCACAGTGGCTACGACATATCGGTATACGAGCTCAGCTCCCACCAGCACCCCTTCGCCGACTCCAGTCACATCATCATCCTCCACACCGACCCCTACTATCACGCCTACCCAAAGTAGTACTCCTCGATTCGAGAGCGTCAACCTGATCGAGGTTGCCCATGACAAAGTAACGCTGGAGGTGTTGACCAATCTCCCGACAAAAACAACTCTTTACTATGGAGAAAGCACCAACACTCTTACTCGGCTTCTCTCTACACCTGGTTATGAAAAGATACATAACTACCTCCTGACAGACCTTACCCCTGGGAAGATATACTTCTTCCGGATAAAAGCCACTGTCGAAAATGGAGCGTTTATCAATTCTGATTACTACATAGTACGCACCCCTTCGGAAAACAGCCTAAAGGAAGTGCGGCCCGATCAGGTGCAACTAAGATGGGAACAAGTACCCCTAACAGGAGTAACTGCAATGACTGCCTTCACAATACTACAAAGTCCTTTGACGATCAGTATCTCTGTACCACCTACAGCAAAAGTAAAATCAATGCAGGCTCATTTTGTACTAAAAAACGTGTTGGGGATTGCTACCGAACACCTTCTTCCGACCACCTCTACCACCAATCTCATTGAAGTACTTCCCAACACATTTGTAGGGGAGCTTTTGACGCCAACAACTGGAGGGGACTATCTGATCGTTGTGCGCGTGACCGACATGGAGGGGGGGATTCGACAGCTAGCTCTTCCCTATCGGATTCACAACACTTCCCCGATAGCTGTGAGCGATAATAAAACCAAAAAACCGATAGAGCATGCCTCAGTTGTGATCAAAAGAAGAGAGGAACAGACGGGCTTACTTAGACCCTTAGACCAAGCACTAGCACTTCCCCGATTCACTGACGAACGGGGAATATATAAGATTATATTGCCACAAGGCTCTTATCAGATATTGGTTTCTGCTCCAGGGTACAAAAGCCATAAAGGTTCATTTGAATTAACACCGCAGACCCCCTCATACCCCTCTATTAGCCTGACGCCGGAGCCATCACTACTTATGAGTATTATCTATGTCCGGGAAGCAATCACGGACTTGTCACGTTTGCTTGAACTAGTTAACGCAAGCATCATTACCTCATACCGCGGGCGCACGGTGCTCTTCGGGATCAATATAGCTTTTCTGCTATTGTTTAGCTGGGTTATTCTTTTTTTTCTGAAACACAAACAGACCAGAAAAACCGAGCACTTCTGGCACTGGTTTTTCTCAATAACAGCTATTGCTTTGACCGACATATTACTTCTTTTTTCTATACTCATCGGTGTCCACTTCCTTTTTCAAAGCGATAGTATACGAGGGATGCTGATCATTGCATTATCCTGTATCAACATAACACTGTGGATCCAGTTTGTGAGAGAGATATGGAAGGTCGAACACGATCTGTCAACTTGACGATCATATGCTCATGAGAGTAGAATGCTTTACATGCTTAGTAGATTTTTTACTTCAAGTGTTCGATGGCTTACCTACGGATTGATAGCTTTTTTGCCGTACGCAGCATGGTCTGCTACACAGGACTCACTTTTTAGTCCAAAGCTCTACCTTCTATCTATTGGTGTCCTAATACTCCTACTCTTGCTTGCAGTAGTCCTTGTGGCCAATCGACGGATTTCTCTCTCGTCCACTTCTGTAGATGTTATCTTGGTCACACTACTGCTCTCTATGGCAACACTCTCTATGCTTGTCCCTACCAACAAGGTTCAGGCGTTGCTCAACCCTAATACGGGACTTGCTTTTTGGCTTGGTTTATTAATACTCTATGGTGTCTGTACAGCACTCAGGCTCCGTCCCCTTGTGGTGGCATTTTACTCTGCAGGGGTTGCGGCACTGGTGATCACGATGCAGTCCCTATTCCCCCTCGTCTCCAGCACTTTGCCAAAGGACCTCGCTTTTCTTGCTATACCTGGAGCAACGCTAGTAGGATCATACCTCGAGACAAGCTTTTTCTATGGTTTCTTTACCCTCTTGGGCCTAGGTATGCTATGGAAGGCAAAGCGACATCGCCGATCTCCATCACTACTGGTTATAGCCATCACAATTCTGCTGTTTATCACTAGCCTTGCCTCGGGATATCGAGCAAGCCGGACGGAGCAGATACTACCATCCTATTTGAGCTCTTGGCGTGCAGCAGTGGAGACTCTACAGAGTCCCCAGCTTATGCTCACGGGCTTTGGCTCCGACAACTTTATTGTTGCCTTTACCAAGGCAAAAACGCCTGCTTATAACAGTCAATCAGACTGGAGTCAAAACTATCGTGTTGCACGCTCTGGGATATTGCAGATATGGGCAGAATATGGGTTACCAATAGTGGTGCTTTTGATACTACTCCTTACCACTGCCATTTTCAGAACATATAAAAGTAGTAGAGACGATGAAGTTGGCACTGAAAATATTTATCTAACGATACAGATGGCCGCACTTATAGCGGGTCTCATTCTTCTTCCTCTATCACCAGCGATTGTGTTTCTTTTGATGATGTTGCTGGCCGAGGTGGTAACGGAGACTTCGCCCGAGTCATCGCTACTCCAGCTCTCATTTAAACGAACTCCAGCAGCTACCCTTCCCTTCGCTACTGTGCTCTGTTTGATGTCTGGGGCAGCTGGGTATGGGCTCTACCATGTCGTAGGTGCCGAGCTTGCCTTTAAGAAAGGGATAGATAACCTTTCAAAAGGATCTGTTGTCTACGAACAACATAGGAGGGCTATACAACAAAATCCCTTTATTGAACGCTACCGGATCAGCTTTAGTCAGATAAATCTGGTACTCGCAAATAGCATTATGAGCAAAGAAAAGCCTTCAGATCAAGATAAACAGACCGCATCACAGGCAATCCAGGTGGCGATAGGTGAAGCCAAAGCGGCTGTTTCACTCAATCCGCTAAAATCAGGAAATTGGCTAGCACTTGCGACTACATACCGCTCTGTCATCCCTGTCGCGAAGGGGGCTGATGCCTGGGCTATCGCAGCCTATCAACGCGCTATTATTTTAGATCCAAGTAATCCCTCGATAAGACTACAACTTGGTGGCGTCTATTATGGCCTCAAACAATACGATCGAGCAGAAGAACTTTTTAAGGAAGCTCTTTCACTAAAGGCAGATAATCCCAACTTTTACTACAATTATGCCTGGGCACTTTATCAGGGGAAAAAGTATGATCAAGCTGTATCCGCTATGGAAAACGTCCTAAAGCTTATCAAAGACACCAAAGGTGAAGACTATAAAAAAGCGCAAAAAGAGCTTGAAGATTTCAAGAAAGCGGCTGCTGCAAATAAACCTATCATTCCGGCCAAAGAACAGCCCGAAGAGAGTAATACAGATGGAGAAGGAAACCTTTCTCTACCTCAACCGCAGCCAACCACTTCTCCCCAGATCATCTTGCCAACTGGTGCGGGCATAGCTAGTGAATCAGCTAGATAAAGTCAGAAGTTAAAAGTCAAATGTTGTAGCATGGCTATAGTTTCTCCTTCAGTTTAAGGATACCTGCGCTGAGCATTTTTCCTATCTCTCCTGTTTCTTGTAGTAATACAGGAAGATCACCATTAGTAGGATACACATCTAGTAATAGAGTGAGCCAGTAGCAGCTTTCATTTGCACACTTTAGACTATCTCATGGTATCTTTTAGATTCTAGTCTGGAGCTTGCCGATTTCACTTCCCTAATATTGACCCCAATACTTGTTCAACTTCGAGGCAATTGTCTGACAATTACTATCAATGCCTCATGTCTTGGAAGTCTATTAAGAGATACTATCAAATTCCTACTAAGTAAAAGTGAATGATCATAAAGACCTACTTTATATTTCCCTTCACTTCACTTTCCTACTTATAACTTCTGACTTCTGACTTACTTTAAGTATCCCAGCGGATTTTGTAGGGCCCCATTTTTCCTGATCTCAAAATGGAGATGCGGACCCGTAGATCTTCCTGTCGACCCCATCTGCCCGATGGTCTGGCCACGCCCAACCCCCTGACCTACCGACACGTCTATACGTGAAAGGTGTCCATACAGAGTACTAAAGCCATTGCCATGCGCTATGATGATGTGGCATCCATATCCTCCGCTTATACATCCAGCATAACTGACTGACCCCGTGTCGGATGCAAGCACTGGAGGAAGACTCCTATTTGCTATATCAAGCGCCATATGATACCAGATCGGATACTGACTGACACCTCCAGATGTAGGCCAGATAAAGGTACCCGAACCCTGCTGCCCTCCTGAAATCTGGTTAAACTGTGGCCCACGAGCGATTGGCCTCTTCTCTTGAGGTGGTACTCCGTCGGGGACGATGAGGAGCTGTCCCGACTTGAGAGCAAAGGTATCAAGATCTTCGAAATCATTAAACGGATAGTTTACGATCGCCTGTGCACTCGTACCATACCGCTTCGCGATTGTGTAGATACTCTCCCCTGCTTTTACCGTGTGTACGACCCCGCTCACTGGCGGGATAGTAAGAGTATCTCCAGGTCGGATAGTATCAGACTTCAGATTACTCGCCCATTTGATGGAATCTACAGACACCTCATAGGTATTGGCTAGTGATGCTAATGTCTCGCCACTTTTTGACCACATGATCGATGGTACCATCGCGAGGCTTTTCTGAGAATTGTGTGCGAAATGGAAGACTATAGATGTCAGTTGCAAAAGTGCTCTGTTCTTCTTGGTCAGGTGCACTATCAGATATGAAGGGATTGTTTTGTGCGATGACAGGTCCACCAATGAGGGCTGCTCCCATGAGCAAAAAAAAGGACGTGTTGAGAAATGATCCACTATATTTCCCGCGCTTGACAATAAGGAATGCGACAATGATATCTTTAGTTCCCTCGAACCGCTTTCCAAAACGCATCAGACGTGACTGGATGTAGGAGGATAAGAAAGCGAAATACTCCTGTATTTCCCGCAAAACACTAGTCTGTGAGGGCAACATGTTAGGTATAAGTATACCAGAAAGTACTTTAGGGCTCTAAGATGAGAAGGTTCCAGAAAGCTACCTAATCATTAATTTGTCTGAATGCTAGACCTGGACAAGCTCGAACCACAATAGCATCTTGTGGCCATTTTTCACCCACCCTAGCACAGGCCGTTTGAAGCTTTGTCACATCCCTCATCCTACGACCTATCTCTAGAGGTCTTTGCGCATACGCCGCATTAAGTTCACGCTGATATGCCGCTACCTCGTCCTGGTTCTTGACATGGACTACCCGGATATCCCCAGGGGTCAGGGATATATCAGATTTTACGCTAATGGCTACTCGCATACCATCATGATCAAGTGCTTGAAGATCCCATCCACCATAGACATCAGCTTCTGCAGTCGACAGATTGACTGAAGGAAACTCTGTCATCGCCCACAGCAGTGCTTGCACTTCTGCGTCGATACCCATGAGATCAGTGAGTGCATCACGTGAAGCAAACGCATCTAAGAGTCGCTTATTACCCAGGAAAAGGGAGCGCATCAAGTAAAGATAGTCTTCGTCTCGATAAGCTGGGAACTCCATCTTCATGCTTTTAACGAGCTCGACCCAGCGTCTACTCATTGTTGACGCTCTAACAGCATGCTCTATACCGGTAAAGTTCGTCCCACCTACTAATTCTCTCGGGATACGACTGAGATAATCAACAGTAGCGGCTAGAGCATCACTAACGGTCCCTATTATACGCAACTCGTCTTCACTGATACCGGGAGATGTCTCACCTAGTCCTGCAAAACGACTGTCGACCACGCTAAGTCTGCTCAGTAAGAGATCTCTTAGCTCAGCGGCTCGATCCGTCAGGCGCCCTTCACGTTCGGCAGCCGTGATCCTACTGAGGTTATTAGCCATCCGCAACACCTCAACTCGACATGGTTTATTGACGCTTCCTGCGAGGGTTATCAGCGCCCCGAGGTTTTCTCTAACAGAGAGCTTCCCAACATCTGGTGTTAGGAGTGCTTCAGCAACAGGGGCTACATCTTGCCTTTTCAATGGCTTTGCAGGTCCCTCTGCAGGTGTTGTTGGACTCTGGATAATGTCGGTTCCAGATGCATCAATCATATGTAGTCATTATGATGCTTTGCACTCACATTGTAAATAGAAATAGATGGAAACCCTCCAGGTCTTGCTGAAATGTGCGAGTCACCACGTGACTCAATTGAGAATCCAAGTAACACCTCCCTGTCCAAGAGGGTCCTCAGATTCTCGATCGAGCCTTTCATCAATCTAATATAAAAGAGAGGTGGGATGGTCCATCCCACCTCTGTACAGACCACAAAGTTGATAGGGTGGCTCTCCGCGTTATGCGTAGAGCCTTACCCTCTGCGTCACTTACTGTCCCAAGGATTCATCCAGGACGATGATGAACGCCGTCCTGGCAAAGGAGTGGAGATCTCCTGGGGAGTACATGTTGTACAGCACCACCAACTCCCTCGCATTGTACTAGACTACCTCTCCCCGCCCCGGCGAGGAACGGAGGAAGTAGTCACCACGTTATTTTTTCCAACACTCTACGTGACCGTGAAGTGCTTGAAAAAAATGGGGAGTAGTTAGCTCCCCTGAAACACTAGAGCGTCTTTTCCAAATCAGGGTCATCATCCGGCGCGAACGGATCATAGACCCTGCTGCGAACCTCGTTGACCAGCGCATTCACCTCCCCCCATCTCTCAATACGGTCGTCATATCGACTGTCCCCGATGTCATCAGGGACAGGCTTGTCCGAATATCGTTCCCTCCAGGGATTGATGGTATGACCACTTAGGGTAGGTCAATCACCCTCACTCCACGCGTTCGTGAAGCTATGACGTACTACTTATAGATACCAATAGAACGACACAGCTCAGAACACTTCCTCAAAGGACATAAAGCTGATGACAAGCCTGCGGCAGAGCCCACGCGGGTATACCACCACTCGTCGTCAGGTTCATGTCCTTATCCGAAGATAAGGACTGTTGTTAAAAGTGCACCACATCTTTCGGCCAAAACCAAAAAAGTGGAAGCCAAACTCCGATCTACATCGGGGCTCAACTCCCACTTTCATTTCCCTTTTGCGTCTGGCACAAGACTACTCTCGTAGTCTCGACCGGACAGGAAACGAAACTGGGATGTGTGAATGTTAGTTATAAGGTACTTACGTCTTTATCAAACGTAATACTTATAGTATATCATGATAGTATCTATTTGTCAAGTACTATAAGTTGTGTTTGATTATCCTTTTAGGATCCACTATATATACTATTATCTAATCAAGAGATGTCATGTCTTTTCATATAGTATATAGCTGTAAGGCCTAGATTATGTGTCCCGCATAGTCTCTTCTGACTCGACGTTGCAGAATGCGGGGGAGTCCAGGCTGACTACATATATAGAGTATTTGGGTATTGATACATCTATAACTTGAATAGCTTCTCTAGTAGGATGATCAATGACTTCTTCTTAAACTCTGGAGTTTTGATCATCCCCTCTTTGATGACATGGAGACCAACCTTGGTGAGCGCTTCACGAGCGGCTAGTATCTGTTGGGCTATATCCTCAGGAGACCGACCCGCATGTACCATCCGACGTATCCCCTCGACTTGCCCGGCTACTCTATTGATACGGCTTTCGACAGGAGTTTGTTTCGTAATGACTACCATAAATAGGATGGGAACGGTAGTAATGAGCAAGCATCGTTATTCTTTCCTAAAAGGATAATCTTTAGGAACTGATCATCTCTAGTACTCAGCACCAATTGAGTGTTTATAGGCCTTGTCATATTCGAATACATGATATATGCCAGGGAGAGAAAAAGCAAAAAAAAAAGACCGTGGGATTACCACGGTCATAGGGTCACAACAAACGTACACCTTGAGGATCGATAAGCGACCCGGTGCCGAGCCAGTCAGCTCCTCTCCCATCACTCAGCTCAGGGCG
>LLEV01000016.1 GCA_001567515.1 Microgenomates bacterium OLB22
CAGGCCGATAGCCTATTATCTGTCTGGATAGGGTAGAGGCCAAGGTAAGGGTAGGATTGTCCAGCCCGTTCCCCTGTCATATACCTTGCAATGCTTCGCACATCACTTGTGCGGTCGAATGTATACCCAATAGCAGCATACTCAGTTTTGAATTGCTCGAACGAGACTTGTCGATACCCTTGTGAGAGTCTATGGGCTATTTCATTCTCTAGCGTGTCCATCATCATCCCCTTGTTTGCGCTTGTTATGGTTTGCCGATGTAGGATGCCGTACCTTCGCCGTATTCCTTATTGAAGGATGCTACCCAATCCTTCGCTGCTTTCATGGTGCGAAATTGTCTAGGGCCTGGTGCAAAGGTATGCGGTACGCTGTATTCTGGGAGCTTTGTACCATACTGCATATCAGTGCTTTCAAATACTATGTTTGCCTCTACTGTCTTGTGTAATGTTGCAATATACTTTGTCATATCATCCCCCTTGTTAACGGCCTATGCCAGCTAGTAATGCACCATGCCTAGTGCATAAGCCATAACAAGGCAATCCAGGGCGCTAGCGCAACCGCCAGTGTGAGGGGTGCCTCATCCACAAAGTAGGCCATTGCCTGCCTGCGCGTCAGTCTCTCCTGCAAGGTCAATTCCAGTCTCCAGTCAATCAGGTTGTCTAGCATGGCATCCTCCTACAATCGACACATTGACAGGGCTGATCGTTCTCTAGCTCTCCCTCGATCTCGCTCCACGTCTCCCACGCAATCCCCAATAGCCCTTGAGGTGTGTCGCGGAACTCCAGGCCGTCAATTAGATTATCCATGTGCTTGCCCCTTGTGTGTATACGGGTGAGGAAACTCAAACTCGAACGCCGCATTCCAGGTATCGAAAATAGGGCTAGCCTGAAACTTTTGCATCTTCAATGCCTCTGAGATAGGGAAGAGCCTAGATAGCTCTGCAATACTATGCATGGTCTTTCCGTCGTGCTGAATGACAAGCCCAGCAGTTTCCCCGTGCTGTTTCGAGTAGAATCGGATCTTTCGGTATCGCATGATGTGCATCCTTTCGTTGTTCGTCTCAATCATCGCACTCTGACTAATTCCCCTTGCGCGACCTGGATCTTCTCGCCCACCTTCCCATAGGCCCTGAATGTCCACTGCTTGGGGTAGGCTTTGAGTACATCCTTTTGGGTGAGGATCTGACTCGATCCATCTTTCACTCTCAACTCATATTGCTTGCTCGGCGTCAGTTCCATGATTGTGTCTCCCTTGTGTGTCGCCTCAATCATCATGGTTTGAAGTATAGCTAGCACAAATTATTTTGTCAAGTACAAAATTATTCTACAATCCGTGCTCTGTGCTCATTCCCAATCGCTTGCATACCTCATATGCCGCTTGTGTACGTTTCTCATACTCGCGTTGTCCGACCGGCGTTACAAATACACTGCCTAGGTATCGATCTTCTTGCCTCTCCGCAAATCGATAGGCTTTCAATGCTTCGCGTTGCGCCTTTGTCAATCTCACTTGCTTACCCATGGTATGTGTCCTTTCGTTGTTCGCCTCAATCATCATGATTGCAGTATATCTAACCCTAATAATGTTGTCAAGCACAAATTGATTGTACAAGTAAAAATAATTTCACCATGAACCAGATGTATATAATGGTGTCCTACTTCAATATTGACTGCCTAATTATTAGGCATTCTGTGGATAAGTCAAAGCGAGTTTATAACCCCGATCCAGGTTTAACTCAACTTTAAAACCTGGATTATAACCTCGTTTGCTAATTAAATCAGTAGTTTAGGTGCAACTTATAGAGGTTTACGTGGGTCGCGTGTGTGTGCGTGGTTGAGTGGGTGTCTGAGGGTGCCTAGCTTGCTATTTACGTTTGTGCTCGCCTGCTCTGTAAAAAAAAAAATATTATTATAGAGACCCTCTGGCAAGCCCATAACCTCACTCGCTCGCAATCGCCCCCTCGCACACACGCAGGGGATGTAAAGTTGATAACCTCACAGCTAACCTATTGAAGTGTAAGGAATACTAGGTTATATTTGCAGTTTGAAACCTGATTAAACCTGGATATAAACCTGAATTGGAGGTTGATCGTGGCACCTAGACGATATGTTCCCGTCCCTGTGGCGCATGTAGGCCGCAAGTACACACTCAGGGCGAATGTCGATCCGCACACCCTTGAACGTGTGCGGCGATTTGTGGAGAAGGTCCAAGCGCACTATCACCCTAGCATCGGCGCGGATCGTATTATTACTCAGCTCCTCAACGAAGCCCTCGATGCTCGCCTGTTCTTTGCGCACCCCGGATCGGGTCGCGGCAAAGACGATAACCTCACTGGATTCTAGTAATAACTATTTCTACCTATACTAAGTAATTCTACTCATACTAAGTAATCATACTTGCACTAAGTATTTGTACTTGCCCTAAGTATTTGTACTTGCCCTAAGTACTTATGCTCAGCTAAGTACTTCACCTCCCGGCGGTCGCGCGCTGACCCCCCCGGAGCCCCCCCCTTGATTGGCCGTTGGATGCCG
>LLEV01000017.1 GCA_001567515.1 Microgenomates bacterium OLB22
TCGAGTCGTTTTACCATCACTGGGAGACTCCACAGTCCATCTCTGGCTCTTTGTCACTATAGAAGATTGGTAGTTTTCCGATGTGAGCTCTGCAGCACCATCTCTGCGAGCCAGGACAGCCAAAGTATTGTCACCCTGATCAAGAGTCACCTCCGTCTCAAATTCTGTTGAAGGCGACTCTGGCAACTCTTCCTGTTCTACATCATTGACCAAGATTGTCACTGTATAGCCTAGTGGGGCTGAGCCAGATACCAATAGCCGAGCTGAGTTCGTAGCATCAGGAAGGGCTAGCAGCTCAGGAGCAAAAATAAGTGCATCATCACGGGGTCCTGTGGCAGTTTTTTTACTAGATAAAGAGGCAACGAAAAGTGATCCTTGGACCAAGGCTTGAAAGCCAACAGTAGCCAAAAAACCAACAACAATGATAAAGAGAATCACGTAACTGAAAATCTGCTTATTATCCTGTTTTCTCCTGTGATGGATCACCATTGCATCATTGTACCAAATACAATATAGGCGGCAACCACCGGGGTTAAATGTACAGGAACCTCGAGGGAGTAGTCAATTACTCAGCTACCTCCGCAAGACTTTTGGCGAGTGCTCTTTCCTCTGGATCAAGTGGGGTATAGTCTGTCACATATGCTGCTTATAGTTCATACGCGCCGCTTTGTATTCCCATACCACCATGCTGTGCATTGCCATAGGCTCCATCTTCATATTGACCACCAGGATTACGCGAGGCGGGCATCTCTACACTAAAATCCCTGCCGCCTCTGACAATATCAATTCCCATCTCACCATGGTATATTCGTCTAGCAAACGTGTCAAAAAGACGATTTAAAGTGCTGTCTTTTTTGTTTAGAGAAGAATACCCTGGCTCTACAAAGAGTACTGGGCGACCCTCCAGCGTAGCTAGCTTTATCATAGTCCTCCCCACCATTGCCTCCAAGAGATCCCTGCGTGGTATCTGTTTCATGGCTTCTGTAAGTTCCTGATTAGCTAGTAGATACTGGTACTCTTCACTTAGCTTTTCCACATCAAACATACATATTGCTCGAATATGTGCGTCGGCCACATAGGCACATAATGCCTTATTATGCTCTACATCTCCATCATAATTTTGGCAAGATCCATTCCCTATGGGATATTTCCCTATCTGAAATAGGACCTCAGGATCATCAAGGGACATCATAACTAGATGTCTATCTTGTCCCGCGTCCTCTTGAGTCTGCCTAGCCGCATGCGCTACATTTTCCAGATCCTGGAGAAAGGTGACATTGCCACCAAAGTACCTTTTAAGAATAGTAACCGAGTGTTGCACTGGTGTTTCATCGGTACCTGGTCTACCTTTGTCCTTGACACCTGTCATGATCAAGTCCTCAGCACTCATATCAAATATTCGACAAATGTGAAAAAAGGCAGCGTGCATTTTTCTAGTAGGTCGCTCTCTCCTGATAAAGTCAGTTACATCGTCAAGACCACCGAGCCCAACTTTACTCGCCCACCCACTCCTCAGTAGCACATCCATCTGCTCATCTATGTCTGTAATCCGCTTTATGAGGCTTGCCCTGCACGCCTCGGGAATGAGAGAGCTTGCTGCCACGGTCTTTGGTCCATCTACCGAGCTAGCTTCAGCTGCTGTTTTATATAACAGCCTTACCAAGGCAGACTGATCGGGCGGCAAAAATCGACATACAAACTCGATCATTTGTGTCGTCTTTGTATTGAGCGAATACATCTGCTCAGTCTGTATCCCAGACAAAAGTGACTTGAGACGTTGCAGTTGTTCATATTCGGAGACAACATCATAGTTGATCATTTCCACCCTCGCTTCTGCCATAGCTGCTCGTATTGCCTTAGTCCTACCCCCTATGCTTTCAGTATGACCAACTACTCCTAACAGTTTTGCGTGAAGTTCAGGTGACGTTGAGCTGGTGTGCCCTTCACGAATAGCTCGGACGAACATCTCCTGGATGTGTTGACGTGTACCTTGTATGTCTGTCCCTGCCAATAATTCTCTTCCCATATCCAGTGTATGGTCCTCAACCCACACAGCTCTTTGCTTCTCAGTCAATGAAGCCAATTGTGCCCTAGCTACTTCATCTTTGGTGGAGTAACGCCATTGGCGCCACTTGACATACTCAGGAGGATCCAACTTTCGTACTATAGTTGAAAAAAAAGTCGTACACCTCCTTCTCACCGCGAATGACCTTGCCATAAGTCAAGAGGGGCTCGATACTATACCACTGGGTAACAATAGTATAGACATGCTCGTCTGAGATATCGTCTAGACCCAGCAAGCTTTTCACTTTTAAGACAATATGCTCCTTAATAGGTAGACAATACTCAACCAATGAGTCGCGGTCTGTGAATGTCAGGAGTCGATCAAGTGGTTGACCGTCAAGATCAGCCATAGTTTCACTAAACCTTTCATAGGCCTCCACGAGCCTGAGTGTTTCGGTGAATACAGCAAGGTCCTCTTGGGTTCGAGCACCCCGCTCGAACATCCCTCTCAAGAATGTGTTACAAGTTGGCCCATAAGCAGCATTGAGAAGTGCCCAATCGAGGTCTTCACGATCTTTCTTACCCCTACACAACGAATAAAGCTCACTCAATCGTTGTAGCCCAGTTGCCCATGATTCACGATACTGAGCATAATCAGCACGAAATGTATGAGAAAAACAGACTCCCATAAGTGGGAGGGCCAAACTAGAAGGGATACCAGGTAACTGCTTTAGGTATTCTGAGATAGACTGACCTTCTAGGTATGACACAGGAAAATATCGGAGATTTTGACGGGCAAGCCCATGGAGTGACTTATTGGGATGAGAGGTATAGCCATAAATATACTCCATTTCCGACCAGTCAAAGGCATCACCTTGCGCCTGTATCTGATCCTGCAAATAGATACCAAGACTTGGATAGTCAGACGCCAAGTAAGCCTTATGATACATCTCAAACAAACCAAGTTTTTCATCCTGGGAGATGGCTAGCATGAGTAGTCTTGATAGAAGAGCAAACCCGTCAGCGTGATGATCATGCCCTCCTTGAAAAAAATACAGTAGAGCAATGTGTTCTTCATTTGTCATGGAAAATGACTCACTATGCTGCCTTTTCAAAAGTCTAGTAATAATACCGGACTGATATACATTCATATCATTTGCTTCCACACTCACTTGAGCGACATCTATGAGCGTATTAGCTAAAAATGAATGATGTGTAGGTTCTGTCCCGTAGTTAGCGATCAGAGACATGGCCACATCTACCATCTCCCTGTCACTCTTGTAGTCGACTCCACGTGCTCGCGTCGCCAAATAGAGAGAGAGGTTGACGTAATACTCGAGATCGTGTTCATTGGAAGTTGTCGAGCCGTCTAATTCCTGTCTTTGATCAGCGGTCCTGGCAAGTCGAGACGCAACTTGCTCAAAATAGTCATCAGAATCTAGAGCAGCTCCTACTATACAGATCTCAGCATACCGCTGATTTTCGGAATGAGAAAAGTGCTCATTGAGCACTTCGCTTGGCAAACTAAGGTACGGGCAAGAGTAAGGTATCTCATGTCTTCTTAATACATACTTTATTAGCAGCTCATCACTTGGCGGGTGACCTGAAATACGAAACAACAGGTGTATTGCTATTTCTGCTTGATTGCGCTGTGAGTAAGACTGAGATCCTAATTCAAAAAGTAGTTGATAACTCTGTTGAATGATTTCTTCGGGATATGCTTCAATCTCCATTAGCCGAAGAGTCTTACTGAGTTCTCCGGTAATATCAGCGAACTTGTCTACATGTGGTCCTGCGTAGTCAGCAAGCATTTCCAAAAGAAGCTTCTCACCTATCTCTGGTGATGGGCCGGCATTAAAAATGTCTGCCTTGCCAAGTATGCTGGAGGTAACCGTACCCTCTTCTACTTTCCCCGCCTCTATACGCTCTAACAACAACTGAAATGATTCATTTACTATATCTTGTGGCACACGAGTCCCCGAGGCCTCCCTCAACTCTTTTGTGAGCCATCTATCTGCTTTCTTACTAAGCCCGCTATACAGGGCGATCTGCTCTTCTCTGGGCCACGTAGTAAAGTCACTGCCACAAAAGTACATACTCTCCTTGATGGGGTCATCCCTTACTTTGCTGTGCATATAGGTACTGTGATAGAGTTCTCGGGCCTGAAGACATCTTAGTCTGTGATCAAATGTCTCAGGATCCACAGTTGAGGCAGATCTCATTCTAGAAACATTCGGCTCTATCTTAAGAGCCTGAGCCAGCTCAGTGCAGCTTCGAAGAGAGTCCAGTGAACATATCCCATATGCCAATATCTCCTGGGCTTCTGTATCAGATAGCTTGTAGAAAAAGCGTAATCCGCTAAGACCATAGCGTTTGTCCCGCCACTCCTCAGATGAGTCTAATGCTCTTTTGTACAGGACTAAGATCTCACCAAATGAAAAGGTATACCCAAGATCCCTTTCCATAAATCCTCCCAGAGCATACATGTCTACTGAGTGCACCTCATGCTGTTCCAGTCGTGTCAGGATGTCTTGAGAGGTGACCCCAAGTCTAATAAATGCCGCCTTAAAGTGCTCAGAAACAGTCCTGTCTAAACTCGGACTATCATTACTGAGTAGAAAAGTAAAAAAAAGCTCGAACGGCTGTTTCAGTGTCTAGGTATTCACCAGGGTCACCCAACTCAGGTGGAGGATGCTCTCTAAGGCGAGATTCATCCTCCATTCTACTAATTTTTTGTAACAACGTTAATTCACTATCTTCGGATAGTCCTGCTTTACACACAAGCTCTCGGATTGCTGATAACGAAGGGTCGATACGATCAGATACATCGCTACCAATTTTATCTCGCACGGCATAAATAATGTGTGGGGGCTCATATCCCAAGCCATCCTGCAAAAGATCAAAAAAAAAAAAAGCCGAGTCTCTCATACCGCCCCCTCAGAATGGGCTCGAAACCCTCTTGAGGGGATATGTCATGTGTGAGCCACTCCCATACAAGACTCATGACCACTTCAGGGCGAGGCATAGCATCAGGAAACAGCTTATGAAAAGCATTTAGCCTATTAACTACCGCTTCCCGACCCCCCGATTTAGCAAACTTATAAGTATACAGTAGAAGACTATGTACCATCTCCTCTGTATAAGCTTGCTCATCTAGCGGTATCTCTGGATACCTATCGACCATTGCTGCCACTATCTCATATTCCCCGAGATCAAGGTAGGTATTGATCAGTCTCCTCCACGCTTGCTCATCAATAGCCTCTTTATGTGAAACGGTTTCCTCAGTAGTCAGACTTGAGTCTTTTATGTCTTTTAGTTGAAATTTCGACTGATGCGTCAGTATCCATGGATCCTCTCATGATAGCGAAAAAGCCATATTATTTCACTTATCTATAAAAAAACTTCAATGAACTACCAACCCCCCGAGGTTAAATGAACAGGAACCTCGAGGGAGTAGTCAATTACTCAGCTACCTCCGCAAGACTTTTGGCGAGTGCTCTTTCCTCTGGATCAAGTGGGGTATAACCCGGGATATAAGATGCTGGTAGTAAATACGCATCATACATAAGACCAGCTTTTGTATTACCATCCTCATACTGTCCACCAGGATTGCGTGTCTCGGATATACGAATTGATGTATCTCTTCCTTCGTGAAACAACGATAGTCCCATATTCTCTCCATAGACTTTGGCTGCAAAGGTATGAAAAAAACGATTGATCGTACCCTCTCTCTTGTTGAGAGATGAATAACAGGGCTCGACATAAAGAACAGGCGCATCATTGTACGTCCCTAACTTGATAATTGACCTCGCCACCATGGCATCTAGTAGAGATTTACGAGGAATAGTTTTCATAGCCACATTCAGCCCTCCTTCCCTAATCATGGATTGATATTCTGAGCTGAGTTTTGACACGTCAAATAGGCAAATTGCACGGATGTGTGCGTCAGCCACATAAGCGCAAAGACCCTTGTTGTGTTGCGCATCACCATCATAGTTCTGGCACGATCCATTACCGATGGGATAGCGCCCGATTTGCATCAAAATCTCAGGGTCATCCGTCGATAACATCACAAAATGTCGATCTAGCCCCGATTCTTCCTGAAAACTGTGGGCAGCAAACTCTATGTTACTGAGATCTTGTAGAAAGGTCGTATTACCTTTAAAAAAGGCTTTCAGACTGGCTATGTGTTTTTCGATGGCGGTCTGCTTATCACCTTTAGCATAATCTCGCACTAAATCTGACTCATTAGTAGTTAAAAGTACGCACAAGGATAGTATGGCCCCTTGCACCTGACGCTTACTTCTGTGCCGCTTCACGAATTCAAATGCCTCTGTTCTTGACGTAATACCATTACGTGATGCCCAACTACTTGCAAGAGCTTCCGTTAGTCCCTGATCGAGTTCTTCGAGTTTCGCCTCTAGCAAGACTCTGACCTCCGAAGAAAATAAGCTTTCCGCACTAACTGAAGCTTCCCCCCTCGAGTCGCGTGCTGCCTCAGCAGCGGTCTTGTAAAGAAGCTTTACTAACTCGGCCTTATCTGAAGGAAGATATTTACTAACATACTCGACTAAGGAAGCTGTTTTTGTGTTTATGGGATAGCTATGATCAGCCTTTAAACCAGCCAAAAAACTCCTTAGTCTAGTCGAATTCTCAAAAGCTGCAACCCTGTCATAGGATATAGTCTCTTCTGTCAATTGGGACGCATATTGTTCTATTCGAGCTTCATCTGAGTCAGTAGCGCCAAATTCTCCAGCTACCACGACTTGAAAAGATCTCAAATCTTCATCTTCAAAATCTCTGGGGATCAGGTGTCCCTCGACTAATATCGCATCGGTAAGCATCTCTGTAATATGGCTGATAGTCCCCTCAACACTCGTCCCAGGCAAAACCTCATGCCCCATATCTAGGCTGTGATCAACTATCCAGATTGCCTTTTGCTTTTCACTAAGTGCCTTCAGTTGATCCTCTACTAGCGGGTCCTCAGTGGAATAGCGCCACTCTCGCCATCTATCATAACTCGGGGGATCCAGATGAAGAATAATGGTTTTAAAAAAATCGGGGACTCCCTCTTCCTTTGAAATAATACGGCTATATGTTAGCAGGGGCTCTATCGTGTGCCAATGTGTCACTATATTGGTAATATGCTCATCACTCACCTCTCCAAGCCCTAGTAACTGTTTAATGTCTTCGATGATGTGTTCTCTAATAGGAAGACAGTAGTCTGCCACAGAGCCAGTTTTACTTGACATAAGTAACCTACGAAGGCCATCATTTAGAGTTTGAGCTCTTTCCATATATAATGTGTCAACTCCATCTAACTCTTCCCGGGGATTTTCTGCATGGATTACATCTAGAGCTTCAATCATCCGTAGTGTTTCTGTAAAAAGGAGCACATCACGGTTATCACTCAACTCCCTTTCGAAGAATCCTTTCATAAAGAGATCAGTTGCTGGTCCGCCAAGTGCGTGTATCAGTCCCCACTCCAGTTCATCACGCTCTCTTTTACCTTTTGCATGAGAATATAGCGCATCAATATGACTTAAGCCATGATAAAAAGATTCTTGATCTCCCGAAGATGAGTGAAGCAGACACATGCTTGTGAGTGGTAAGAGTAGAGACACAGGGATAGCGCGATATCTCGACGAAATCTCAGTAAGGCTAGCCCCCTCCAGATACTCATCTGGAAACAGTTTGATCCATTCTCTCGCCAATGGGTGAAGCGCCTTATTTGGGCTCAGACTGTATCCATACACGAAACGCAACTGTTCATCTGTAAAAGGTTCTCCCTGCTCATTACTATGTTCTTCAAGATAAATCTTGAGATTATAATATTCAGTGTCTAGATATTGCCCATAAAAAAGCTTCTTAACAGAATCTCTTTGCTCCTCTGTCAAGGGTAATGAAAGGAGACGAGAATACAAACCGAAAGCATCTTCATGAAACGCAGCCCCTCCTTGGAGGAAGTACAGTATCGCTATATTTTCTTCATCTGTTAGTGCAAAATCAGGATCACCACGTCTCTTGAATAATTTATCAACTATATCTGACTGAGTCTTACAAAAAACAGGTGCTTGATAGGTATCTTCGCTTGTAATAGTTACCAAAATCTCGGCCAGATGCGGATGAAGCGAGTGCAACCTCTTGTAGGTGTAAAGCTCATTGCACGCTGAAGTGGCCTTTGACTCTACACTATCGGGGTAAAGTGTTGCCGCATAGGTGCGCAAAGCTATAAGGAGACGTACCTCATCAGTATCCTGAAGATCCTTGTCCTCTCCTCCAATTTGTGAAAGCTCCTTGATCTTCCGCTCAATATGTTCTTTAGACCAATATGCACGCCCTATCCTCCAGACTTCTTGTGGAGTTTGATTTTCCCCTTGTTGAAAATGAGCTTCAAAGAGTCCATAGTCTGGAGTTAAAGTATAAAATAGCAACGTTGACCCCGGATCGTCAAAGATAAATTGTTGCCAAAGATAGCTAGGGATAGGGACGCCTGAGGAAAACTGTAAACGGCGCAAGAGATCTTCACAAACACCACCTTTATAACGAGCCTTGCCACCCTCCTGAAAAATCTTTTCATATGCTGAGATAACAGCCTCCTCACTCATCCCCTCAATCAATCGATCAAAACACTCGGTAGAATGTATCCCTAGCATATAGAGATGTCCCTCCTCTATGCTCTCCTCTATTATTTGCTGGACTGCTTCATGCTGGACATCTGCAGATGGGCGTTCCTTCAGCTGGCTGATAATAGATAACTTATCTATGAGTCTAGCTTTGTGGATACCGCTTTCTTCCATTTCATTGGCGTACAATTTGTCTACGATGACTTGGGGGATGCTAACATCTGAAGACTCTGATAATTCGACAAGTGTGTAGATATTCGCCCGCATACTGCTTAGCAGATATGCTGCTATTTGTTCTTCATAAGACCACTTAGGAAAATCTTCTTTACAAAACAAAAGTTCACCAAGTTGCCATCTCTCTGGAGCATTCCTCGCAGAGTGGATAGGATAGTAACCTGTCTTCCCGAGCATGTCTAAAAGCTGAAGTTCATGTAACTTCTTCAGGACATCTTCATGCCTACCATCCTCTGTGGAGCTACCTTCGTCTGATGTAAAGGGTGTACCAAGAGAATTTACGAGTTGCCTGATCTCTAGTAGACTATCAAATGATAGTAGTGCTAAACGTAGTACTTCCTGTTTAGAAGAGCTTGAGAGCTTATCTCTATCAGGTAGCCAATTTATTTCTCTACTCTTAGCCATGTCTGTGCCGTCTGAAACCAATATTTTATGAATCAGGAATGAGACATCAGACTCTGTCATGGGATATCCAAAAAATCCATCTAGGAAATGTGCAAATAGTCTTACCCCTGTGGCAGAGAGATCATGATCTTTTGCGTAGGCAAATAAGTCTGCTTCTGTTGTATCAAATCGTAGAAATGCTTCAATGTAATGATTGCCAATCTTTGGATCTATACCGCGCGTACGATCGTCTACCCTATTAAAGAATTGAAATAATGACTCTATAGCCTCTGATTCTGAGGTGAATTCTGGAAGTCCTCTTTCTAGTATCTCGTACTGTGAGAAGCGATGCTCTGGCTCATCAGGTTGTTCTTTCTCATGAGGGGCATGAGTGTCTTCGAGTACGACATCAGGATACAATTTAGACATCTCAAGGACGATGTCAGCAGAACCATGATCTCTAAATAACTTCATCAGTTCACGCCATCGCCTTTCATCAATGTTTTTCAGTGTTTCGGGTGCGTGACTTCCTTCGGCTCTTGCTGACGATACTTCTGTGTGGGGGGAATTGCTTGCAGGGGATTCTACAGTATCATCTTCGTGGGACATAGTATAGATTCAGTATACAAGAGAGAGAAGGGATGACAAAATTTAAGCTTCAATGATCATTTTTCAATATCCATTGAACGTTCAGTGAACATTGCTTAATGAAAATTGAGACTTTTGAATTATGCCTTATGACTTTTCACTTTTAACTTCCTTCACCATCCACCAGAGGAGGGCTGTATAGGATATGATGATGGGTATCAGGAGTGTGGATTCAAAAAGGCTGGCAATGAAAACAAGTGAAAGAATCAGATGTTGTTCGTCATTTGAAATACTCCACAGCCACCAGCACAAGCGGAGAAATAATAAAAGCCCTATGATGCCCCCTGTCACAAAGATAGTGACGAGTACTGACGGATATCCTCCACTGGCATGGTGCTCAATTACTTCAAATGGTTTTGCCGATTCTTGCGATTTTTTATAAAAAGGTAACCTGTTATACCCAACACCTACCAAAGGATATTGAAGGCCCAGAGTTATCCCCTTTTGGATATCAACAAAACGGGAGGAAACGGTGGAGGTGCGCAGTAGATGTGTCGCCTCACTTCCTAGTTTCACAGGATTAAACATTATGAGGAAACCAAAGAGAATGATACCGACAACAATCCCCCAAAGTCGTACCTTCCAGCTACTCCATGCATAAAAAAACGCAGCAGCAACACTGACCCATGCCAGTCGTGAAAAACTCAAGACTAGTGCCCCTCCAGCTAGTGTAATTCCTACCCCAAGCAATACTCTTTCCCAACTTTTCTTGCTTTTTTCACTTACCTTGCTGCTTTCACTTCCCTCGCTTCTCTTGCTTTCTTTACCTTCCTCGCTTTTCTTGCTTAACAAATAGAGTCCCACCAAGCTCAAGCCATACACGACTCCTGCGATGTGAGCATCAAAAAAGCTGCCAAAAAGACGACCAGCATGCTCATCCCACCCAATATACATAAGATCGCTCAAGCTCGGAAGGTATAAATATTGAAGAATAGTTGTGAAAAAAAATCACCAACAGGCATATGCAGAAACTCCTAAACAAGAGTTCTCTACGCATCGCTCCCAGTTGCACAACAAGCGCCACATACACTAATAGACGTCCGAGGTATAGCAGACCATACGTATTTGTACGCAGAGAAAAGAAGGGGATAGTGAGTACAAAGACAATCGTGAGATATGCGAAAAAATCAACTAGCGGATTCGCTATCTCACTTTTTCGTATCTTGGGAAGCCCTAGAGATACGAGTAGTAAGAGAGAAAAGACATCTAAGAGTGAAAGACTAACGCCATACGGAGTCAGTATCCGCGCAAAGCTTCCGAACCCGATGACCCCCGCCCATACTCCAAGCATCACAGGGTGGAGAGTATCACGCCACTTGGTGGACATACAGCTTTGAACGGACCAAGAACGAATGAAAACTCATCATAAAACTGTATACAAAGCCAGCGGGCCCATCAAGAAAGCCTAGTCGCCAGAAGTAGGTATAAATAAACTTTCCGATAGGATAGCCTATGATCTCTGACCACCCTGTCCGCTTTCCCTTTTTATACAATTCATCTGCTCTGATACTACTATAGCGATTGATTGAGGTAAGAAAGGTATCAATAGTAGGGTGTGGGTAGTGATCCAAATATCCATTTAGTCTTCTTAGTGGCCAAAGTGAAGAAAAGGTCTCATGGACATCTCCTATCCATTTACCAGATCTCTTTTGTACAAGACGGACAATACCACTTGATCGTGCAGTTCGCGTTTCCCCCCACTGGAGCTCTCTATTCCAGAAAAAAGTCTCGACGTTTTATCAGATAGTTATAGGAGCCAGATAAACTTGCCACTTTTTGGATAGACTTTTGGAGCTTCGGAGTAATTCGCTCATCTGCATCGATAAAAAGTATCAAATCATTGGTCGCCAGCTCCATAGCCTTATTTCGTAAAGATGCAAAGTTTCCTTCTAGTGTTCTCTCAAGGACCCGTGCTCTTGCCTTGGTAGCAAGCGAGATAGTCTTATCTGAGGATCCCGTATCCACAACCAGGACTTCGTCACAAAAGGTAAGAGTTTTCAGACAAGCTTGAATATTCTCTTCTTCATTTAGCGTGAGAATGATGGCAGAGATAGGCATAGAGGAATTATAACCTAAAGAGGAGACTAGTAAATTTATAAAGGATGTTGAGAATATTTTTTAACACAAAAAAATCCCGCTTTAACCTGTCATAGGACCGGTGTAAGAGCGGGTATCACACGCACGAGTTGTGACTAGTCAATCAGGAGGAGAGCCAGTCGTGATGCTACTTTCCTTATGGCCATAATCTCCATCTGGTTGTCGCTGCACAGTTCTACATGCCCATCATGATAGCAGATGAGATAGGTACTTGTTGACCCCTTGGCCCGCAAGATACACATTATCCCAAAGCTGCCTGGAGTCATTTTGACTCGAGCCAGATCGATGAAGATCGAGCTTCCTTCTTCGTCGATTACTACTGACTCCATAGGCAGGCCGAGCAGCTCCAGTAGCACCCTCCATCGTAACTCAGTAGCCTGAACATCGCCGAGATGCAGATAGTTTGTCTCTGGTGTAGTGACATAACCAGAATTGTGCACACCTCTCATGATCCATGAATGAACCTTCATAACACGGGAGCCACCTCCCATGAGCCCCGCATGCACCATGTCAAGTCCCCCTTCTATAGAATGTGCGTGGTGGAATTCACCACTAGAAAGTATAACACTTGTCCAAGAAGACAGGAATGGTTCACAAAGAGCGCCTGATATCGGCATTTTTGAGCGCAGACGTCACCCATTTACCAAACTCATTTTGGAGTTTGAGAGCCTGCACCTGCCCCCTGATCGCGATCTTTTGACTCTCATAGATAGCCCCCTCACCTTTAAGTATCCGGGCATTTACAAAGTAATCATTGATGTCTTTTTCGCTAATAGCTATGTTTTTGCCAAACATCTTCTCTACGAGGATCTGGATCTTGATCTCTTTCTCTAACATATCTCGGGTATTTCGTTGTTGGGCGAGATAATCATTTAGTGTCAATGATTGTTTCTTTAGATTTTCCTCTACTATACTTATCTGCTTATCTACTTCTGATTTGGAGGCTTTCACATTCCTCTTCATAGCCTCTTCTTCAACAAGATGATAGATGATGAGCTGGTCAAGGACCTGGTTGCCTGCTATCATGTAAACTCGACGAGTAAAGTCTTCTCTACTTATACCCTCTCCATTGACTGTTGCGATGGGGATAAGGCGACGGAGATTTATACCAAACACAAAGGCGAGAAACGCTACTAGTAGATAGCTCCCTACAAGAAGAGCTTTTTTGCTTTTAAAAAGATATGAGACCAGACTAAAACGATTCTTTACTATACGTATCATAGATAGCGATTATAGCAAACTTATGTTTTACTGCAATGATCTATATAACGATAGAAGCTTGTTAGACTGCTTTATAGAATCGAATTCTTTGGTGGCTCTAGCAACGGCGTTACCAGATAACTTCCTATAGGCTATACTATCAGATATAAACAAGTGCAAAGCACGTGTTACTGCATCAACTGATCCCTGAGGAATGCATATACCAGCATCTCCAATAACCTCTTTCAAAGCTCCTGTATCATACGCAATGACAGGCAAACCGCAAGCCATTGCCTCGGCTACTGCCATCCCAAACTGCTCTGCTGTCTTTTCATCTGATCGGGCCAGATGAAGCAATAAATCATGCTTGTGGTATTCGTGAGGCATGTTGTCATATGCGACATGCTTGATGTTGAGAGACCCTGCTGGCAATTGATCGGCATAAAATCTGAGCTGGGATCTCAACGGCCCACTACCTATCCATGAACATTCAAATAGAATCCCTTGTTCATGCAAGCCTACAAGTACACGACCTACATCGTGTACTCCCTTCTCCCATGAAAGTCTACCTACTACAAGAATCTTAATTGGCCTTGATATAGACTCCCTCACCTGTGGAGTAAATCTAGAGAGGTCTAATCCTGGATATACTACGTGGATCTTGTCTGCGCTGACACCTTCGGCTACTAACGCATTACTAGCTAACAGTGTGACTGCTAGGTACGCATCTGTCTCTTTCTTTACTAGTCTTTTTATCTGTTTTTTGCTGTTAGACCTTCATTATTGTGACCTATTGTGTCCCAACATGTCAGAACAAGTTTCTTTACATGCCCTCTTTTTTTAGCTTTGCTAGTTGGAGATCATAGCCATAGTAGGTTTCTGCTCCATGAGCAATGTCAAATGGTCCATTCTCCCTTACGTACCTCTCAAGTCCTAAGAGGAAATGAGGATCACCGATGGTCCTATTTGCTACAGCTCTAATCATCTGTGGCCAAAGTGGAATTGACTGGCCTATGGTCCCGAGGTCATAGGGAGAAAAAAATCGAGTGGTCGGGATGCCTACATAGGTATGTATAGGTCTATGGCTTCCTATTGCCCTGATGTCGACCTGCTCTTTCAACGGCACATAGCTTTGCATCTCAAAAATGTTAAGAAAGGCCCCTCTTACTACTAGTATCTTCATATCATTGTGTTTCGAATCTGTGACACCATAGTCTCCCACGAGCAGACAGCAGCAAGCTCCCTTCTCAGTCTCAGAGACACTGTATCTCTAGGGGCAGCTAGACAAACTCTCAAATGATCTACCATATGACTCGAATCCACAATAGTGACGTATCCGCGCAGCTCAGGGATGATAGCTGTCGAAGTAGCTATCACAGGACAGCCGAGAGAAAGTGATTCGATGACGGGCAAATTGCCACTCTCATAAGCTGACATGCTGACCAGGGCATGAGCGCCTTTGTACAACTGAACCAGACGTTTCCGATCGGCATACGGGATGACAACGACCCCTGGATGACGCCATCTATCGCGTGACACTCCAGCCAATATGAGATGACAGTTGGAATTGGACCGGTATACTTGCGCAAATGCCTTTACTATACGACTGATCCGTTTGATAGGATGATCCATCCCTACATAGAGGAGATAGGGGACAGGATGAGCATTTTTTTGGGCATGAATGCTTTTAAGATCTGTTGGGATACCAAAAGGGACTGACAGGATACCCTCCCTACGACCTGTGTACTTTTTCCATTCCCTTTTTACTTTCGCTGATGAGGTCATGATCACATGAGCATCCTGTGCTATGCGCTGCATCTGTGACCTCAGCATGCTATATGCCTCAGGATAGAGCCTCGGATAACGCATAAAAGATAGGCCATGAGATAAAGCGATGATCTTGCCTGGGGCAAAGGGGGGGATATAGTGGTTAAGTGCCAGGAATCCATCATAGTGCCCGATGAGACCTTCTATCATCAGACTTGGTTTCCAGAGTATCCCTGATGTCTGTTTCCAAAAAATGGCCGGCAGATCATCTTGATGTTCATGGGCATATCCCACGATAGTATCTCCATGATTTATCCATGTTTTTAGGATCTCATGGGTCACAATCCCAGTGCCATATTTATGGGCGGTGAGTGATCCAGCATCAGCGAGAAGGTGCATATACCAGTTCACGATAACATATTAATCCAAATATGACAGCATTCCATACCTCAGTCCCCACAGTGATCCATGCACTCGCTCGTGCTCCGTACTGGGGAATGAGTAGTACATTGGCAATAAGTACAAGGACTACATCAAGCGCAAATACTGTAGCTACAATCCAACGCCTCTTGCGTACATAGAGGGCATTGATAAAGCACGTAGATACTCCAATAAAGGGCAATGCAATCATCACTATTTTGCTAAGGTAGATCGATTCACCATATGAATCGGGGATGAGTAGAGTAAGCAGGGTAGACCCAAAAAGCCACCAAATAATGCTAATAAAGGTCAAAAAAAAGGTGAGTAAGCTAGTGTCACGGACTAGCCGCGGTATAAACTCTCGCGTACGCGAAAGTAGGGCTAATCGTGGGGCAGCTGTCAAAGAGTAGTTCGCTGCCAGAAATATGAGAGCGTCAAAAAAATTTATAACCGGCAGCATATGTCGCAACCGCCATAGGTCCCTTAAATGCTTCGAGTAAGAAGAGATCGATGCGATAGTACATGCTAGCAAAAAACCCTATAACTATAAACACTGATGAATGAGTGACTAATCTTTTCCAGCCTGAGATAAGGCTCCTTAACGGCTTTGTGCCACACACAAGGTCAAGTAGGGGAAGGCTGGTAGTTCGGGAGACAAGTAGTAGCGTTGCTAGAGCATAAGTACCATAAAGACCACCCATCGCACTGAGTGCCCAAATATACCCAAATAGCCACCCTACACATAATGTAGTGGCTACTAAGAAAACATGAAAAATGATGGCTGTTGTTGCTGCAAGGGACTGTCTACCCTGTGAACTGGTAATGATAAGCAGGGTGCCCGAGTTTGCCATGGAAACTAGTGTGGGGAGTAGGACAAGCACACTCAGGAGTGCCAGATTTGCCTCTCCACTGACTATCACCCCTACACAAGTGATAAGCGTCAACAACAGCGCCCACCAGAAGCGAAGACTCGAAAAAAGGGGGATTTTTTTAGCTAATTGATCTGGTTTTGTCGTGATGCCTAGTGTAGTAGTACCTAGATCAAGGAGTGGTGATAGGAGCAGTACATGCGCCCAAGCGACTTGATATGAACCGTACTCTTCCTGAGAAAATACACGTAAGAGCCCTAAGAAAAGAATAAAGTTTAGCGCTTTGATAACCACATTTGACAAAGAGAGCATACTGTATTGGCGGATAAGACCAAATGAATTGAAGAATGCTTGCGCAAGCTCATAAAGAGTTTTTGGGGCTCGGTACAGCTCATAGAGCCACGACACGACTGTCCCGTGGCGCCATTTGAACAAAAGCCGACCGAGAGCGAGATAGAGATTTTTCTTCGGATTTGCATCCGAATTGCTCTCATGTTGATAGCACAATGCCCTATCAATACCGACTTGAAAACCTGCTTTAGTGGCACGAGCACAGTATTCGACATCTTCGTAGTACAGGAAAAAACCTGTATCAAAAAAGCCACATTTTTGCAGAACATCCCTCTTTATTACCATGAGGGAGCCGGAGACAAAATCGACTTTTTGAAATCTATGCGAAAAGTCTTTAGCAACAGTCTTCCCGCTGATGAGCCCTCCACTCATAGTTTTCCTATCAATTTTTCCCCCTAAGTAAGTCTTATTGTCCATCTCCATAGCAGTTCCCCAGATGTCAAAATGCGCAGAAGCTATCTCCAAGTCGCCTGTTGTGATGTCCCCAAGGTCCACATCAGGATTTACTAAGAGAAGTCTATCGGATCCTGCTTTAAAAGCTTTTTTTATTCCTATGTTTACCGCTTTTACAAAGCCCCTATTTACAATCGTATTATCGATAACAAAGATCTGACTCTCTGATATACGAGCCCTATGAAGCTGCTTTTTCAAACGGTCTAGTTCTTCTGGTGGGGTATGAAAAGTTACAATAATCGCGCTCCATTGCATAGAAGCTAGTATATACGAAGGCCGAGGAAAGAATGTGGGGATTTTGTGTTTGACATATACTATAAGTTATGATACAATCAACCCAACTGTCCGGCCTAAACAAGGAGTTTGACTTGAATAACACGGTCACGAGTTCTGGAAACTGGATCAATAAGATCTTGGTCGAGGCGCTATTGCGCTTCGACTTTCGGACTGACTCGATCAAGTGCCAGCCGGGCCAACGCCCGAGTGAGTATTCATTTGATCTTGACACAGCAGCTTTGCACCTGCTGCGTGTCAGAGAAAATTTTGAAGGTTATCATGATCTAGATATAGCCCTATGGCAGTTTATGTGGGACTCCGTAGTCCATGCGCATAAGAATCTCGCGTCAGATGTTCGCGAGGAGAGCGACCTGGCCGAATACCTTACTCATAAGCCGTACTTCGCCTACCCGAGTCCGAGATCCCGAATGGCCCTGCGGCTCAGTGTTGAGAAGTATGGGTCACGACTTCAAAATGCTGTGACGATACACTAGCCGTGCAGTACAGACCCCATCATCAAGATGGGGTTTTTTTATTAGTCTTGAAGAGGTTTTTTCTGTATTGAATAATACTCTCAATGAGCCCGCATTTTCGCAAGATTTGTAGGTAGAGGAAATGGATCTGCTCCAAGTCATTCTAGATACATCCAGTGACACTATTTAACCGTACAATTGTACTACATACTCACTAGTCAGATTAGCCATGTCCCTAAGCTTAGGATGATGCAATATGGGATACAAGTCAATCTATATTGGTCATTTGGATTTGAATACGTATTGACATATTATAGGTTACGTGTTATACTACGTACATCGCTCACTCAAGGAGGAATGTATGTACAAGTTGGGGATGCTGGTCCTTGCCGTGGCCATCGTGGCGGTGACAGGCATCGGGCTCATCGTACACGCCCCCCCTGTGGGGGCGTTTACCTAGCGATCGTGGGCCTGGCCCTCATGGCCGTAACCAGGATCGCCATGATGGCGATGCCGGTCCGAGCGCTGACCGGCCTACCCCCTTACCATTGCCTGTTGGCGAGGTAAGGGGGTTTTGTTTTATCAAGTATCAACGGACAGCTCCAGTAGCCGGGTTTTTTCAACTCTACCGAGATTAGGAGTATAGAGCCTAATGTACTAGGTTCTTATTTGTTGCTATTTGCCTAAATGACTAGATTCTACATGCCTTTATCTGCCCACATAGGAGATGTTCTAAGGAAAACTAGGAGCCATGGGCTCCACTATGGCAGGATGTCTAGTATCATCAACGTTCCAAACTTTAAAGATGTTAAGAAGGTAAGACAACTAGACTTTTCTGTACCAACAACCTGATCAACCAATTCACCCTTCCGATCCTTCAGCCCTTCGGCCTTGCTCAGGGCAGGCTATAGCAACGATCGCATCGATCCTTTAGCGATACGTTATAATATGGCATGTCACAGAAAGATTTTCGATCGCTCCACTACCTGCAGCAGCAGGACCCTACTGTTTTCGACATCTGGAAAAAGGAGGTCGCACGTCAAAAGTATGGCATAGAGCTCATCGCGTCTGAAAACTACGTCTCACCGGCAGTATTGGAAGCGCTCGGATCCGAATTTACCAACAAATACTCTGAGGGCCTCCCCGGGCGACGCTACTATGGTGGCAATGAGTACATCGATGAAGTAGAAACACTCGCAATCGAGAGGGCAAAAGAGCTATTCAAATCCGAACATGTCAACGTCCAACCTCACTCGGGTAACCCAGCAAATATGGCTGCCTACTTTGCTCTACTGAACCCTGGGGATACGATCCTTGGCATGAGCCTGGCACATGGGGGGCACCTTTCTCACGGAATGCCTCTCAACTTTTCCGGGAAATGGTACAAAGTTATCGGATATGAGACAGATCCACAGACGGGGCTCATAGACATAGATCAGGTTAGAGCCCTCGCTAAGGAGCATAAACCAAAACTCATCCTAGCTGGGTTTTCTGCCTACTCACGATCACTTAATTGGCAACTATTTCGGGAGATAGCAGATGAAGTAGGGGCTTATCTGATGGCAGACATCGCCCATATCGCAGGGCTTATTGCAGGTAACCAGCTCGATAGTCCTATCCCTCACTGTGATATAGTCACTACTACAACTCACAAAACGCTGCGCGGACCTCGTGGAGCAATCATCATGAGTCGGGAAGACCTAGGGATGCGGATAGATAAGGCAGTTTTCCCTGGACTTCAAGGTGGACCGCATGAACATACTATTGCTGCTAAGGCTGTAGCATTTCAAGAAGCTCTACAGCCTTCATTTTCTATCTATGCCGAGCAGATTATCAAAAATGCTCAGGCTCTTTCTACAGCTTTACAGTATGCGGGATTCAACATCGTAAGCGGAGGGACTGACAACCACTTGATGCTAGTTGATCTCCGTCCAAAGAGGATTACTGGCGATGTCGCTGAGCGAGCGCTAGAACTTGCAGGGATATCGGCCAACAAAAATCTCATCCCCTTTGATCCGGAGAAACCAATAGTTACCAGCGGCATCCGACTGGGGACTCCTGCTATGACCACGCGAGGGATGAAGGAAGAAGAGATGAAGACGGTAGCAGCATTTGTCACCCAGGCCCTTGAGCATCATGCAAATGAAAAAAAACTCCAGGAGATTAAGAGAGAAATACATCACTTCACCGCCCAATTTCCAATGTTTAGTGAGTGACTCTAGTACATTATCCTGACCCCTGGTAGGAAAAGGATCTTGCGCTATTGAACTTACAGTACAAGATTCTTTGCCATAGGTTCAGACTATAATGGCTAGATTTTTCTTGCTATATATGAGTTCCCATAGTATAATTCCTTTAGCACTTTCTGCTAAGGAGAAAGCCCATGATGATCATACTAGTTGCAGGTTCTTTGGCACATGCTGGTTATAGAGTTTCTGATCTGATAGGCGCCCTATTTAACAGGCAACGTCGAAAAGAAGATGATCTCTGGAAGCTGTTTACCAATGCTTTCTTTTGGACTATGATTGCTTTAAGTATGTGGTTAATGTGGGAAATTACCCTCCAGTCACCTGACATCTGTTGCTAGCAGATCTATCCAATGAAAAATATAGGAGCCGAATCATGGGTATCCCTCGGATAATCTTTTTAAGTATCGTTGAGTGGCTTATCCTCTTGATCATACTCGTGATAGTCGCTGTGCTCATGGAAAAGACAACACTGGCATTAAATAGTGTAGCAGCGCCTCTGTTCTTGCTGATTACAGCTCGCAACATGCTCAAGGAGTATTGAAGGTAAGTTATGAGTGGCACTATGCATTGCTAAAAGATGCTATCACTACTTGTCCTGCGATATCCCTATATTTCATGCTCAAAGTGTCTATGTCCCCAGTATCATGCAAGTTCTGTGGGCTGCAGTCTTCTTTATGAATGCAACTATCTACCACGCCCTAAAGAGACCGAGTATTTATTGATGTGTTCCCCCGAATAGCCATCGGGCTTACCTCGTTCAAGAATATGAACGGGGCTTTTTGTCTCAAAAAATATTTTTGAGACAATCCCTACCGTAGTCCCGCCATGGCGGGACGAAGGGTGATGGACTCATATCTCCCTAGGTGTCTACTCAGCACACCTCCCAGGTGTACAGAGAGTATACTGCTACGTCAGACAATGGGGCGTGGCTTTTTTGTTTGAGCCACTTGCTTTCAAAATATCGAAGGATAATCTCAACCATAACAACCTACCAGGACTATGTCCACAACAACTTGACAAGCGTATGCCTTATAGTATAATGTATACGAGACCTTTACCATCAAGGAGGTGACAGTGCAAATCTTCAGTTTGACGACTCTTGCAAAGTTTTTGAGGATTCTTGCAAACACACTGTGCGACAGTGTCTTGATAGTTGTGATACTATTCGCTATTGGGGATATGTTTGGGAAGAAACTTGTAGATATGACGTTTCTACCAACGCTCATCGTGTTTCTCGGAGCACGCCACTTACTTAACGAGACGTACTATTGGGGTCCCAAGTAATTCTGGGGCTCTTTTTTTTGCCTCACCTACCAACCAAAGCTGCATCCTCTGTTGTGTTGAGTATATACATAGTACCCAGCCCAACTGGTCTACCATGATAGGGGAGGTCTCTAGGTTCCTGCACATTTAGCTTCGGATGTAAAGTCCTATAGTTAGACTACCTTTGTGCTCTGACTATATGTTGATGACTTCTTCTATAGCTCTATCGGGGTAACGGGCAAAGAGCATCGTGTGATAAGCAAATTCGTATTCAACGATCTTCATAAAAGGCTCACTGCGGGTATAGCCACCATCTCTTTCTTCCCTCGCTCGTTGGAGCGCCCTATCCAAAAACTTGATACGGTCACGCAAAAAAAATGTTTTTGCATAGGTCTCCCTATGATTGGTCTCTAAAAATAGTTCACCAATGAGCTCAGCCTTCTGATCATCATCGAGTCGTTCAAGTCGACCTACTGCTTTTGAGACCATGAGAATATAGTCCTGTCTAGGAAGGAAGGATGCTTCGGCTTGTGTCTCCACGCTTACTTCGGAGGCTTTTATACGAGAGCTACGACGCTCTACTATCATATGCACGCTATTATAGGCCACCGACCTTACTTACGCAAGAGAAAGATATAGGTCATGAACTCCATATACCCAAACGCAATATCCAGTAATAACCTGAAAACCCCATCCTTGTATCCCCCACTCTCAACATACCGAGCCCACACAAGATGAGGTGGATCAATAAATAGCTTGCGAAGCGTCACTGTCTCTTCTGCAGCACGCTTTCTTTTCGCCTCACGTCTCGCATAGTCAGTGAACTTTTGCAGCACTTGCGGGATCGTACGATACGAATAATGTAGCATGGGCCCCTGAAGCTCGCCCATCGCACCCGCCACCGTCACATGCTCATGAACTGGACTAGAAGAAATATGATACTTACTGCGACGAAAAAGACGAATCATGCTATAGTCTTCGCCGCCATGACGTACGGGGTGACCTAAAAAGTGATTGAGATAACGGATCTTGTACCCATCAAACTTTTTATCCTGTATTGCCTTTAGTATTTGTGTCTTTAGATCAGGACTAACACGCTCATCTGCATCAAGATGCAATATCCACTCTCCCTTCGCCTGAGAAAGTGCAAATGCCTTTTGAGCCCCTAGATCATACTCATGCCGCCTGATGACAGTGGCTCCATGAGCATGACATATCTGCGCTGTATCATCAGTCGAAAAGTCATCTACGACTACCATCTCATCTACCCAATCAGATACAGACGCCAAACAATCATCCACCACATCCCCCGCATTTTTTCGTAATCATGACAAATGAGAGAATCATTTTTTTTTGAGCTATCAATTGGATAAGTCCGCCCATACCAAATCTATGAATCACTGGTTGTAGTAAAGTATATACAAGAAAAAAAGGACCAATAGTGAAGGCTTTGATAGGCTTTCTTAACAAAGTGGATATCGATTCGAAATTACCATCCAAGTTTTTCTTAAACTCGTCAAATGTCTCAGTAGTATGAAGTGAAACAACCTTATAATTATGAGCTTCAAGTAACTTTCTAATAGACTTAACTGAAAAATGATAATAATGGTCTTTTGGCATCCACCAAGCCCATTCTTTACATAATCTAGACATTAGACTTTTATAATTGGGTAGCTGAATGAAAACATAACCTTTATCATTGGTAACAGAATAAGCTTTATCAAGGACCCATGATGGATTAGGGAAGTGTTCCAGAACATCTAGAAATGCAACGACATCAAACACTTTTGTATTTTCGGAAACAAAATGCCTAAAGTTCTGTCTTACGACCTTTACTCTGCTGCCTTTATCAATACATTCAACTCCTAAATAAGGTTCGAGAGAGGTAACATGAAACTTGGATTCCTTTAATACCTTCTGGCTGAAAAAACCATACCCTGCTCCAACATCCAACAAATCCCCAGGAATCAGATTGATTAGTTTATCAACAAAAAATGAATATCTCTGTGAGTAAACCTTGCTATTCTTAAGATATTCTTGATAGTTGTAACCAAGCAAACGAATAGCCTTCTTTGAGGTCTTTCTATGATTAAACTCAGTTACACATACTGAGCAGTTTTTTACATTCTAGGATATTTTGAACTATCTACTTTCTTAAAGAGAATCAGATTTGATGACTTACAAATTGGACATTTTTGGGATATTGACATTTGCTTCAAAGAAAATACATTATTTACTAAATGCTAGAAAAACCGTTGCGTTTTTTAGCTTTGATTATTTTACTCTTTGCGGCTCTTTTTTTTCGCTCCAAAACCCGCTTCTGCAATATTTACGAAAGATTTCTTGAATCCTACAGAACAGATAGGGTATCCAGGGACTATTGATATGAGGCAGAATGAAATTGTGCTTAAAGATGATTATATCGAGACCCTTCAATCAACCAAGGTAAATAGCACTTACTCAATTTTCAATTTGAGGAGCCAGGATAAGGGAAGATCCTGGGACTATGTAAAAGCGATAGTGAGTAGACCTAACAACCTTTTCGCCCCAAGGGTTTTATCTGTTGGTAGTGAAAAGGAATTATTTCTAACAGAGGAAATATCTAACAATTACAAAATTACCCATGTTTTTTGCGATTCACAATTTAACTGTGACTTAGCTTCGTATGAAACTATTTTGACAGCAACAAACAATACTTGGGATTCTAAGGGGGTTACCTCAGCATTTCCCTTATTTTCAGACAATGTTAAAAAAGTTTTTTACACAGGTTATGATGGCTCTACATGGTCATTAGGGCTGGCAACTTTAGTTAATGGAACTTGGACTAAATGTCCCAATCGAATCTTAAGTAACTATGGGGATGGTACTTATGTTAGAGAAAAAGGAAATTTGTTTGAGATTTACTATCATAATCCCTTTGGAGGTAGTATTCTCAAACGTACGTCTCCTGGGCCTATTGGTTGTACTATGCAATGGAGTGAACCTGAGGAGGTACTCTCTGGCGGGGCAGCTTATGACGAGCAGCATATGATCGCTCCATCAGTCATCGACTTCGACGGCCGTACATACCTCTTCTATACAGGCAGGGGAAGCAATACATGGACACTCAATGTGGCGACAGACCCACCGATACCCAGTCTCTCACCTACGGAGCCGCCGTCGCCCTCTCCATCCCCCTCACCAACCCTCACCCCTTCACCCTCACCAACTCCAACACCAAACCCAGCAACAACCAATCAGGTCATCCTCATCCCGGGCATGTTCAGCTCCTGGAATGAGGAAGCCTTACTGCACAACAAATCGGTGTCACCTGATGAGTGGGCTCTAAATCCCATCCTCACTGAATACACTGGCATCCTCAAGACACTTGAGAATATCGGCTTTGTGCAGGAACAAACGCTCTTTACTTTTACCTATGACTGGAGAAAACCTATTGTGCAAAGCGCACAAGATCTCAAGAACTTTGTGTTGTCTCGACTTGATCCTACAAAAAGACACCTTATTATCGGACACTCATTAGGTGGACTAGTAGGAAGAGCATACATGCAGAAACATCATCCCCCTAATGCCCTACTGACGACCGTAGGCTCTCCACATCACGGTATCGCAACAGTCTACCCTGCGCTAGCTGCCGGAGAAGTACAGACCCCAGACATGCCAACATGGTTTGCACAAAAACTCCTACTGCAGATAGCAAAAAAACTACAACCACTTACCCCGAGCAATGTACTCCTTCAAACACAGCTCCCGGTACTCTATGACCTCCTACCAACCACACCATACCTATACAACAACACCAATCCAATAGTCCCCCAAACAATGCAACTCAAAAATACCACATTGCCGTTGTTAGACCAGACACTCCAGCAGTATGTTGCTAGTCTTCGCACAACACTAGGGACATCCACAGACACAGTTGGTGGATACAAAACCCGCCAACGAACGCTCATGGAGCAGTACCTCAACTACTATCCCGATGGGGCTATCGGTCCGCCACTAGTCCATGATGGTGATGGACTCGTAACAGTCTCATCAGCTCATCTACCAACTGTTGAGGTCTCCCTCCCTCAGAGAGACCATAGAGAACTGATCTATACAAAAGATAGCATCGCCTCAATACTCACCACGCTTGGTATACCCTTTACTACTGAGATGCTAACAGCAGGTGCCCGGACAAGTCTCCGTCCAGCTCTCATAGGTGTAATGCTCTCGCCAGCCGATCTGTCGGTTGTGCATGATGGGACTACCTATAAAGCCGATCAGGGGCTTGTCTACATACCAAACCCTACTTCCGACACGTACATAGTCAAGGCCCAAGGAAAGACAAAGGGAGCCTACACAATCATATTGGGCCTTACTGGCGACACAAGTGATACATGGAAGATACTTACAGGTTCGATCACTTCAGCTAGTCCTACGGCTGAGACAGACATATTTAGCGTTATCATTGACCCTTCTAAACCGGCTATTTCTCTTCCGAGCACATCGACTATCCAATCACTAAAAGAACATATCCTCAAAACTCAAAATGTGCAGACACAGGCACTTGTCTCATCAGCTCTATTGCTACTCCAACAGGCACAGAGTAAAGTAGAGCAAAATAAACCTCAGTTAGCCTATCAAGACCTTTTCAATCTCCATCATACGCTTTTCATTATCAGAGATCTGACAACAGGACAGCACCAATGGCACGCCAAGCAATCTATCACGCTACTTCATGACTACGCAAGTAATACGTTATCTGCTAAGTCGACCAAAAAGCAACTCACTTTACGCACTGCTCAACTACAAAACACACTCGATAAATTGATAAGGTCTGGACTCTCATTTGCAAAGCTCAGCCCTCCTACGCCTCTAAAAAAAGATTCTGTCAGTTGGGCAAAAGAGCTACTAGATGAGATACCTGCTCTTACAGCCAGCACCACTACTGCTTCACCCATGGTCGAATGGAAGCTCCATGCAGTCCAAGAATTGGAATATCGATTACCATGACAAGGAGGTGAAAGTATGCCAAAAAACTAATAAACATAATCGCTTTGTCGGCGCTGTTTGTCATATCCTCAGCCGCAGCATATGCCTACTTTTCCGATATCGCCATCTCATCAGGAAATGTACTAGGGGCCGGTACGCTAGATCTCAAATTGAGTGATGAGGATGAAGTGATATCAGATAGCCTGACCGCTTCTTTTGGCGGAACTCTAGCACCAGGGGAATGTGCAAAACCATCGACTATAAAGGTAAGAAACACCGGGAGTATTGGTGGTGATCATGTTGATTTATTAATGAGTAATGTGGTTAATGATGCGGGCAAAAAAGCTAATGCCGCTATCGATACACTACTGGAGATAAGAGAATTTGCATTTGATGAGACAAGTCTATTGGAGCATATAGACGATATAAACAACAATGAGGCCAAAGATCTGGATGATCTAGGGTCTGAAGGGGTAAAAGACCTAGCACTAACTGATAATGATATAGATCATACTATATCGATAAAGATCTGTTTGTCTCCAACAGCTGGGGATGATATCCAGGGGGATACGAGCACAACATCGCTAACAGCGACTCTCTTTCAGAATGAAGACTAGAAACGAGCTCTGTAGGGCCTTAGGAAGCCCTCTTAACAGCTAGTCTGGACTCAGGCATGAAATAACGTTTTGGAGCTTTACAAAAACCGAAATAATATATGAAAGCATCACCGTTTTACATCACGCTGTTTACATTGGTTATCAGTCTCTTTTTTTCACCTTGGTGACCTCAATGCATACATGAGTGACAAAGCTAGAGCATCGGGTGTTTTTATAGCAGACATACCGCCTCTGCCCACAATATCTCCAACAGCTCCACCAACTCAGACACCTGCTGTTAATCATGTTTTGATAACAGAGTTATCAACGCGTAGCGATGAATGGATAGAACTCTATAATCCCACTACTACGACGATATCACTGAGCAATTGGTCTATCAGAGACAACTCAACAAATGCTCCAGACAGCTTCCTGGGGACCAGTTCCCTACCATCAGGTGGATTTGCAATCATACTCGGTAAAGGTCAAGCACCGCCACTTGTGCCTATAGATACGATTATTATAGAAATTGATGACAGCCTCCTAGGTAACGGACTAACCGATGCTGGTGACAAGATAGAGCTTTATGACAGCGCCTCTGTTCTCGTAGATGCTGTCAGCTACGGAAATGTGGGGATAACTGGATTTACACCGCCCCTCCCCAATCCCATTGCGGGACAGACCTATGCACGTGTTCCTATAAATACGGACACCGATACTAGTAGTGATTGGGTCATACGTTCGAGTCGTGACCCTGGTGCTATCAACAAGCCATGAAAAGACTGCTTATCACCATCCCACTACGCATACTACTTTCCTTATTCGTATTGACCTTTTTCTGTAAGGTGACCGCGTCTGCTAGTGATATTTCCGTTGAATTTGCCGATCAACCCTTGTTTTCATTACGAGATATGACCCCCGGTGACACTATAGAAAAGCATTTCACTCTTCGCAATAATACATCAGCTCCCCAACAAGTCTTTCTCAAACTGAAGAAGAAAAGCGGGCTCAAAGATCTAGAAGAAGTACTCAGCATGACAATCAAAGAGAGAGCAGTAATGCATAAGAAAAGCTCACTTACAGATGCTATGACAGAGGATGGAGTCTCCATCATTACCCTCAAGCCTCAAGCCACAGCTACTCTAACTTTAGAGTTACTATTTGATCAAACTGCGGGAAACGAATACCAAGGAGGATCAATCATATTTGATGTAGTATTTGGGACAACTACCGGGATCCCTGAAGAGTGTCAAGCTATCCCAAATCTTTCTCCTCCTATCGAAGGGACATTCAAGTCTGAAAAGCTAAATGGGACACCAGGGAACGACCTCATCGTTGCAAACGCGGGTAACGACATAATAGATGGGCGCGGAGGTAGAGACTGTATACTAGGCGGCCCGGGGAATGACATCATCAATGCAGGCCAGGGGGATGACAGTATCCTCGGTCAAGAGGGCAACGACCTACTCAAGGGGGGCGATGGAAACGACTCTATCTACGGCAATGAAGGCATTGATGTTCTACACGGTGATAAAGGTGAAGATAGATTATTTGGAGATCTACTGGACATCTTGGTGGGAGGAGCAAATAGAGACACCTGCTCAGGAAGTGCAATTAGAATAAGATGTGAGTTGTGAGGTGTCATACCCATCAATTGTCAATGTCATTAGGACATTGAATATTTAAAAAGAATTAGTCATGATCACTATTACTTTCATACCCTTATTCTGATCTACTTAGATCACTAAACCCACACTAACTACCTGATAGCTATAGATATGACAACTTATATCTATATCTGCTTACTTCGTCCCATATACGCATAGTTGACTGGCTAGATCACCCCCTTTAGAATCTCGTTAGTTTTTAGAAAGGAGAAGTAATACGTACGTTATACATTTGTACTAATTTAATAAAGCTTATGCAGAAAAGAATACTTGCAGCATTAATGATCCTACCGGTTATCGTTGCGTCTAGTGCACATTATGCTCCAGTTTCTGCAGAAGATCTCCCTGATAAGGATGCGCTCAAAAATCAAATTACCCAAGAAGTACTAAATGGGATAGCCAATCCATCGAGCCAACAAACCACAACTACTCCTGCTCCTGCGGAAAATAGCCAGCCTGCAGATACTTCGTCTGAAGTAGTGAATACAGGCGACGATACTACTACCAACACTTCTAGCACTAGTGATACTGCAACTACCATAAATAATAGTAATGATGCGACCATCAATCAAAAACATAGATGCAGAAGCAGTCACGGGACACAATGAAGCATCACGCAATATATCTATTGGTGGAAATGCAGGCGTGATCAATACTGGTGATGCATCTGTCAATAGCACTGCAGTCGTCAACGCTAATACCAATAATGCTGGGGTATCTGGAGGCAGTGGTGGTGGCAGCGCATCGTCAGATGTGGTCAACACAGGAGATGGCCTCACTACCAACACCACTGACAATACAAGAACTACTACAATTGTTAACAATGGTAATACTACTATCATAGGCCAGTCAATCGAAGCTGATGCGGTCACAGGAGAAAATGTAGCCGATCGAAACATCTCAATTGGAGGTGCAGCTGGAGTCATTACGACAGGTGATGCTACCGTCAATACTAATTATCTTATCACGGCCAATGGCAATGTTGCTATGGTTGGCGGTGATTCCAATGATGGTGGACCTGGCTCTGGAGCTTCTATCTACATCGCAGATACCGGAAACTTTCTCACTGCTGGCATAAAGTCACAGATGCAGAAGAACTACATACTAAACAATAGTAATCGTGCCTACATCTCACAGAAATGTGGAGTCCCACTCCAAGCTCGTGACGAGATACTACGCTCTTCAGACTGTTCCGCAATAACAGGATACAACAACTCAAATCGCGGGATAGCCTTTGGAGGCGACGCGGGGGTCATCACCACAGGTGACGCTGAAGTACATGTGGCACTCGTTGTCGAAGCCAACAAGAACAAGGCTGTTGTAAACAGTGGCTCCAGCGGAGCATCAGCCGCGACTGACCTTGTAAATTCGGGCGACAGCAATAACGTAAATACAGAAGCGAATGATCAAACAAACACTACTATCAACAACAGTAATTCAGCCTTGATCGACCAAGATGTCAATGCAAGGGCAATCACAGGATATAACAAGGCAAACCGCAACATCGCTATCGGTGGCGACGCCGGGATCATCAATACCGGTAACGCGACAGTCAACGTAGCAGTAGTAGCTGATGTAAACAGCAATGAAGCCTATGTAGACGCACCATCAGCAACACTAGGTAATGGAACCGCTAATGCGCAAGGCTCTGTTTACAACAGTGGAAATGGTACTACTATCAACACTACTGCTAATACCACTAAGTTAGTAGAGATCAACAACCTCAACAATTTTGACTTACGACAAGCTATCAGAGCGTATGTCCAAACTGGTGGAAACCGTGCTGACAAAAATATTGGATCTGTTGCGGGAGTCATAGATACAGGAGACGCTACAGTCACCGTAAATACCGAAATCACCGCAAACACTAATTTTGCAGACCCAGTTGATGTGCCTACTGGCGCTGGTAATACTCCAGAGGCATCGCCAACGCCTGTCCCACAACCAACAGGCGGGGCACATGTGCCACCAGTCGCTGAGATCGCTGGAACTGCGCGTGGCGCTGATGGATCGACTGGGGGATCTGTGCTAGGGGCCACATCTGGCTCGCTCCCAGCGACTGGTGCTGAAAGTGGACTATTTACTATCGCTGCTGTCATGATCATGATGGCACTTGGTCTAAGACTACGAAAAGCGTCGAAGTCTTAAGACCCCCAAATATACTGTTAACCATTAAATCGTTCTCGATTGGAAGGAGGTGAAATATAAATGAGAAAAGTAACTGCAATCATAACCGCACTTTCTATGGTCGCTACCATGACTCCTGTCTATGGTTCAACCAACGGAAGCGCAGTCGTAAGCAGCGGCGATAACAACACTGTTAACAGTGTCGTTAACGAGACAGCTGTTGTGTCTGTAACCCAGACCAACAACACTAATGTCAGCCAATTTGTCGGAGGAGAAGTCAACACTGGTGGGAACACTGCCAACCGTAACATCTCAACTGGCGGAGCTGGTACCTCTATCACAACTGGAAACGCAGGCATGGCTGTAACCAATCAAGTCAATGCTGGCTCTAACCAAACTGTGGTACACGGTGCTAATGCTGGCGCTGCTGCAAACGCAACCGAAGCAGTCATTTCTGGTGATAACAACAACGTCAACACCGTTACTAACGTACTTGACGTAACCACTGTAACCAACACGAACAACACTAATGTTGCTCAGAAGGTATGGGGGGATGTTAACACTGGAAACAATACCGCAAACCGCAACATCGGAAGTGGCACTTCTGTCAACACTGGCAATGCAGGTCTGTCCGCAGGTCTGGAAGTCAATGCTGGTAGTAACGCCGCCCATGTCGGAGGTCAAGGTTTTGGTATTGCTGGTTCAGCACAAAATGGTCTTGCTGTAACAACTACTGGTGATAATAACACCGCTAACTCTGTTGCAAACACTACCACTGTAGTCGCTGTAAACAACACCAACAATACTGCTGTTAAGCAATTCGTACGAGGTGATGTCAACACTGGATGGAACCGAGCAAATCGTAACATCGGTGATGCATCTATCGATACGGGTGAAGCATCTCTAGGAGCAGGCGTCGCTGTTAACGCAGGTCAGAACGCTGTATCTGTCGGAGGTGTTATGCCTATGGGGTTGTCACTTAGTGAAGTAATCAGTAGTGGGGATGATCTCCTTACTAACACTGTGACCAACACTACTATGACAACTGCCGTAACCGGTACAAATAACCTTTCTGAATATCAACATGTTTGGGGTAACACCAACACTGGTTGGAACTATGCCAAGCGTTCGATCGGAGGATCAGGTATCATGACCGGTGGTACAGGCTTTGGTGTTGGCCTTGGTGTCAACGCTGGAGTTAACCAAACCCTTATTGGGGGTGGTCTACTCGGTGGCCTTACCGGATGGTTTGGTGCTTGGTGGCTTTAATTTGATCTTTTTTAAGATCTAATAAAGGATTAATCCATCATGCATGTCCCCCCGCCACGGCGGGGGGATTTTTGGATCTAGATAGCCGATAATAGTAGTGCAATTCTATACACATTGATACACTTTTAGGCCTTTCTAGCAATACAAAAATGCAGCTTGCTGTGCTATACTAACGACACTTACAAAACTGCGTCATAGTTATGTATAGGCCATATCAACTAGTAAAAAGCATCTTTCTCGCACTTTCTTGCTTGCCTTTCTTGCTTCTCTTACTCTCTTCTCCTACTTACGCTCAAGAAGTTGCTATCACTCTAACACCCACGCCAACGACAGATCAATCAATTTCCCCTACCCCCTCTCCAGAACTCGAACACGTCATCGAAATTGAAACCCAGGCAGAATCATCTATCACTCCAACACCAACTACATCACCATTAGAGGAAGCTACGCTCGTTTCACAAACGTCGCAGATTTCCCAGACTAACAGTACCAATCTCAAAAATAATATAGATGGAGTCGTCAACACTGGTATCAATACAGCTCAAGACAACCTAAGCCCTCAGACAACTGTGGATACAGGTAATGCCTCTGCCTCAGTGGCTGAGACTAATGCTGCAAACGTGAACTCTGTAGGCGACCAATATCAGGCTGGTGTTGTCGACCATCACCCTGGAGACACGGCCATAGATCTATCAGATAAGACACTTCAGTGTATAGTCCCAAGCGCAGGATTTAACAATTATCTGAGGGGTAAAGACATGACATTTGCTCAGTTTCTGGGCATAGCACAGAAGAATAGTGCCTCCATCATCAACAATATCAACCTACTTGCACTTACCGGGCAAAATGCTCTGAGTGGGATGAAAACCACTCTCAGCACTGGAGATGCAGCGGTAGATGTCTCTATCGTTAACATCGCAAACCTCAATACAGTCGGCAACTGCTATTTCTTTGCTGTCATCAATATCTATGGTGACTACGAGGGTGATATCATACTTCCCTATGAGTATGGCTATCTCTTCCCACAAAGTGCTACCTCAGATCAGGGGATAACTGTCGCATCAGATAACAACACCCAAAGCAATGCTACCGCTACTACTTCAAATACGCTCACGGTGAGTAATGAAAACACCTCAGCAGTAACTACTACAATGCTAGGAAATGCGGACACAGGGAGCAACAAGGGTAATGCAGATTACGTAGCTACTGGTAATGGAAGTGTGACCCTTGATGAGAGAACCATCGCTGATCAAAACATCTACGGGGATGGTTGGATGAATGTCCAGGTCAATACCTATGGCACGTGGGAAGGTCAAATAATCGGCGATGCTAACAGTCTCCCGAATACTTCCACAATGACCCAAAATTCAAAAAGCCATAATATCTCTGAAACTACTATCGCCAACCAAAACAACGCTACTATAGAAAATAATCTATTCCTGCAGGCAATAACAGGTCAAAATTTTTGATGGCACTCCCCTTTCTAGGAAGCGGAAGTATCACGACGGGTGACGCGACGGTCACAGCAAAGATACTCAATCTACTCAATACCAATATCGTGGGGAACAATTGGTATTATGTCATGGTAAATGTGTTTGGCAATTGGAAAGGCAACATAAGATTTGCCCGCCCTGACTTGACAGTCAGATCTTGGTGGAGCAAGCCCCGTGTACGACCGGGGGAGACAGTTACTCTTAGCATCTTGAGCGGAAATCAAGGGCTCGTCTGGGCGGAGCGGACAAAGCTCAATCTTCAACTACCTGCAGGGATAAGTCTCCTGAGTAGTGATATAGTGCCTCAGAATAGTCCAGGGATACTTCAGTGGTTTTGGGATCGTTTTGAAAAGAGTGACACTAGGCAGATTAATCTGGTATTAAAAGTAGCAGATGATGTTGTAGCCAATAGTCTGCAACTCCCTATAGATATCAGCTCTGGTTTTAGGGAAGATGAGACGGGAAATAATAACGCTATAGCTACACTAGAAATAGAACAGTCATCATCCGATTCTTACTCATCTCAAGTACAGTCACTAAATTCTCCAATTACCCAACCTATCTCTCCTACACCATCTCAAAAGAAGTTAACACCACTATTTGCCTCAGCTCAAGCGCAGGAAAAGTCTAATGGAGACATGCTGTCTACCTCCACCACAGCTCCGTCAGCAGGATTTGCTATAGCTGCCTCAACCTTTTCTCACTGGTGGCTACTCGTAGGTCTCATCGCTGTGACAGTCCGCAGAATACTGCAGGAGGAATAATAGGGGGGGGCCTCTGACCAATCCTCAGTGACCACCATTTATTGAATAGCCATTTGAACATCGAGTATTTACGAAAATTGAAAAGTCACAATTGACTTACTTTGTCAGAATCTAAACATTTTCTGCAGAAAGAGGCGAACACGATATCTGATCATGGCTCCAAGGCTTATGTCTTGTGCTTGAGCTGAAGGAATGATAATGGGCGGAATTGGTGTTGGTGTGGAAGTTGATTTTTTCACATTGCTTGCTGAATCATCTTCATCTGAATTCTCCTTTATCTGGACAGTGCCGTTGCGGATATCGATTGAAGTAGTGCCTAGAGTGGTACTCTCGATAGTCTGTTTCTGGCCGTTAGTCGTTACCTCAATCTTTTTGGAGACCGTTGTGGAACCGCTATTGCTAGTCGAAGTCTTTATAGACGTATTAGTCTGAGAATTCACCGTAGCAGAACCTCCTCCTTCGGCAGTTATGTTCGTATTCATCTCAACCGTAGTAGCATAGACCAAGCTTAGACTGGGGCCCATGACGAGCAGAATGCTAATCACACCTAGGATATAATAATTCTTCATGTACCACTCAGTGTACTATCATTTTCACAAAATGCAATTATGGGATCAGAAGGTGGCTGATGTACTCATAAGAGGACTTTGAGTATAGGTATAACCAGTCTTTTGGACCGCGGTGATAGTTACCAAGTAGGTACCTCTCTCTTTTAACGAAGTCATGCCAAAGACAACTGAGCCTTTATTATTTGTAGTTGCCTTTCCCTGAAATAGTTTACCCGAGGGCGATTTTACCTCGATTGATACAGTCGCTTTCGAGACGGGACTTGATGCTCCATCCTGTACCGTTGCATTTACCAATAGTGATGAGGAAAAGAACCATCTTTTTACTTCTGCACTTAGAGTAGAGACTGTCATAGTAGCATTACTCCCTGAAGTTGGCGTGCCAGTAGGTGTGGTAATGGGAGATGGTGACGGGGTAGCTGTAGGGGTAAGCGAAGGCGTTATAGAAGGCATAGGGGAGAGACTGGGGCTTGGACTTGCCGTAGGTGTTGGGGTGAGAGAAGCGTACAAAAAAGCCCCATCTGCCATACCAAGAGCCCATAGTGATCCTGTCCCCTCAATTGGCACCCCATGGCCTTGCAAAGCCTCATAGGTACAATCTCGGGTGGTACAATAGCCTGTTTGTAATATCAGTGCAGCAATTCCCGCAACATTTGCGCTGGCCATAGATGTCCCTGTCATCGTTACATATCCACCCCCTTTTCTTGTAGAAAATATCTTATCACCAGGGGCAGCTAGATCGACACCAATGCCAGTATTGGTATATGATGATCGGTGTAAGTTTTCATCAATTGCGCCAACTCCGATGACATGATCATAGCGAGCAGGATAGAGGGCTCCACTAGCCCCATTGTTACCAGCAGCCGCTACTATCACTGCTCCTTTACTCCATGCATAGTCTATCGCCTCCTTGAGACTAGGGGAGTCATAGGGGGCACCAAGGGAAAGATTTATCACTTCTGCCCCGTTGTCTGCAGCCCACATCACCCCTGCTGCTATAGAAGAGTAGTATCCGTTACCACTAGCATCCAGCACTTTTACATTCATCAATTGGGTCACATAATCAACGCCAGCTATACCTTGCCCATTGTTGCCTCGCGCTCCGATGATGCCTGCTATGTGCGTACCATGACCATTTTCATCAGTCACTGGGACACCTTGACCTAGAAACTGAGACTGCTGCACTATCGCCCCCTGGAGATCAGGATGGGTGGCGTCAACTCCAGTATCCACAACAGCAACCTGGATGGGGGCTGGGGAGGCAGGAAGCCTATCCCAAGCTGAGACTCCGGTAGACGAAGCCACATGCATAGCATACAAACCCCATTGCTTGGGCAAATCGGTGTCATTGGTCACTGCGGTAGCGGTAGCGATAGCATCTCGCTCCACAAATACTACCTGTGAATTTTTCTCCAAAATTTCAATGGTCTTTTCTATCAAGCCATCGGGGACTTCCAGACGAAGGATACCAAGCTTGTCTAACTCATCCTTAACTTTTTTATAAGATTCCTCACCTAACACCGCTGAGTTTTCTTTTAGTTTCTCTACCATACTCTCTGTCCTACCAGGGAGACGCATTTTGACTAACAAATGTGAAGTGGTTCCCTCCTGGGCATGCAAAGGGGTAATCAACGGAGAAACACTGAGCAATACTAACAACAAAAACAAAAATTTTTTTCATCCATTACAAGATACTTTGTCACGATCAAAACATCAAGGACATGAGGGTTGATCATTCTCATTAGATCTCGTATACTGCCCGCACCAATTACATATTTAGCTTGATATGACTTGATATCTTTATAGCTACTTTATAGCAGTCTAATGGCGGGTAACTCAAAAAACACACTCATTGAATACCAGCATTCCTGGGTACGGGAACTCGGCGTGTATCTGTATATGGCAATAGCTGGATGGTATCTATTATGGCGACTTCAGCTCACACTAACCCTGCAAGGATGGCTTATCCCTCTGATATTTCTTGCTGACATATATATGTCAGTAACAACAGTGATATTTCTATTTACCAGTCGCCGGAGCTATAGACCCCAGAAACGTGCTCCTCTCCACGGGGTTTCCGTCGATATCCTGATACCAACATACAATGAGGCCTTACGCATAGTCGAGATGACAGCTCGAGCAGCTAAACAGGTGAGAGGTGTCACCAAAGTTTGGATACTCGATGATGGCAATAGACACAATATCAAAAAACTGGCAACAGAGCTAGGAGTAGAGTACCTAGCTCGTACTACCAATGAACATGCCAAGGCTGGGAACCTAAATAATGCCCTCCCACAGAGCACAGCAGACTTTGTTCTGTGTCTGGACTGTGACCACATACCCTTACCAGATTGTATTGAGAGACTAAGTGGCTATTTTAGAGACACGAGTCTGGGATTTGTCCAGACACCCCAAGTCTTTTACAATCGTGATAGTATCCAACATCAAGCAAATGCAAAGTATCCATTCTGGAATGAGCAGAGCATGTTCTATGAAGCTATCCAGCCTGCAAAAAATGGTTATAACGCAGCTTTTTTTTGTGGAAGTGGGGCACTCATCCGCAGAGCAGCACTGGATAGTGTAGGTGGCTTTGCAACAGGGACGGCTACTGAGGATATCCACACAGCTTTGAGACTTCACGCTCAGGGATGGAGTTCACTTTTCATCACAGATAGGATCGCCTATGGCCTAGCTGCCTCAGATCTGACAGAATATCACAAGCAACGGGTCCGCTGGGGGGCGGGCTCTCTCGGGCTGCTCTTCCGTAGTCCCGATAGCCCTCTTGTGACCAAAGGACTGTCCTTGGCTCAGCGCATCTGCTACATCTACTCAACTTCAGCTTATGCCTTTGGGTGGTTTAAATTGCTGTACTTATTAGCACCTATCATCACGCTCTTTTCCTACCGCCCCCTTACTGAGTCATTTGTCCTTTGGTATGCGGTAACAAATACGACTTTCATCATGTTTTCCTATGGACTTGCCTGGCTCTATTCTCGCGGGACATATCAATTTCCCTATACAGAGCGCTATGACTATCTCAATATGTTTGGGCACTGGGAATCGATAAAAGGTATTATCAAAATCCAGAAAAAGTTTGGAGTATCACTCAAATTACATAAAAAGGAAAATGGAGCAGCTTGCTATATCTATGGCCTTCTTATTGATCTTTCTCTATTTCTGGCGACCATGCACATATGTGCACTTGTCTGGTGGGAAACTCAAGGGTTACCTCTCTTTACTAGCACGATTTTTATTGCTTCATTCTGGAACATTTTTAATCTATTTTTCTTGTGCTCTACAATCATATTTGTCTACCGATTTTCTCGAGAGCCTGTTTTGAAGCACCAATTTACCGTAGGCGAGTCTTGGGTCTGGGAGGGTAAGTCAATCTATACTATTAGTGCAAGTTTGGAAGGCGCATATATAGTAGCTCAGAATGAAATTGCAGCTGGGAGGAGTGATTGGTTTACCCGGTATCGTACTTCACGGCCAAGTACGACCAGTAGCTATAGAAATAGAAAAAGCACTCAAGAAAACATTTGCCGATATCCCCAAAGGTGGCTACGTGAGAGAATTAGTCTTGAGTGTCCCACCCGCTCTGCGCGATACGTACCTATCACATCTGCTCGGTAGAATAGAACACTCATATGCTACGGCACAAGAAGTACTCGAGAAGAAAGTACATAAGCCCACTTTCGCTTTATCCAACAACCTGCGTCAAGAAGTCATTACCCTCCCTGCGCGGATAAAATCGATATTGTTTTAAATCGAGTTAGCTAAAACGCTTGATTCGTTGAAGTTAGGTGAGTTAGTTGAATTTGCTTGGTGTCATCCTGAGCCCACTTTGGCAGGAGAATGATCTAGGTAAGAAGACAGGTTCAGCGGATTCTTCGCTGAACCAAGCACAGCGTCCTTGCTCAGAATGACACACAGACTTTTGACTTATACGTGCACAGATGCTATACTATAGGGGATACATTTGATAACAAGGAGGACTCCGTGAAGCGAGCGGTCAGCTTTGGAATATACTGCATGTGGTGTGCGATTGTATTTGGGGCATCTGCATACGTTCTGCGGGCACCTCGGTATCTGTATCGCACGACTCAAGTCGAGAGGACCGAGTCTATCATGCTCTGGAATGGATCCACTATTTTCAGTACGTCGGAGGTCGGATTTGTCCTCAGCTCAGCCTCCCTGGGAGGCTTCGACTGGGTGAGGGCCAGTGGTGGAGAAAGGATCTCTCTTAGTTCACAGGAGGAAAAGGGAATCGGACAGGTAGTCAATTACGTAGCAGTCCCCCCGGGGACATGGCAATTGAGTACGCGACATGATATGGGTTATGAGGTCCAAACAACGATCTTTGCCATTACCCCGGTAACGGTGACTGAGGCATGTCGAGATCGAGAAGTGCCCTGCTATAGCTTGGCGCAAACCCTTAGTCCGCAAATGAATCCGATAATCACATTGATTATAGGACTATTGATTTGCTTGCCCATGCTATTGATGAGTAAGTTTGTTTAGTACAGAGGTGTAACAACACCTCTTTTTTTGTGCTTACTGCTGTGTCATCCTGACCAAGATTCAGGATCTTGTCTTTATATTTACCAACCCCCGGGGTTGGTAGAAGTAGAAACCCCGGGACTTTTTTTTTAGTAAAGATCTTCCTCAACTTCGTAATATCTAGTACAAACCAACCCCCGGGGTTTGTACAAAGTACAAGCCAACCCCAGGGGTTTGCACACAGATACTTGCACCCCTGCGAGGTGTGTCACACCTCGCAGGGGTGAGACTCCCAAGCCCGTCGCTCAGACGCACATATGGTATTGGCCATCTGAAGCATTGTTCAAAACTTGTTTTTTGAGTCAAAATATGGTATACTATAGGGTTCTTTAAAACAACCAGGAGGACAGCTTGAACAAGCGTGCTTTGAGGATCTGTTTGGGATTCCTTCTCATGCTGGCGGCGACGTCGGCGCTCTTCATGAACCAGAAGAGGTACACCTTCAAGGTGACCAACAGTTCGCAGAGCAGTTTCGTGGATTTCAACACGGGTGGGCACATCCACAACACGGATGTGATCACCTTTGTCGCTACGTCCGCTCTGCCGTTTACGGTTGTCTCGACGCGGCATGGTGATCGCAAATTCACCTCACATGTCAGCAGTGAGGGATATGAGTTCGCAGTTTTCATCTTGCAGCCTGATCATTGGGAGATCAAGGGGCAAAGCCCGATCCAGTCGACGGTTTCTACAAACGTGGATCCTGTCCATGTGGCTGTCGACTGTCCGACGGAGGGCGTCCCGTGCTACAGTTATTTTGATAGGCACGCCTGGATCAGGAGCGTGATGATATTCATTACTGTGTTTCTTATGATTTTCATTTTTGGGAGCACTAGAGAGGTGTAACAACACCTCTTTTTTTTTGTGCCTGATTTTTGATATGTACCGATGTTCCTGCTCATTTAACCCCGGCTCGTCTCGCAAAGCTCTAGAGAAGCGGGGGGGGTTGTCGCGGATAGTCTTTTAGCTTTACGTTTTGGTTTTGAGATTTGAGTTTTGAACTTTGAGTTACCTCAGAGTATATAGCTCTCTTCTTCCCTCGCTTTATCTCCATCTGGCAAGATGTATACATCCGCTGAATACTCATCGTTACCCACAAAATGAGCTGAGCCTTCGATCACCCTCTCAAGGGGACGACAGTGACGGCAGCCGTCTGTCGGGCAGGAAAATCTCTGTAGCTGTCTAGCCAACTTTATCTGCTTGGCGATCTTGAGTATCTGCTCATGTGAGGTAGCTAGGTCAGGTATCTCCTGCGGAGTCAGGTGATCATACTTAGCCAGGTACCAGTAACTCATCTGGCTCACGACCCTATTCTGACAGTTGTGTACCAACAGATGATATATAGGTAGCTGGAGAGAATCACTAGATTCCTCAGTCTTCCCTGTCTTGAAATCTATGATATGTACTTGGTTGGTGTCTGGGAAGTATTCGAGCCAATCGATCTTGCCACAGAGGATGATCCCATCCTCCTCAGAAAGCCAGTAATGCGGAAGATCGGCATTTATCTTGACCGCAAGACGAGTCAGTGGGCCAGGATGCTTTGTCACACGCTCAAGCATCTCCTTGCCCTTTTGGATTGACAGATCCTCAAGATGGGTGTCAGTAAATCCTCCTTTCTCTCCTCTTACTTTTTGCCAGGCCTGCTCAAAACGCTCATGAAGGGGGACATCAAATCGGTGTTGCGTCTCAATAATGGATAGAGACTCAAGCACTTCATGTACGGCCTGTCCCAGTGCCAACGGGGGGCTCATGAGTTTTATCTTGTGGTTGGTAGCCGGATCTCGGTATACATGCTTCAGATAATACGCTCTCGGACATGACAAAAATCTTGTATTGAAGTATGAGATACCCAGACGGCAGTATATTTGGCATCGTCCATATACTATAGTATACTAAATTTGAAAAAAAGAGAGCTTGGCACAAAAAAACCGCGTATGCGCGGTTATGATCACTCAAGAATTCAATCCCATCCGTACTCAGCATCAAGATCACAGTCTGTGGAAAATGTGTTGGGCATGGCGTCCTTTTCCCAGCTGTAATATCCAAGGACACGTGTGCACCTGGATACTGCCCAGCGGCATCCGCTAAGCCAATTGGTAAAACTAAGAGATCCTGGACCCTTAAGTGAAAATGTTTTCCTGGACACGTCGACAAACGATCCATCCATAAATGTCACCCGTCCTAATTTCACAGACTTAACCGGATAAGTTGATTCAATTAGCCAACCTAGAAAGCTCCAAGTTCGGGTTTTCGAAACAACTTCACCTGACTGGCCCAAAGTCACAATTCGCATCTTCGTCTCCTTCGAGTTCTGATGAGATTAGTTAATTATAGCACACTTTTGCAAAAAAGCTATAGGGTAATTATTGATTTATAGTATACTATTATCGTGAAAAAAAAGAATGAGGCTTATTGGAGAGAAAAAGTTGACACCTGAGCAATATAGGGTACTTCGTCAGAAAGGCACAGAGATTCCCTTTAGTGGTGAGTATTTGTCGACTGACAAGGAAGGAGTTTACTCATGCGCTGCTTGTGGTAAGCCACTCTTTCAATCTGAGACTAAGTACCACACGGGCTCAGGTTGGCCCAGCTTTTGGGATGCTGTCGACAAAGAGGCAATTGCTCTATCCGATGATACCTCTCACGGCATGCATCGTGTTGAGATCAGTTGTGCCAATTGCGACTCACATCTCGGACATCTGTTTGAAGATCCGACAACTCCTACAGGTAATTACTATTGCGTAAACTCAGCCGCACTCGATTTTA
>LLEV01000018.1 GCA_001567515.1 Microgenomates bacterium OLB22
CTTGTTGAAAAGAGACAGCTAGCAGGACCCGTTTGGTGGTTTGATTTTGAGAATACGGGGGGGGAAGGAGCTTCAATTTGCTGCTGGGCAATATATGATCCTTGTCGTGGGGGATGCCTATCGTCAATACTCTATCGCTACGCCAAGCCAGATTACCACCCGATTCTCTTTGCTGGTTGAGTTGCTCGAACAGGGCGTCGGGTCAGACTTTTTTAGAGACCTTAAGGTTGGACAGGAGGCGCTATTTAAGGGTCCCGCAGGTATCTTCGTGTACAAAAAGACGGGGCGTCTACCATTGTATCTAGCGACTGGTACAGGCTTGGCACCGATCTTGTCGATGATAGAGACCAATCTACTAAACAAAGATACTATCGAGATGAACCTTTTTTGGGGTTTAAAATCACGAAGCGATACATACTTAGTAGAAAAGCTACAAGAGCTTTCCGTGCGTCATAGCAACTTTCATCCCCATGTCTGTCTTTCTCGCGAACAAGAGCTGGCTGATCTTGACCCGAAACTCTTTGCGCTAGGAAGGGTTACTGTTTCGCTGGAAGCATTCTGGCAGCAAGACGGAGTCGACCCACTCATTTATGATTATTATGTCTGCGGAAGTCAGAAGATCGTTACAGGCATAACGGATTTCCTCAAGCAACAGTCTATTCCAAAGGAGCAGATAATCGCCGAGAAATTTACCTTGTGAGAACAACTGAGAACAGGTATCCTTCAGTAATATGACTTCTTATTTAGTTTATCGCCTGCTGGGATGATGAAGAGGCAGACCCTGATTCTGATTGGCATACTCCTTATAACTATTTTCACACGAGTTGTTGGGCTCAATTGGGACAGTGGGGCCCATCTCCATCCTGATGAGCGCTTTCTTACTATGGTAGTTTCAAGCATGAAGATGCCTCTTTCGGTACAAGAGTACCTAGATCCATCTATCTCACCCATGAACCCGACCAATCTGCACTTTCCTTTCTTCGTGTATGGCACGTTTCCTCTTTCATTCACTCATGTCATCTCTCAAATACTTGGTATGAGTGACTATATGGGAGTACTTCTTGTCGGAAGAGCAATAAGCGCCATTTTAGATACGCTGATTGCGATAGGGGTATATCTGTTGGCGAAACAACTCTTTGGTGCAAAGAGTGTTCAAGCACCCATTTGGGCTGTCTTGGCATATACTCTGACAGTATTTGCGATCCAGCAGGCGCACTTCTTCACAGTAGATATATTCGCCACAGCTGGTATGTTTTGGGCAATCATTGTTGCTCTTTGGTACGTCCACAAACCAAGGTTGCACTTAGCATTTTTAACATCTCTGTTCATTGCTCTAGGCATTGCCTCAAAGATAACATCGATCCTGCTTGTTCCATTAATTAGCATTTTCTTCTTAATTGCTGTTTGTAGCCACAAGAAGAGGAAAAGAGAGATCGGCCTTCATGCAATTCTTTCCTCATTACTAGTCATTATTGTGGTAAGGATTGCAAATCCATACTATTTCGCTCACCTTTCCTGGCTAGACTGGACAGTCAATCCTTCTTTCCAGTCCAGCCTTGCTCAGCTACAGCTTCTAAGTACATCTGATGCGGCATTTCCACCTGCCGTACAGTGGATTACTAAGCCTCCTATCCTCTTCCCGCTGCAGCAAATTATTATGGCGGGTTGCGGAGTTGTCTTGAGCTGTCTATTTGTATGGGGCGTTCTATCTATAGTTATGTATGAATCATGGTCAAAAAAGTCAGCCAATTTTGGTGCGGAGTGCTCTAGCCTGCTGGGGCTGTTCTTTTTTTATTTACTATGGCATACAGTTTGCCAAGACCATGCGCTACCTATACGTCTTGTATCCACTCATGGCCATCGTTGCCGGATATGGGGCTGCTCAATGGGCACGTCAAAGATGGAAAAAGGCGTTATTATGTGGCCTTCTCTGTATTTGGCCTGGTGCTTTTCTCTCTATCTACATGGCGCCTCATTCACGCGTAGCGGCATCACAGTGGATTGTAGAGAATATCCCTGCTGGAGCGAGGGTGAGTTATGAGCACTGGGATGACGCCCTCCCGGTACAAGCAAGTGGTATCGGCCCTAATACGTTCGTCTATGAAGAGCTAGCGGTGTTTGCTCCAGATGGGCCCGAAAAATGGGACGTCTTGGAAAAGCAACTTGCCCGACTAGACTACCTCATCCTTTCTAGTAATAGGGGATATGGGGCTATCATGTCTGTCCCACATAGATATCCACGGATGGCAGCCTGGTATGCCGATCTATTTGCGGGAAAAGCTTCCTTTGTAAAAGTCGCTGAATTCACATCATATCCAAGGCTTTGTCTACCAGAAATAGTAGTTGGTAGAAATGGAAACTGTTTAGAGTTCCCTGATCAATGGATGGAAGAAGCCTTTACTGTATATGATCACCCAGTCGTAATGATTTATAAACGTATGCCATGATCTGGCGAAAAATTCCATATTATTGTGACGCGATAGTAAGGCTTTTTCTTGGTAGGCCAGGCAATATATATGCAATACTAGCGATCCTTTTGGGCCGCGAGGCAACTATTACTCTCTCCGAAAGTTTTAGAATTACTCTTTCCCAACCCCTTGACCTTCTTATCCTTAAGGAGACCGTGTATGACGACCCTTATGGATTTCGCTCTCTTGACAGACCGAAGCATGTAATTGATGTTGGAGGAGGGGCAGGAGATACCGCTCTGTTTTTATGTTCCTTATTTCCGACCTGTCGGGTATCAGTGTGTGAGCCAAACCCGCTATCACTAAGTCTGCTCAAAAAAAACATCACCCAAAATGGAGCTAATGAACAGATTTCTCTGTCTCCCTATGCTATTGGGACAAAGAAATCGATAGACTTCTATATTGCAACGTCAAATGTGATGAGCTCGACCCGGTCTTACGCGGCTTCTCAAAAAAAGGTTCGTGTAAAAGGGTTGCCCCTATCACAGCTCATATCGGGTCCTGTCGACTATCTAAAAATTGACTGTGAAGGCAGTGAGCTTGATGTCCTACAGAGTATCTCACCGACACAATGGAAGTATCTATCTCGAATTGGGCTTGAGTATCATAGACATATTGTCCCTAACCAAGATGATATCTTACAAGAGTATCTTGAGAAACAAGGATTTATTGTTCGAAAGGTCCCCGACGCTTACAACGAGGCAATTGGCTATTTGCTGGCTACTCGATGAGGTCTTTTTTAGGCACACTGCTATATCCATATAGCGATCTGTGGAGCTCGCGGGACGCTCAAATAGTTGTGGGGCTCTCATAATCTTGGCAAGTATCTTAGCTAAAGGACGTGGTTGTAAGTTAAACCTGTCAAACCCTCTGGCACCTAATCGTTCGACTATGTTCTTTCCAAGAGCATAAAGCATAAAATGCGTTCCGGGCCAGCAATACCGTAGGATTCTTTTTACTTCAGTCACTTCAAACCCCTGCATCTGTACTTTCTTGAGCAAGTCCTTCTCTGAGTAAAGCCTTTCATGATCGGCCCAGATACCTGCCAGCCACCAGATGGTCTTTTTTATGTGGGTATTGAAGACTCGTTCAAGTATAAAGTTTAGAGGATCCCAGAAAAATGGATAGTTTCTATGTGGGACTGTGATAAGTGCTATGCCCCCGGGTCTGAGTAGATCGTAGATAGTCTTCATTGCTTTTTGATCATCAACGAGGTGCTCTAATACTTCAGAGCATATCACCAGGTCTGCTCGGGATGATTTGATTGGCAATCTATAGATAGAAGCGTTGACGAAATGAATTCGCTGATCGTCAAGTTCTCGCTCAATTCGCTCTAGGTACTTTTTATTGATATCTACTGCCCATATCTCAGTGGGATAGGGGAGCATGGCACAGAGTCGGGTATAAAACCCCCGCCCACAGCCTAGATCAACTATCACGCCAGGCTTTTTCTGCTGAATGTGATTGATGATGAACTCTGCCCTTGATGCGAAAGCGGGATCGATCTCTTCGCTCAGTATGCGCTTAATCAAGTTTTGGTACTGCATAGAAGTCTAACCATTGTACTGCGTCTGCTGTTTTCTTTCGATAGTCAGCAGGGTTTTGAAGTATGGTGATGATGGCCCTTGCAAGCTGCTTTACATGTTCAGCAGGAACAATAATGCCACAGCCTGTCTCCTTTACCAACATCCTAGCTCCAGGGATGTTCGTGACGACAACAGGGACTCCGGAACGCACGGCCTCCATCTGTGTAAGAGGAAAACAGTCAGACCGTGAGGACAGCGCAAAGAGGCTGAGTGATTTATAAAAGTAAGTCAGCTCGGGTCCATCTAGTAGGCCAAGTAGAGTTATCTTTTCCTTGTTCTCTTCGATAAGACTCTGTACCTGCTCAAAAAATGGCTCATACGAGATATGTGTGTCTCCCGCAAATAGAAAGTGCGTATTTGGCTGTTCTTTAAGAACAAGGGGGATTGCTTGAAGGAGTATGTCAAATCCTTTCTCCTCCACAAACCTTCCTGCAAAGCCGACAAGAGCAGAAGTTTTTTTTAATGGCATCTATTTTTTGTTTAAAGACTTTTTGTGGAGGGTGCGTATTAAGTACCAGCTTAGGGATATAGGGTCTAAACTTATACAGCGTGTGGCGCATCACCCGTGAATGAGTCGCATAGTCTCGAGTGTACGTGCTGACGACATCAGCTATCTGCATGGCCGGAATGGTCATCAGTTCAAACACAAGCTCGAGCAGACGATGCATTAGTTGACTTCCAGTCTTTCTAGGAAGAGTTAAATCTCCTTGATGATATATATGCAGCTTCTTCCCCATTATCTTAGCTAGGAGGCTTAGTGGGAGGATGTTGCTGTGAGGTGTGGTTATGGACACGGTGTCTACTTGCTCAAAAAGGCGTGGAGCAGCAAAAAGTGTCTGTATTGAGTAATAGGTACGACTCAGTCGGAAGAGAGGATCCTCCCGTTGGATAGGGATTCCCTCATAGATGTCTTGTCGCTTGAGGTGAGAGTCATAACGTGTTGTTAAGATCTTGACAGAGTGCCCCATTTTACGAAGATCCGCTGCAAGAGTCATGTAGGACTTTACGATCCCTGTCCAATGCGGAGGTGCAAATTCAGTGCACAAAAGTATTTCGCTATTGGTGTGTACGGTTTTGCTGTGAGCCTTTCCCCTGATGTAGCTAACAGCTTTTAACAAAGATGGGAATTTGTGGGGATAAGCCTTACCTGTCTCGAGGATATTGTATATCCACAAGACTGTGGTCTTCGTGGTCTTGGATAGGTGTTCAACTATGTCGTAGTTGTCTTCCACGAAATAGTCGAGCTCAAGCTTTTTGACAAGGTGTTCTTTGTAGATGTGTGGTTGTTGGTTGTCCTTATTGTAAAAAGCTCTTTTTAAGACTGGTCGGATTCCCATTCTTTTGAGCCACGCGTAAAAGTCGTCTTTGAGGAAATCAAATCGAGCTGTGATGATATAGAGTTCAATATCGTTATTGCGGGCGAGTTCCTTTATAGTTGAAACTCCGGGGGCAACAAAAATGCTTGAGAGATGAAACAACCTAAAGATAGACTTTTGAAAATCAGTTGTAGGGATAAAGAAGGTCTTTTGCCGTGAGGGAAGAAAAATTTTTTTAATCAACGTGATGGGGAGGCGGGCTATTCGAGCTGGGTTGTAGACTAAGACGCCATCCAAATCAAATCCAACTCGAAGTACTTTTTTTCTCACACTGTCTCTGGGGGATCAATTCCTAATAAGATCAAGCACTCTTTAAGCACATCCGCAGAGATTTTTACGAGGGCAAGTAACGTGTTTCTACTATGTTCCTCTGCCTTTAGTACATGATGTTTTTCATAGAAGGCATTGAAAACTCTTGTTAACTCATATGCATAAGCGCAGAGCAGATGAGGGCTATTCGTGGTCGCCGCGTCAATAAGGGTATCTTTAAATGAAGATAAATGTTCCGGCAGCTCATAGCCACCTCTCGTGATGTCCTCTATAGTGGACATTTCTGCTTCTTTCAGAGGTGATTTCCTTAAAATGCTACGCATTCTTGCATGAGTATATTGGAGGTATGGCCCAGAGTTCCCTTCAAAATTGATTGAGTCTTCAATATCAAAAGCGATGTTACTATCCCGAGAAACTTTCAATATACTATATTTAATTGCACCCAAAGCAAGGCTTTCAGCTAAGCTGTCATCGAGCCTGCCTCCATCAACTGCTGTTCGGGAGCCGATGATTTTTTCTTTGACCTCATCTATGAGATCGTCGATAAATACAACGTTTCCTTTTCTTGAGCTCATCTTCCCATGTCCCTTTATGCTGATTAGACCATAAGAGAGATGTGTGCATTGCTCTTTTTTTACAATTTCAAGCTGATCACAGACGGCAAAGACTTGTTGGAGTGCTAGTGATTGCTCTGATCCAACGGTCCAAAAAAGCCGGGCCGGTTTAAAGGTTTTATTTTTAAGATCAGTCAGGGCTATGTCTTGAGTGATGTAAAGGGATGTCCCGTCAGACTTCATTATGACCGCATTTGAAAGACCATAGCTCTCAAGCTGAGTAATGACGGTCCCCTCATCAGTTTTGATGAAAAGTCCTTTTTTAAGGCCTTCTTCAACATACTTTTTTCCCTCTTTATAGTGTTCATGCTCATGCCATACTTTGTCAAAGTGGCTTCCGAGTCGTGCATAGGTCTTCTCTTGGGACTGATAAGAGAAAGAAAGCACGAGCTTCCACAAAGCCCAGACTTTAGGGTTTTCATGCTCCCAGTCCACCACCATTTGCCTGACAGATTGTTCGCTTTCTTCATTAGTCTCGCAATCTTCATGTGCTTGGGTGTAAAGCCCCTCAATGAACTTGCCAGGGTCTTGCTCTGTGTCAGTTGGTAGTCGCCAGCTTTCTGGATGCGTGTACCACTGTTCAATTGATATTGGAGTTGCTGGATCCTTGCGAGCAAACTTCAAGTATCCCCACATGAGTTTTGCTATGGCGATTCCACGATTATTGTCAACACAATCTCTCTTCACCGCGATTCCGATCTTTTGCCATAGATTAGATATTGCAGTGCCTAGTATATTGTTCCTGAGATGCCCTAGGTGCATGGCTTTGTTAGGGTTTGGGGAGGTGTGTTCAATTAGCCATGTTTCTGAGGATGGCAGGAACTCTTTATGGAGACCACTAAGCTCATCAATAAGGAAAGTATCAGAGACAAGCAAGTTGATGAAGTCTCCATCTCTTGTAACTGCGCGAAACAAGTCCTTTCTTTTGGCAAGTTTTGTCCTGATTTCATCAGGAGTCATGAGTGATCCTTGCACGCTCTTCAGGTGAAAACAGTAGCCGCCGTACTCTCGCAACTGACGTCGTGGCTTGAGAAGTTTGACTGCTATCAGTCCCACAACGTCGCTCACCGCTTTTTCAATCTTCTCTCGTGGGATCATGCACGTATTGTAGCAAAAAAAGTCGCATAAGCGGCTCCAACCATTTGAGAGGTATCTACTAAAAGCTTGTCACCATAAGATCTGCTGAGATCTGAGGATAGGATTGGAAGAGCTTGAGCTTCTTTTCGATCCCGGTAGTAGTTGTAGCTATGGCTATGACTGTCTTCCCCTGAAGTGGCCAGTTGCCTCCGGACCGTGTGAGTATGAGTTTTGCGCCACCAAATGAACCGCTTTCTCCTATGATTCGGATGAAGACAATGTGTGCAGATAGTGATTCGCTAGAAAGCGTATATTCCGTCCCAAAAGTCCATTCTTGCTCTGTCCCATCTACTATAGCGCAAGGATCGATAAGACGCCTATATGCCGTCTCACTTCCGTCGGTCATATCCGCAAAGGTAAGCTCGACTGCAAACTGGGTATCTTCAGAAGTGCAGTATGTCCCGGTCGGATCACTCACTGTGATGCTAATCGTTCCGTCGTACGCAGCTCCGGTGACACTTTTTAGATCTTCATCGTAGCTTGAGAGATAAAATGTATATTGGCTATCTTTGGAGATACGTGGGGTGATAAAGGTGGTAGTAGCGTCAGTAATGAACTCCGCATTCAGACTGGCCACCCCCGCAAAGTCGAGATCAGAGAGGTCTGTGCTATTCCTCTCAAGGGCTGCCTGAAGACCCGCTTCAGCAGCTGCAAAGGCTTTTTGAGCGTCTTCTTCAACACGCGCGAGTTGTGCCTCTTGAGTTGAATTGTAGAGTACTGAAAGGCCAATGGTGACGAGGACAGTGGCGATAAGGATTACGATAAGAAGCGCCTGGCCTGCATTCCGATGACGTAAATAATGTTTCATGGTATTGTTTTATTCTACGATTTCTTGTTGTTCATAATAACGGGTGCTTAACAAGTCCAATAGCTCGGCATATCTATGGTAGTCAACGCGAACAAAAAGAGAAGGCTTACTAGTATCCGTACGAAGTCTCTCGTTATAACTATCTGTACTACTAGTGGCAACAAGATTCCCCACGATCTTCAGAGGGGTGGTGGTGCTTGTAGCATCTGAAGAGAAGTCAACAGTATTCGCTGTAAATATGCCATACAGAGTTGATACCTGCTCGTTTATGTAAAGTGTCCCAGTGGTAACGATGGCCGCTGAGACGTTTTGTAGAGAATTGAGAGAATCAGTAATGGTTAGATCGCCATCTACGACAAGGACAAAGTCTTCAGTGCTTGCGATGTCCGCACTTGCCAGTGAAAGGTTTCCATCATACACATAGATCTTTTTCTCAGAGATCTGACTCAGACTGGTGATCGTGGTGATCTGTTTTCGTGCCCTGACATATGCCAGATAGTTTGTAGGGGTAAATCGGGTGGTGATGTCTGTGTCTGCCTTTTGCCATGCAGGAGCAGATGATGTCCCTTCTCCAAGGGTTAGTGATCCTTCAGTCCTCAGAGTCCCTGCACTACCAGAGAGCATGCAGCTATAGAGCTGAGGCCCAGAGAGAACACACATCCCATCATCGTCGCTATCAAAGGAGCTTGCAGAAGCGGGGATGGTATTTACCAGCAAGGATTTGCGATCAAACGCCCCGTCTTTGATCTTAAACCAGCTTAAACCTGTTGGGGCAGGTGATGGGGTTGGTGTGGGCGCGACGCCATTATCACAATAGGTATTCACCCGTCGAGTACACTCGATAGAGGAGGAGCCATTTGAGCAGGTCAGAGTGACGTCGTAGACACCAGCGTTGACAAAGGTATGGGTAGCTGAGGTGCCAGTACCTAAGGACACTGGATCAGAGAGATCGTCAAAGTCCAGCGTATTTTGATCAAGAGAGGATGCATGGTCGACGGTGAAGGAGACCTCGTTATTGAAGACAGGCATTTCTGGGCTAACAGTAAAATCGCAGACCCCCGCGTTACAGGTGCCAGACTGTTGAGAGGGGTCGCTAGGAGGGGCTTGTCTACTTGTCTGACAACCTAGTGTGACAGAGCAAGAGCAGGAAAGAGCCCCACTACTTGCCCCGCCAGCGCCGGTGCCGCCACTTCCTCTGTCAGGATCGGGAGTAGGAGTTGCCCCGATAGAGCAGCCCTGTGGGTAGAGGCTTTGTGTTGGTGTTGGGGTGGGTGTCCCTGGAGCAGGTGTGCTTGTTGGCTCTGCTCCGGTGCCACCAGATCCAGTTCCTGCCCCTCCTCCGGAGCCTTCTCCTACTACCTCAGCGGTATAGGTGTGCGGTTGTTCACCACAGAGCATGTTAAATGTAGCCGCTTCACTCCATGACTCTGATCCTGACTCGGTGCCGCCACCCCCTCCGCCTGATGCTGGGCAGCTCCCGACCCCCGTCTGGCCATTATCAAAGGTGCTACAGGCAAAACCATTGTAGCCACTGTAAGAAATACTCCCCGAAGCATATGGGGGGACAATTGTAGGGCCACCACTATCGCCTGCGCCTGTACCCCCAGATCCTACACCCGTACCGCCACCCCCTCCGC
>LLEV01000019.1 GCA_001567515.1 Microgenomates bacterium OLB22
ATCGCGGCGTGAGCCTTCGGGGGATCGCTGCGAGAGCTGCCCCGCAATAGTTCGGGCAGCTGTATAGACAGGGGCCCCACCCTAGATTGGGCCCCTCTATACTGTCCCGGTAGGCTAGCCAATGCGTAGTGCGATCTGGGCTAGTCACAGACCGGACAAAGGGCCAGGAGGTCCTCCGCGTTGCTCGGCAACCCCCAGAGGGGAAGCGTCCGAGTATTCGTGGAGGGCCCCTGGCCCGCCTTCATTTAAAGGAAAAAATTGGGGTTGTAAGGAAATTGGGGACCTTAGGGTACTTCGAGGAACTTATCCGAGACCCTGAACCCCTCCTTGCCAAGGCTTCGGAAGGGCGCGGCAAGTTTGAGATGACACTACTCTTTTCTTTAGCTTTAATTTATCTGTTAGTTTTATCGAAATACATCGAATTGATCGATAGTATCGATCCTTTAGCCCTTCGGCCTTGCTCAGGGCAGGCGATAGACCGAAGCTTGCGAAGAACGAAGTCTACTGGTATACTACTCTCATTATCATTTTAAATGACTCCTGCAGATCGACCTCCTGTCCCGCTAAGTGGGATATGACTCTGCAGCAGAATAAGGAGAACCTATGAATACCGTAACACCACAAGAGCTTCTTGCGGCTGGAGTACATCTCGGACACAAAAAGTCCAAAGTACATCCCCGCGCTAAACGATTTATCTATACATTTGAAGGCGGTGTCTCTATCATCGACCTCTTTAAGACTGCTGAGACTCTCAAAATCGCACAAGAGTATGCTAATGAGCTCGGAAAGCAGGGAAAGACTATCCTCGTTGTCGCTTCAAAGAAAAATGCTCGTGAGACTGCAAAAAAACTTGCTGAAGAATATGGCATCCCCTATATGACCAACAAATGGGTTGCGGGACTCCTGACAAATTTTGCAGAACTACGTAAAAATGCTGATGCAGTCCTTGATCTGCAAAATAACAAAAACTCCGAAGAGTGGAAGGAGCTAGTCAAACATGAACAGGTCCGTATCGAAAAAAAGATCAATAGACTTGGCGCTATCTATCACGGTGTACTTGAAATGAAAGCTCTTCCTGATGCACTCTTTGTAGTGGACATCCGCAAGGAGGCCAACTCTGTCAATGAGGCCCGTCAACTCGGCATACCTACCATCGCCATCGTAGACACCAACGGTGACCCAACTACAGTTGAGTACCCAATTCCGGGTAATGATGACTCCATCAGCTCAGTGGAGTGTCTCATAAAGGCAGTGCTTGAGGCCTACAACAATGGGAAAACTGCAGGAACCGAAAAAGAAACCCAGAAAGTCGCTAAAGAGAAGACAACAGTAACAAAGGCAACAAAGAAGGCTGCTGTGAAGAAAGTAACCACCAAAGCAAAGGCCCCTGCCAAAGCAAAAAAACCTGCCAAGACATCATAAGTTTAGACAAAATTACATCATGATCGATACAAAAATACTCAAACAACTACGCGAAGAGACCGATCTCTCCTTTAGCGAGATCAGTAAAGCACTAAAGGAGGCTGACGGAGATGTCGCCAAGGCTAAAAAGATCTTGTCTGAAAAAGGGGCACAATTTGCGCAGAAAAAAGCAGATCGAGAGCTAAAGGCAGGCGCAATATTCTCATACATCCATCACAACAAGCGTATTGGGACGATGGTAGAGCTACTCTGTGAAACTGACTTTGTTGCACGCAATGATCAGTTTCTAGCGCTAGGTGATCAACTCGCCCAACAGATCGCCTCTGTCGATATAGAAGATCGTGATGCTCTCCTGAAAAGCGAGTTCATCCGTGACCCATCAAAGACAGTTGATCAACTCATCAAAGACATGATCTTTAAGATCGGGGAAAACATCACCATGGGCAGATTTGAGAAATACTCTTTGTAAGAGTTCGTGTCATCGAAATATCGATTTGATCGATACAATCGATAGCAACGATCCTTTAGCGATCAGACGATTCTCACCGATATGCTATAATCCTCCCTATATGGACGATATCTATTCTCAATTCAAACAACTTGCCCAACAAGCTGTTGAGCATACCCGTGAAGAGCTGCGCACGATCAGGACAGGGAAGCCAACCCCAGCATTCCTCGAAAATCTCTCTGTCGCCGCTTACGGCACTACTATGCGACTACTAGAGGTAGCGACCATCACGACAGATAGCTCAAACTCGCTCATCGTGCAGCCATTTGACCCATCTACTATCAAAGATATTGAGACCGCACTTCATTCGTCTAATCTCAATGTCACCGCTCGCAACGAAGGGGCACTCATACGCGTCATATTTCCCCCACTTTCAGAAGACCAGCGAAATCAATTTGTCAAATTTGCAGGCACGAAAGCTGAGGATGGCAAAGTCTCAGTTAGACACCAACGCGAGGAGGCCCGCAAAAAGCTCAAAGAGCTCTTTGATCAAAAGGCGATCACCGAAGATGATCGCTACAAAGGTTTTGAGCAGATAGACAAGATCACCAAGGAGTTTACCGACCTCATCGATGAGCTAAAGGCAAAGAAGGAAGAAGAAATACTATCTATATAGTAGATAACTCAAAGAGCAAAGATCAAATATTAAAACCTAGATAAAAACTCAAAACACAGGTGCGAATATTTGATTTTTGACTTTTGATTTTTGAGTTTGCAATGCTATACTCCCCCTAGTACGGTACTTTTACAAAAGGAATAGAGCCATGCGCTTTCAACACTACAACCTGCACATGTCCTTTCATAACCTCCGTCTCAATACAAATTATTGTGCAGGAGATATGCTTCCTACGCGTATGAAGCGAATTTGTGAAATTATAACCGGCTATACAAATCATGCGTGGGTATCGCATCCGCACACAACTATCGACGATCAAAAGAACCTACTACATAAATATTCACACTCGTTGTAGATGGATGATGGAGTATCCCTTTGAGATCCCAAATCCAGAAAGTCCTGTAGTGATCCTACATCCTGAAGATCTAACGTCAACACTTATTATCCATAATATATCGGGAGGACTTGAGATAGTCACCTATGGACGATGGGAAGAGAGGAATGAGGAATTTGCGAAGTATATGACCCAAGTGGACTAACACAAAAGCTAAAGGAGTCTCGCATGACAAGGTTTTTGGGTGTAGTGGATAGATTTATGCTCATCTGGGATGGTCCGGCTGGCGGAGCGCCTACGGGGATAGGAATAGGGTCAGTTGACCCTAGAGATACTGACCTCAGCAGTGTACTGAAATTACTTACTTTGCTATTACCAGTCGATATGATACCCATTAGGACAAGTCTTCCTTATGGGTATGAGGGACTCATGATTGATGACCCCAGAGCTACTTTTAGTATTACCATGGCAAATGGAGGCCCCATTCCGAAGGATCTTTTTATCAAGCGTGATGCAAATGATGAGGAACCAGCTGTCACAATATATGAGGGATACGGACTAGCCGGCTCAATCATGTTCTGTATCGAACTTTTGGAGGGTGATGCCACTGAAGAACGAATAGAAGGCCTTAGGTCGCTAGGATTTATCGAACCAAAACCCCAAGGATTAGGAGAGCAAAAGTGATCATCTTCCGGCACGAACACCTGAGGGTCTACACAGATGACCGACACCTAACTGTTCAAGCCTTGCATCATGCTGACTTGACTATACATGAAGAGACTGTTGATGATCTGCGAGGACTTGCAAATCTCCTGCTACCAGGAGAAGGTCCCTACCATCTGGAAAATCTCGCTCAGAAAAAACTTCTATGGTAATCCGCGTTTTACCATACGCTTTTCAGACCGGTTTCTCGTGCTGAAGGACCCTCGAATTGGTCTAAATGGCCCAGTAGATCCGGATACTCCTGTAGTTCTTGTCCATCAGCATGACCCGAAGTCAATCCTGGTCTTGCGCAATTTCCCAGACGAAGAAGGCTCTCTTGAGATCGCTCTGCATGGGATCTGGCAAGACGAAGCGCTAGAGTTCGAGGCCGTCATGACCCGAACTTCTGCAAGAGCACCTATCCCCGCCTAACTAACCAGGCGGGATTTTTTTGTCTTGATCCGCCAGCTGGCGGACAAGACAATCCCCACAGTAGTCCTGAGCGTTCCGCCAGCGGGCGGAGAAGGACGGAGGGGGATTTAAGAATCTAAAACGAGCCCGCATGAATCCCTGGCCTACGATCAGGGATGACAAAAGTAATAACAAAAACCTAACAACTACCACATATACGTCTGTTGGCTATCATGGATCAAAAAGTTCAGAGGAAATGACCTTTCACATCGTATCCTATCTCTCATATATGGGGCAATAGTTGGGATTGTCCAGTATGTTTTCATAAATTTCTTTTTCTTCTTTAGTGATCTTCGGATCATATTGCGAGTCGGTATTTGTGACTGGATACATATGCTCACAATATGTAACCCTAAAAGCTCCAAGTTCTACGAAAATACACAAATAATAACACTAAGATCAAGCTCAAGATTGCTCCTCTCTTCCCATACAACCAACCCAATAGAATTGAAATAAAGATAACTAATCCCCCATGAGCTAATTGATCATATAGACGAGGAATTGGTGAGCCAATATCCAAAGAATAGGTGAAGTATGAGGTAATAAACCCCGTATACCACATAAAAAAGAGGGTGACGATCATCCCTATGTATCCTAGCCCCGACCAAAGCCATTCCTTCCATGAGAGTTTTCCTTCTTTCTTTGACTTAGACCTTCTGGAAAAATAGACATACTGGCCGTAAAAAAAGCACTGAAAGAAAAACCGGAATACCTACATAAAAATACATCCACGTATCTATCTTCACAATAGAACCATCGAAAAATGAATGCAAGAATGTTCCTATAACAAAAGCGACAAATACACTCATGCTACTGTAAAAGAGAGAAAGCACATGGTCTTTTTTATTTTTTGTCAAAGTTACCATAGAGCATATAAATGAGTAATTGCTGTTAATTATACTAAAAAGACTATTACACACCTCGAAGGTGTGTAAAAACTGACTTTTTCACTTTCAACTTAGCCTGCTATACTATGCCCAGTTTTTTAGAGAACTGGACTTTTACAAACAGGAGTCAAGACATGGTAGTGGTAGTCGGGATCTTTATGAAGCTTAACAATAAGAGGGATCTAGAGTTTCACACGGCAAATGTGAGAATGCAGACACTCTTGCTGACACTTCTCAGAAGAACCTCTATGGCTGAAAGTGGGATAGGTCCTGACAAAAACAAGATTATTGTAAAGCGAGGGAATTTCCTTTATACAAAGACAGAGAAGAGTAAGCACGTATTTTTCCCGTATATGGTAGGAAAGGGGGTTTATGGTCTCTATATCGTGGACGACGGTGTTGGAGATCTAGTCTTTATGCTCATGTCGCAGGGAAGCACGAATATCCAGAGTGATGATCTGAAACTACTTGAAGCACTAGAGAGAGCGTAATATGAACCACATGCTTAGAGATGGGCTCGAAGATACCCTTGACCCAGCGTTTGACCCACTATGTAGGGAGAAGAAACTAGTTACATAAACTTCTTGACCAGATCCTTCGCTAAACTCAGGAAGACTGTGCCTACACCCTGTAAGTCCCATCTGGCGTGCGACTAGTCCCCCCGTCCTTTCCCTGATAGTTGGTAGCGCCAAGTGGCAGCTATGAGCGCAGATGGGAAGATGGGGGCTTTTTTATATCATACTTTCAACCTACTCTGCTATAATTAGGCTCTCTTTGGAGCACTTTCAAAACAAGGGGGCCGGGATGATCACACTTCGTAAGGAAAACATTGTTGTAAAGTCAGAGCCAGGTAGATTGTCAATTGAGACATTACCCATTGCAAGACCGGAGGATGAAGCTCCTACTCGATCTCAACTCCTACAGCTAGCAGATGCTTTTGAGAATTTGGGAAGTGTTTTGGTTCACGAATTTAGCGTCCTGATGCCCGATAGCCTCCGGATGCCATACTTTGCCTATGAGACAGGCATGGCCCCTGTATATACTGAGACTTATGTTAGCATCAGAGAAGGATATCCAATAGATCCTCGTGATGATGGCACCGTTGTCCTCATGCATCTAGACGATGGTATATCCCCTCTCGTCCTAAGAAATACTATGGATGGTGATATCTACTATCTGGAGATAACTCTTTTCGGTAAATGGCTAGAAAGATTGGAGCTGTTTGATCAGTGCATGGAGCGCGTATCACAGGCAGCTCGCAATACCGTCATGGTCCGAGGGCCACGACGAGAACCTAGGCTACTACCTTCAAGACGACGGCTCACTAGAAAAGAAAACATCTCGATCTAGACCAACTGGAGGCAACGGCCTCCTTTTTTTTGTTTGAACATATATCAAGCGAATCTCTACTGTAGCCTCTAGGCGAAAAGGACAGCGTAGATGGACTTTTGACACACACAATAGTGCTATACTAGACCAAATCATTCTTTAACACGAGATGAGATGATGATGACTTTAGATCATATCATAATCTCAATAGTATCGATAATCTTTGCAATGATGATGACACAAACTACCGTGCCAGAAGTATTTCAAGATATTGAATTCCTACTACTCAGTTCGCAAAATTTTACAGTAGCTGCAATGCCATCTGAACTACGTAGTGGAGGTAAAGCACAAGGTAAACGCTAAGTCCAGAATCTTCCACTTCAGAAATGCATGGGCAAGCATGATGCTATTTTTGGGTTTCATCGAGGGCCAAATCTCAATCTCTGCTCTTGCAATACTACTAGCATTTATATTGATAGCACTATTGTCTTTAGCTCTCTATAGGAAGAGCTTGATCTGTTCGCTTATGTGGTACTACTGGATATGTTCATGAATGTGGTCTTGATTGCATTCAGCACTTTGCCAGAAAGAATACTTAAGCTCCACTCACCAGAAAAGAGGGAATGGATGAGCCTTTTGGTCGCTCCGGATGATTGGGCTCTTGAGCTAGCTGATAGTGTCTACTCAATTCCAGGAATTATTGGCGATCAGGCTGTCTGGGAACTGCCTGCTGTACTCGATATCGAACTCCTGCATAAGAAGGATTGCGTCATAGCTAGCGGTGCTGTAGTTCATAGGGTAATATTCACCGATCATAGGGTGTCAACCGAGCGAGATGATTCGATGCCGAGTGGGGAGACGGAGGATGGAAGAACGTGGTTTTACGCGGATATCACGATAACTGTGAATATGGCAAGTAAGATCTATATCATGCAGGATGTGGAGATCGCACCAAGCTTTCTGATCGAGCTAGATGGAGACATGGATACGCTCAAGCGAAGAACCAATCTCATCGCCCTCGGTTTTAGAGAACTGTAAATCGTTATAGGAGGCCACGGCCTCCTTTTTTTGTTCTCTATTGAAGGTCATTCTGAACGAATTGAAAAATCCAGATAAGTAGTCTTCTTAAAAAGATCCTTCGCTTCACCTCATCATCGCCAGCCAGAATGGCGGATCCGCTCATTATGACTGAGCAGCCTGCCCTTCGTAGACTTTAACAAAGCGGAGTGTTACACTACTTTTATCCACCTTTACAACAAGGAGTAGGTGATGCGAAGCCAAAGCTTTCGCTTTCCGCAAATCAGCATGTATTGCTCCAGTGCTCATAATGATGGTCACGTGAACCGTATCAATTTACACAATGCTGGGCTAACAGATGATCAATTTTTCTCATTTCAGCAATTCTTTTTCGGCCACAGCGCTAAAAGATGGAAGAATGTAGAAATACAAACAGGCTTCTATTCTGCTGGAGGGGCTTTTACAGCACTGATCCGTTTTGGAAACGCTGGGTGGATCGAGCTGGACTATAGTTTCAAGCAAAAGCCCGATACGCGCTGCCTCGTCATCACCCTCTATGGTGATGCTCTGGATAGGGCAGAGAAACTGCAAACACTGCATCAGATGATGTATCCGCAACTCGAGCTACCACTTGAGATTGCTCAACTGGAGGCCTAAGGCCTCCTTTTTTTGTTTGAATACATTTCAAACGAGTTTCACAGTCTTACGCAACAACCTCGTAGGCTGTTTTAGGTTTGGACATCGTATAGCAGAATGACTTAAGAAAGTCTCGCTACTAGGCAGAATACTGATGTTCATGGAGAAAACAACCTACGAGGTTACTTTCTCTCTAGCGCTCTGAAATTCATGCCATATGCTATACTAAGCTCCAGACCGCTCTTTAACACAAGGGGGATGTGTTGAGAACCTTATGGTTTGTTGTAATCACAACAATATCTGCAATTATCGCAAAGATTATGATGGCACTGATAACAGTGCCGGAAGGATTCCATGATGTAGTATTTCTACTTTTAACTTTTGCAAATCTTATAACGGCACTGCAGTGTCGTATTCTTTATGCAACAGAAGTGACAAATAAGCCAAAGCCATGACCGACCCGTCATCACAATAAAGGAAGTGCAGAGAAATGACGCTCAAAAAGTCAGACGATGGTACCACTACTTTCCCCGGAATACTCGCCTACTTTCTCATCAATCAGCCACCTCACTCAAACATCGATAGTGACTCAACTTATGCGTCACCATTCGACCTCGAGGGCTAACTCCATCTCGAGATAAACGAAGATGCAGAGCCAGATGAGCTAGAGCTCTTCGATACTCTAGCCAGGATCCTGACTGGTAAGCCCTATGCCTATCAGAAGCGGAGTACCCCACATACTATACCTATAGGTGATCACTGTATCTGGTTTTACCAGGCTCGCAATCGATATACCTACCACCTCCCGTCAACAGATATGTTGATCAGACATTCTGGAGACCCGACCACTTTGATCATCTTGAGAAATGGAAAACTAGGGCTACAGATATACGTAAATGGCAGTTGGCAACATAAAGAGGGGGAGCTCAGTGCACTAGCGACCCTACGCAAGAAGCAGTATAGTTGAACATATCAGCGCACATACGGGATGAGCAACACAGGAGGATCAAATGACTGTTCTTGCAAATAGCGAAGTGTTTTTCTTGGAAGCGTCTTATGACCCGCGGGTTGTGAATCTGTGGGAATACTGGGGAGAGGATAGCCTAGCAATCCATGATCTCTTGAATGCACTTAACTGGGATATCAAGACGGAACCCAGTGGACCCTTAGCTGAGATTTCAGATCAGCGGGTCTATGTGGTGCCTTCACGTGTTAATCATGGATATGAAGTATTTGTAATACCGGATAGTGATGACCCTTGGTCATATTATCGGTTTTATTCCAGAACTTCCTCAGACCTATCCATCGAATTGAATGGGGCTATTGATACGCCTGAAAGAGTAGGGGCACTGGTTGGTCTTGGATTCATGCAGAGTGTGGAAGACGAACAGCAGTATTCGTATCTGTAACAGGAGGCCTAGCGTCTCCTTTTTTTATCAAAAAACAGTCTTTGAGCAAAATAGACGCCCGCATATAGAACCCCCTTCGGTAAGAAAATACTATATACTACTGAAGTTGGTAGTTGACAATAAACACCCTAGGAGGTTGCGGTGAGATGGTACCACCCAAGGATCCGTGTTCGGTACCCTATCCTCCAATTTTTCACCTTGTATGATCCGGGGGAGGATAATATTGCTTGTAATATGCGTGCCATTGCCGAAGTCATTACTGGCTTTCCAGGCCATGTAGTGCTTAATCTACCCTACGGGGATAAGCTACGAGCACACGTGAACATTGGACACCGATGTACCTGGATGCTGCAGGACAACACCTACATTACTCCTCGAGAAGACAGTATGGTGATAGTCCTTCATCCAGAGGATATGCAATCACCGCTCGTGATACGAAACGATCAAGGCACTCTGGAGATCACAACTTATGGGCGCTGGCAGGAACAAGATAAAAACTTCGCCAAATATATGACGTCTGGCTGATGCAGTACAGGCCAGGACAGGGAGGCAACAGCCTCCCTTTTTTTACCACCCATATGTTCGGCCAGCATTTCTGATAAATAAGTTCATAGGAAATGTCATCTCACACCGAACCTGAGCACGCAAAGAAGGAGAAATAGTAGTCACATTGTCAAATAAGTGTAAAAACCGCGTTTCTTCCTTAGTGATAACCAATTCATCAAATTCACTCATTCCTGTACTCAGATACTTACAATAATCGACTCGGATTGCCCCTAACCCATAGGCATAGAGGAAAAATAAAATACTCGCAATGATGCATAAAAAAGGCTTTTTACCTTGCAGCCAACCAAATATAAGTAAGATCGAAATCAAGATGGTAGTGTGGGCGAGAGTACTTAGCAAGTGGAAAGCATCTGATGACGTATCTGTCCATGAAGGAAGGAAGATGTCTAAGGAATGGAACTGCCAAAGTGCAAATGCAGTCAACAGCATCAATAGATACCCTACAGCGGATATGACTATTTGTCCCCAACTCAACTTCTTTAAACTAGTTGGTTCATTGTTTCTCAATGCTTTCAAATTGGTGTAAGTCATAAAAACAAGTACAGCCGGAATGATATTGAGTAGAATGAGTGTTGTAGATTCGAAGAAAGCAAGACTCCCTAATATAGATAAAATCATACGAAGATAGAGAATCACAAGAAACGACGCTATCGCGCCACCTGCATAGATGACAGACAGTGTAAGATGTCTCTGACGTTGAGAAAATGCCATGTAATCAAAGTATAGAGCTTCAACTTAGTGTTTGCCAAGTGGGGGACAGACTTCATATTTATTCATGATATGCTATACTATAGACCTTGTACGTTTACACTAAGGAGTTGGTATCAGCATGAGAAACTACGTTTTCAGGGGACTTCTATTTGGGGAGAATGGCAACAATCTTCTTATGAAGTCATCTACTTACTCGTTGGATGATTTCGTGCAGATAGCCAGACTACTTTGCCCTCATGCTGTGGTATCAAGTAACATCACAACGCGACCTGGCAAGAGCGAAGTAGAGCACAAGGCTCTGTTTTCGTCGTACCATCGAGCAGGTAATAGTAACGATAAGGCTGGAAATATCTATCTGTTTTTGCTGGACGATGAGATCTGGTTGTCTATTACAGTCCAGGATGATGCACACGCAATACTGAGATTATATGGGGATGACTCTGATGAGCTACATAGACGCTTAGCATCAATCCATGCAGCTATCTACTCAAGACAAAGGGGAGTCTAATGCGCAGATACTGGTCATTCATCGGAATCAAGTTTGATCAAACCAGCATCATGGGCACCATTCTGCTCACTTTACTGTACAGCCTCATATCCTCTATTTTCTATATTGGATCGACAGGTACACAAGTGGGCACAGAAATCACTTTTTTCTGCCTACAGTGATGTAGAGGTTAAGGGAAATGGACAAGAGGAATGGACTCTCCAGATCGGAGGATATAGACCATTTGAGTATGATAGTCCATCCGGACCGAAAAGCGCTGTAGCACATAGTGCTGACTTCCCATGGAAAAGAGCCTATGTCTACATAAGCGAACCTATGACGTATACCGGGGATATTATTATCGAGGCTGTTGGCTCATCTCATGGTGAGTTCTACATCTCCTCGGCTGCTCCTGTCACCGCGACACAGGGGCTCACTGATAGTGATTTGAGGGATTTTCTAAGAGCTACGATGTTTGTCGTCGGCGGATGGTTTTTGTGGATCTTGACAAACCATGTGCTACTCTCACTCAAAAAACTGATGACCTGGTAGCTAGAAAATCTATAATGTGAAACCAGCACAAATGATGCGCAACATGTACCAAGCGATGCGCATGTGAAAAAGGAGGCAAAAGTGCTCGATCATGTCTTAAATGTTCTAGCAGCCATTGTCCTGAGCCATATAGCCTTCTTGACAGGAATGCCTGCTGAATACTATTTCCCACTATTTGCTATCTTGTTGCTCCTTATCAATATAATCACATTTCTCAAGAACATAGAGTTGTTGCTTAGAGATATATGTCGGAACCTCTCCTGAATAACAGGAGAGGTTTTTTTGTGCCCATCTGGTCATTCACCGCTTTTAGCATAAGTGGAGCAGTGAGACTGTCAATATGCACCCTTTGGGGTCTTGGATATTAGCAACAAAGGCATTTGTGGATTGGGTAATGCACTATATCTGTATTTTATGGCTTTGATTTATGCTCACTGATCAGCCATACTAGTCTCATGTCAATTCTCATTTTTTTCATCGTACTAAGCATCCTCGTGGTCGTACACGAACTCGGCCACTACTTAGTTGCTAAAGCTTGTGGCATAAAGGTAGAGGAATTTGGACTTGGTATTCCACCTCGCATCGGGGGCATCCGCATCGGCGAAACGCTGTATAGTATCAATCTTCTCCCATTTGGTGGCTTTGTCAAGGTATTTGGTGAAGAGGAGGCCCAGCTCAAGGGTCGACAACTGACTGATGGGGAAAAAAAACGAAGCTTTGTCCATAAGCCAGCTTGGCAACAGTCTGCCGTCCTCGTGGCAGGTGTGGTCTGCAACTTCATCCTAGGCTGGGCTATCATGTCCTATCTTTTCACTCAGGGAGTCCCTGTAACCACCGATAAGGTCATTGTGCAAGAAACACAACCTGGCTCACCCGCTGCTAAGGCTGGATTCCAAAAGGACGATATCATCTCTCAGATCATGCTCAAAGATGGAAGCACGATTGAGACACCGAAGACTACTCAGGCCTTTATCAGCATCGTAAGCAAGAACAAAGGCAAAGAACTCGTTTTCGTCACCACACGTAAAGATGGACAAACGTTCTCCATCGAGGCAACCCCGCGAGCCAATCCACCAGAGGGGCAGGGCGCACTCGGCCTTATCGTCAGCGATCAGATTATCAAAAAGTACAGCCCCTTTGAAGCCCCCATCCTTGGCCTCAAGGAGTCAGTTACCATGACCCTTGCAGTAGTACAGGGGATAGGGAAAATGGTGACAGATCTGCTCTCATTCTCAGGAAGGCAGGTCGATGTGGTCGGACCTGTTGGCATATATTATATAACCTCAAGTGCAGCTCAAAACGGCTTTACAGCGCTTTTACAATTGGTTGGGCTACTCTCACTCAATCTTGCCGTGGTCAACATTTTGCCTATACCAGCTCTTGACGGTGGAAGACTCGCAATGGTGCTCTATGAAAAGCTAGCTCGTCGGAAGATCAAGCCCGCACTCTTGTATCGTATGAATACTGTTGGATTTGGTCTACTCATCGGACTAATAATCCTCATCACAGTCCGCGATTTCCTCCAACTGGATACTTTAAAGTCACTTTTGGCCAAATAATGGATGACAGGTATACCGCTATCACCATATCAGGCAAGGTGGCCGATGGGACAAGCACGCTCTCACACTTACTTGAGCAGAGGCTTGGATGGAAACGGGTCAGTGTAAATGAATTACAAAGAGCCTATGACGCACAACTTTTACATGACTCAAATACTCGAGGGGCCAGTGATCGCTCTGATGAACACGAAAAAGAAATAGATGACCTCATAAAAGAGTGCTTTAGCACAAGAAAAGCAGATCATAGTAGAGGGATGGCTTGCTGGCTTCTTTGCAAAAGACCAGCCTCAAGTCCTGAAAGTGCTCCTTGTGAGTCCATTAGATGTCCGAGTCAAACGAGTCATGGCCCGAGACCACATGGATGAAGAAGCGGCTACTGGTGCTATCAAAAAAACGTGAAGAAGAAAACGTCACCAAATGGCACTCTCTTTATGGAGAGCATGACTTTTGGGATCCGAAGCTGTATGACCTGGTAATAGATACTGATGAAAATGGGATCGAGGAAACGGGAGAGAAAGTATTAGAAATGCTTAATTTCTAATATCTAATTGACCCAAGTACCCTAATTTCTCAAAAAACTTAAAGATCAAAATTCAAATATCAAACCCAAGATTAAAACTCAAAAATATTGTCTATCTTTCGTATTTTCATACAGTTTTACAGTTTTTAGTTGTGGTTTTGAGTTTTTAGATTTGATCTTTACGTTTAATATGGTAGATCCTGAATTAAATTCAGGATGACAACCTTTTGATTTTGATCCGCCTGCCGGTCGACTAAATCCCAATTACATAATTCTAATCTCCAAAATACCAACAACGTCATTCTGAGCGTTTAGCGAAGAATCTGATTGAAAGGACTTCATAGCTAGATCCTTCATCCGCCAGCAGACGGACTCAGGATGACGGTTCTCTGATATTTGATCTTTGAGTTTTGAATTTGTTTAGGATTTAGGGATTAGTGCTTAGGATTTTATTAGGTTAATTAGGGGATTTGGGGAATTAGGTACTTAGGTCAATTTTCACTTTTGCCTTTTGCCTTCTAACTTTTGACTTAGTACTGCTATACTATGGCTATGCGACTTTCCAAAGACATCATCAAAGTCATCCAGGACAAAGATCTCGAATTTGATTCAATAAGCCACGAATTGCTTGTCCGTACAGGTTATGTAGATCAGGTAGCCAGTGGCATCTATACCTGGCTTACTCCAGGTCTCCGCGTCATAGAAAAGATAGAAAAGATCATCAGAGAAGAACTAGATGCCCTCGGCTCACTAGAGATCGCTATGCCCTCACTACATCCCGCAAGCCTATGGCAGCAATCCGGGCGATGGGATAGTGTAGATGTGCTCTACAAACTAAAAAGCAGATATGGCGACAAAGACTACGTACTCGGTGCATCACACGAAGAGATAGTCACACCCCTTGCCACTAAATACATCAAGAGCTACCGAGACTTGCCGCTTTCTCTTTATCAAATTGGAACAAAGTACCGTGATGAAGCTCGCGCTAAGTCAGGGGTACTACGAGGGATGGAGTTCAGGATGAAAGATATGTATTCATTTCACGACTCACAGGAAGATCTGGATAGATACTACCAAAAAGTAAAAGAGGCATACCTGCAGATATTTAGACGTATAGGTCTGGATGACGTGAAAGTTACCGAGGCATCAGGCGGAGATTTCTCCAAAAAGCATTCACACGAATTTACTGTCCTCACCCCTGCTGGGGAAGTGGAGATCGTCTACTGTGAGTCATGCAGCTTTGCGCAAAATCATGAGGTCGTCAGCAAGGCATTGGAGTCGTGTCCTGACTGTGGAGATAGTGTGAAAACGGGAAAAGCTATCGAGATCGCTAACATTTTTGATCTAGGGACATCCTTTTCGAAGAACTTTGAACTCACCTATACCAATGATAAAGGGACCAATAAGCCCGTCTATATGGGCTGCTATGGCATCGGCATTACACGCCTAGTGGGCGCAGTGGTCGAACTACATAATGATGACGAAGGGATAGCATGGCCAGAGTCAGTCGCCCCATACCATGTACACCTGGCCAATCTGACCGCAAAGACGACCCCCTTTGGAGATCTAGTCTACCGGACTCTGCAAGCCGAGGGTATCACTGTATTATACGATGACAGAGAGCAAGTAAGTCCCGGAGAAAAAATTGATAGTATCAGATCTGATGGGACTCCCGCTGCGCCTGATCGTGTCGGAGCGCAATGGGGATATGATCGAGCTCAAAGAACGCAGTGGAGAACATACCCGCAAGCTACCCTTGCCAGACGTAGTTACAAAGCTAAAAGAATATTTCTTGAGCTGATATGGGGATTCGTATACCTGCGATAGTCACTCATAGCTCACCAGATCTTGATGCGATTTGCTCCACTTGGCTTCTCAAGACATTTCATCAAGACTATAAAAAGGCCGAGATACTCTTCGTCCGGCCGGGAAAACATTAGAAGAAAAGCCGGTTGACGCCGATCCTATGGTGATCCATGTAGACACGGGCTTTGGTAAGTATGATCATCATCAACTAAAGAGAAGGACAAGCGCCGCGGAACTCGTCCTACGAGAACTCCTCAATAAAGGCTATGTCAAAGAAGAGCTAGTGCTTTCACTCGAACGCTTTGTCCAAGTCGTCACTGACTTTGACAATTTCAGGGACTCGCTTCGCTCAGATGCTGCTGAAGACTACCATCTTTTCAATGCTTCAGAGATCATATTTGGGTACAAGGGACTTCATGGTGATGACGAGTCGGTCATGGCCTTTGGACTGGAGATCATGGCTTCTCTATGGAATGTCGTACGACAACGAGTAAGCGCAGAGCTGGAGCTATTGGAAAAAGGTAGGTCATTTAAGACACCATGGGGGAGGACTATTGCCCTTGAAACAAAGATTGGTACCATCGCACATGTAGCACTCAAGATCGGATACGATATGATCATATATAAGCATCCAGATAAAGGATTTGTCCGGGTAAAGCAACGACCCAATGCAAAGAAAAAAACTTCATGCTCTTTATCTACTACTCAAGAAGAAGGATCCCCAAGCCACGTGGTTTTATCATCAGGGTGGCAATATGATCATTAATGGCTCAGCCAATAATCCAGATGCTATCGCCACGACCCTCAGCCTGTCTGATGTGGTAAAAAGCTTAGACTCACTGTCTAGTAAGTCAAAAATCAGAAGTATAAAGGCAAAAGTAAGTAGTGCGTCACTCTGAGCGCTTAGCGAAGAATCTTACTAAATAGTCTTCTTAAAAAGATCCTTCGACAGTTCGATGAAACTCACTGCAAGCAGGCTCAGGGCGACAACCCTCAGACTTTTAGTTACTTCCCGGTTAAACCAATTCACTAGTTCAACCATTTCTCTCCTTGTTAGTTCAGACAAAATTACTATACTATCACTTGGAGGTGGTACTATATGGTCGTTGTAAACAAAAAAAAGAGGAGAAACTACAGACAAATTGGTGAAGCGCTTTTCAAAGATGTCCAAAGACGAGGACATCGTCTTTTATGCGAGTCTGAAGCGCGAAATGAAGTCTAAAAAAGAGATTAAAGAAGCAAAAAAAACGACTGAAAATCCAAAAAGAGAAAAGCTGGATATTCATCTCATTACTAATACTTTCTTTATGATTCATATCGTCGCATCATCACGCTATAAGATTTATCGAAAACAAATAGCAGTCTATGCCCAAAGCGTTTCTAGCGCACATGGTGTTGATCCCCGTGCCATAGTAAACATAGTTTTTGTGGGAAAACGAAAGATGATGGAGCTGGCACGCACCTACAAGCAAGAAAATGTTGCGCTCCCCGTGCTCTCATTTGCGTATCTTGATAGCTTTGACCTGTCTGAAGAACCCGTCTTTGGTGAGATCATCATGTGCTATCCCCAAGTAGTACTCCTTGCCGCAGAACGTGAAAAGACAATCGAGCGTGTCATTGAAGACCTCATCGACCATGCTTTCCAAAACTTGATGAAAGACTACAAGAGTAAGAAGGAAGCAGAGAAATTCAGGGGTACTAAGAGCTGATACTTTCTTTTTCACTTCAATTCATCTTTTGGTGCTTTCGTTGATCTTTCTATACTACAACGATACTTGGACTCTCTCTGTATAATAGACACCGTATGTTTTATCAGACTTTTAGACCACTGACTATAGCTGAGCTTGATAACGAAGTAGTCAAAGAGCGGCTAAAAAGTATCTTGACCAATCCTCCGATAGCCCATGCATTTCTCCTAACAGGGCCAAAGGGGACAGGGAAGACCACATCTGCACGACTGCTTGCCAAAGCCCTCAACTGTCAAAACCCAGATACTACCAAAGGATACCCCGAACCTTGCACTACCTGTGACCACTGTCAGGCTATCCAAAAGGGGACATCTCCCGACATCTTTGAGATTGATGGTGCTTCGCATCGAAAGATAGAGACGATACGTGAGATAATCGAGCAGATCCACTTTCCCCCCCTTAGTTGTCAATACAAGGTGTATATCATTGACGAAGTTCATATGCTCACCACCGAAGCTTTCAATGCACTTCTAAAAACACTAGAGGAGCCACCTGCTCATGCTATCTTTATCCTAGCAACCACTGAATTTGATAAAGTCCCAGCTACCATCCGCTCACGTTGCACGCTCATAACCGTACCAGCTGCAAAACCAGAGGATATCCGCAGGATGATCAATCGTATCAGCAACCACACAAAGACATCACTATCGGAGGAAGTCCAAAAAGAAATCATTACTTTTTCCGACAGCTCCTTTCGAGATGCTACAAAGCTCGTCGAGGAAATGAGCACTGTAGATAGTGATAAAAAGACAGTTTCGCAACTGATGGGAGGAGATGCCAACACTGAAGACCTCCTACAGCTCCTTATCAAGAAGGATAGGATAGCACTTCAAGATAAAATAGAAGCACTGGTGAATCGCGGGGCTAATTTTACTGTCATACTCGAGCAGCTTCTCACAAAAGCCCACACACGACTCAAAGAAAAGACAGCCGGGGCAGAGACTAGGGAGCACTTAAAACTCATAAAGCTTTTGCAGCAGGCGTACAAAGAGCAACGCTTTACACCCATTCCATCACTTCCTCTTGAACTGGTATTTATCGAATACTGCCTTAGCTAAAGCCACTTATACCAGCGGGAGGAGATCTGTGTGTTATACTTACAACTATCTATGCTTAAAAATCATAAAGTGCGAATCATCCCGCTAGGAGGGGCGAGTGATGTAACTAAGAACATGTACCTCTACGAACTCTACGACGGAGAGAAACTTCAAGATATACTCATTGTTGACTGCGGTATCGGATTTCCTAAAGAGAAAGATCTCGGTGTCGAGCTCGTAATCCCGGACATCAGTTATCTACAAGACAAAACTGATAAGATTAGAGCGATCCTGCTGACCCACGGGCATGAAGATCACATCTCATCTCTCAAGTTCCATTACAAGACACTAGGGTCACCACCCGTCTATGCAACTAAGCTGACCGCACACTTTGTTGAGTCGCAGTTTGCTCAGTTGGGTCAAAAGATCAAAGTTCAACAAATTCAGTATAGCAAAGACTATGTATTTGGGGGATTTAGCGCCTATTACATCCACCTTACACACTCTATTCCTGATACAGCACATATTGTTATTAAGACGCCTATAGGTACTCTGTACCACGGGAGCGACTACAAATTTGATCTAACACCACCTCATCAGTCACCTCCTGACTTCTACGCGATCACCAAGGCAGGACATGACCGCGTACTCTGTCTCCTGACAGACTGCCTAGGAGTGGAGAGAGCAGGTATCACCAAATCTGAAAGCGCCATTGGTCAGACATTCGAGGATAACATCCGAGATACAAGAGGGATCTTTATGATGAGCACATTCTCCAGTAACATCTCTCGTATTAGGCAATGTGTAGAGGCAGCAGCTAAATATCAAAGGAAAATCTGCTTTTTAGGGCGCTCAATGAAGCAGAATACGACATTAGCAGAAAGCATCGGATATCTCCCCAACATCAAAAAGATGCTGATTGATGAGAAGGATATCAACAAATTTGCCCCTAACAAGGTCTGTCTTATCATGACAGGATCTCAAGGACAGGTCGGATCTGCACTCTCTAAGATAGCTGAGCGGCAGCACCGTTTTATAAAGATTACGCGTGGGGACAAAGTCCTCTTTTCATCTGATCCAATCCCAGGCAATGAAGAACCGGTCAATGAAATGATAGAGAAGCTCGCAAAACAAGGGGCTGAGGTAATTTACTCATCAATACAAGAAGACCTTCATGCCTCAGGTCATGCCAGTCGCGATGAGATGAAGTTGCTTCTCCATTTTGTCAAACCACGATTTATCATCCCTATTGGCGGAACTCCACGACATCAGCGACGCTATCGTGAGATGGCTTCAGATATGGGGTGGAGTCCTCAAGATGTTTTTACCCTGATCAATGGGGATAACGTCTGGTTTGAGAGGAATAAAGTGTACCTGGGCAAACAGATCCCACAGAGGAGCGTCTACGTCGATGCCTATGGTGTTGACAAAGTAGGTAATCTAATACTCCGTGACAGAAAGACGCTTGCACAAGAAGGTTTTGTCTTTGGCGTCGTCCCTATTTATGCAGACTTCACACTCTGTAAAGCTCCTGAGATCAGCTCACGTGGATTCGTTGACGAGAAGACGGAGAAAGACATGTATATGCGCGTAAAGAGACTTATCGCTGACAGTATAGCCGACTTTAGGGCAAAACCTCCAGCAGGAGCAAGCAAGTTTACTCTACAGCAGACCATCACACGTAAGCTTGAACACTTTTTTCTTCAAAAAGACTGGTCGCCGACCTCTCATTGCAGTGGAAGTAGTGCAGCTGGAAGTGTGAAGAGAGTGAAGGAAGTAATAAGAAACAAAGATGAATTGAAGTAAGGAAGTCAGAATCTTTTCATTTCGCTTATTTTACGTTTCTTAGCTTTTTTAATCTCCTTTTAGATATTACTTTTAACTTAATCTTGTTATACTTATTCCACATTACTTATTCTTTTTCATACTTATGTTGGGAGCACTCAAAAACTTAAAAGACATGGCGGCCATGCAAAAGCAGGCACAAGAAATCCAAAAGCAGTTAGCCAAAGAGGAGATCGTGACTGAAAAGGGTGATATTCGTATAGTCATGCGTGGGGATCAGCAAGTTATAGAGGTCACAATAGACGGCGAGGATCGTCGGGACATCAAGGATGCTATGAACGAATCCATCAAAAATGTCCAACGACTCCTGGCATCAAAGTTTATGCAAATGACCCAAGGCTAGCCCGATGACCCAGCTTCCTAAGGACCTGCAGACAACAATCGAGTTTTTTGGGCAACTTCCCGGTATCGGCCCCAAGACGGCCAAGAGACTCGGCTTCTATTTGCTACGTCTACCACAACAGGTACTCAAGACGTTTTTCGGAGAGCGTAGGAAATCTCAAAGAAAATGCTGTCTTTTGCCAGCAATGCCATAACATCGCAGAGGGACCACTTTGTAGCATATGTAGCGATGACTCGCGAGATGCATCTGTACTGATCATAGTGGAGGATGTCATGGACTTGCTCTCTCTGGAGTCAGGGACCCAATTTTCGGGTAGATACCATGTATTGCACGGGAAGATTGACCCCCTCAACTACATCGGACCTGAAGACCTCTACATCCCTCATTTATTTGAGCGGGTCAAAGAGACATTTCCACAACTTAAGGAGATCATCCTGGCAACCAATCCCACTACCGAAGGTGAGGCAACGGCAATGTATATACGTAACGGCATCAAGGAACTGCTACGTGAGGAGGATCACTCTGTTCAGATATCACGTTTAGCATATGGTCTCCCAATGGGTGGGGAAGTCGAGTATGCCGACTACATGACACTCAAGAGGGCAATAGACGGGAGACGGCATATGGATTAGTATGTAATCAATAGAATGACTAAAGAGGAAAAAGTAGATCAGATCTGGACCGCGCTTGCAAATGTACTAGACCCAGAGCTCCATGTATCTATTACAGACCTCGGTCTTGTCTATGATGTCACCTGCAGCGCTGGTGGTAGTGTCAGCATCAAGATGACACTAACCAGTATGGGTTGCCCACTTTTCCCCGTCATAGAGTCATCAATGAAAGACCAGCTTAGCTCACTATCATTTGTCAAAAAAGTCAGTATAGAGCTGACTTTTGATCCACCATGGTCTTTTGATCGTATGAACGAGACAGCACGAGCCCACCTCGGTATATAATGTTACTATGGCAACCAATCAACTCGGAGGATTTGCGGATAGGATCATTGAAGTAGGCACATCAGGTGGGAGGGCTGCTGCACGAACAGGAATCAATGCTGCATCGAATGTGTTGAAAGAAATAGCCAGACCTTCTAAAGAGACCTCGAAGGCACATAATCATACACCTTTATCAGGGCCGATAGGAGATCGACTAAAGCGCTCTCATGACTCTAACGAATTGGCCAGCATCAGAGAGCAACTAAATCCCAGTAATGCCGCCACAGCTGATCGGGATGCACAACGAGCCTTCTCCCGATTTAAAAGTGAGGAAGCTACATATAGACAAAGACTACAAAGAGAACAAGCTAATAGACAACGACAAGACCTACAGCAACAACAGCAACGAAAGGCCATAGAGCAAGAAAGGATTGAGGCCAGAAACTATACACCACTCCCGCGAGGGAGGACCATGGGTCCAGGAATCCCTAGAAAGAATAATAGGCCAACAACAAGAGAACGAAAGCCAGCAAAAAGCAAGGGTTAGCAGAGGATGAGTAAGTTTGCTAATATCAGTAAAAAGCTAATATAGTTGCTACAACAATCCAAAGTGGATATCAAAAAATTGCCACACAGTGCAATGCCGCGAGAGAAATTGCTTCATCACGGAGCCTCTGTGCTCACTGAGCAGGAGCTGCTGGCTATACTCCTGCGTACAGGGTACAAAGGGAAAAATGTCCTAGATCTTGCTACAGAGGTCCTTACTAGGAAGAAAGATCTGCTGACAAACTCGCTCGACCCCAAAGAGCTCTCCTCGATAAAGGGTATTGGTCTTGCCAAAGCGACTGAGATCATTGCTGCTTTTGAACTGACGAAACGTCTCTCCTCACTCCCAAGTCGTCCCACTATTAAGTCTCCCGAAGTCGTCTGGCAGCTGTGTCACAGCATTACGAAAAAAAAGAAAGAATTTGTTATTGCGCTTTATCTAAATGCACGGTACGAGCTAATAAAAAAAGTGACTTTATCTATTGGGACAGTAGATAGTAGCCTAGTTCATCCCCGTGAGGTTTACAGTAAAGCACTCGAGCTTCATAGTGCATTTGTAATAGTAGTACACAACCATCCATCGCAAGTAGTAACTCCATCTGACGATGACTATATAGTTACAAAAAGATTAAAGAAAGCTGGCAGGATCATGGGTATCCCACTACTTGACCACATCATCATTACAGAAGGTTCTTTTCATCAAATAAAAGTCTCTTGATCAACCGCGTAGGACGGGATATTCGAAGGAAATGTTTTTCTGACGTGTCTTATTACCATATCCAAATATGACCCCGTGAAGGCTAAGTGTAGGGAAGAGCTTATGTAGATGTCGGCAAGACTCATCTATCTGTATACGTTTTTGTTTGCTTGATCTGACACCCACCTCAATCACATACACATTACCAAACCTGTCCCATCCCAGTATATCAGTCTGTGTAATCAAACGACCTCTTATTGATGAACCCTCACGGACAGCCCTCCATAGGGCAACTTCACGATAGACACTGGGCTCTACATGTCGAAATGGGTTTTCCAAATTTTCGCCAACCAACATCGCCAACATGTTTGAGATGGTTTCCTCCCAATTTGCAGCTATTAGGTCAACTACCTGATCGTGCTCTGAACGGGGCTCTCTATCTCCTGCATGATGTCGTGTAGCATAAAAATCTAATCTGTGAAGTGTATCTATTGGGGTACGGAGTGTCTGAACAGGTCTAAGTGGTGATGCTTCTGGGGTATGGACTACATAGTGCAAAAAGGGTAGTTTGAGTTCTGGTTTTGCCACGTGGGGATCATTGTACTACGGTTGGACCTGTCGTCAATAGTCTGAAGCCTTTGTATTGCAAATAGAATGGACTTCAGTACAATAGTCGCATGACGAAGATCATCACTGACTTTCTATCATTACTTACCGTATTGGCGCTTGTCTTCTCCGCACTACTATTGCTGGATCTGATACTTGGCATACTGACAAAGAGATCTTCAGGGATAATACCCAAAAGGATGGCCTCCGCTATTAGGGCTCAAACTGTCCCATATATTACACTCATTGCTACAATAGCAATGGCAGGTAGTCTCTACTTTTCAGATATAGCTGGATATGCTCCTTGTAAGCTTTGTTGGCTACAGAGGATTGCGATGTATCCTCTAGTTGTACTCGGACTTGTGGGTATCTCACGCAGGGACAATGGAGCCATTATCTACATCACCCCACTGGCTATCATAGGTGGACTAATCGCTGCATATCACTACTACCACCAGATCTTACCCAATTTATCAATACCATGCAGTACAGTAGGATACTCCGTTTCTTGCTCAGAAAGGTTTTTTATGACGTACGGATTTGTTACAATCCCAATGATGGCACTAGCAGCATTTGGATTTATACTCAGTCTGATCATCTATAGTAAGAGGAAAGCATAATTACTTGTCTCTCTTATACATGTGGGCTACAATGCCTGCATGCGTATCTATAATACTGCGACTAGGTTGATCGAGGACTTTACTCCACTTAACGGCCCGAAGGTAACTTTTTATGCGTGTGGATTTACTTCATATGACTTTGCTCACATTGGTCATGCACGCAAATATACCAATGATGACGTACTAAAGAGGGCTCTGACACACTTTGGTTACGATGTAAATCATGTGATGAATATCACTGATGTCGGTCATCTAGTAAGCGACGGAGATGAGGGGGATGACAAGATAGCCAAAGGGGCTACGAAATATGGAAAAACCGTGGATGAGGTAGCAACGTTCTTCACTGATGATTTTCTATCCATGATCGACCATATGGGGATCATCCGCCCCGACCATATCCCTCATGCGACAGATCACATTGCTGAGATGATCACTCTCATCCAGAGATTACTGGATAAAGGTCATGCCTACATAACGCAGGAAGCGATCTATTTTGATGTCACCACATTTGCGAGCTATGGAAAACTCGGTGGGCAAGCACTCGAAGACAAGAAAACTGCAGTCCGAGAAGAAGTGGTTGCTGGGACACAAAAGAGAAATCCAGCGGACTTTTCTCTTTGGTTTTTCAGAGTAGGAAGATTTGCCAACCATGCTATGCATTGGGATAGCCCATGGGGAGACGGTTTCCCAGGATGGCATATCGAGTGTTCAGCTATGTCCATGAAATACCTGGGGGAGACGATCGATATTCACTCCGGTGGGATTGATCTGATACCGGTCCATCATGAAGATGAAATAGCTCAATCAGAAGCAGCCACCGGAAAACCATTTGTGAAGTACTGGTTCCACAGTTACTTCCTGATGGTAGATGGGACGAAGATGAGTAAGTCTCTAGGAAATTTCTTGCGGCTTAAAGATATTGAAGATAATGGATATTCACCCATGTCACTACGATATCTCTTCCTGCAGGCTCACTACCGGTCTGAAATGAACTTTACCTGGGAATCGCTTCAAGGAGCAGACACGGCATATAAAAAGCTCCTCTCAATAGTCAGACAACTAAAGGCCGAGACACAAAGACTGTCCCTGTCACCCGAGAAGTTGCAAAAGACTGCTGTGTATATGAGGCGATTTGACGAGGCGATCGCCAATGACCTACAGATGCCACAGGCCCTGGCGATAGTGTGGGAAGTGATCAAATCCAATGTGCCTGCCGAGGACAAGCTGGACTTTCTACTCGAAGCTGATAGGGTACTAGGTCTGGGGCTAAGTGACCTTACAGATATACCTCATGACCCTATTGCTCCCTTGCCCCCAGACATACAGCAACTTAAATACATTCGTGATCAAGCACGTGCAGATGGTAACTATGCTCGTTCAGATGAGCTGCGTAAAGCACTCGAAGAAGCCGGGTATGAAGTGAGTGATACCGCTACCGGTACAGTTGTTACAAAAACATCTTAATGGCGATGTCTACAACAGTACCATCAGGAGTTCTTGAAGCTATACAGGATAGATATGGCTTTTCTGAATTCAGCACAGAGCCGATATATAGCTATTACGGAGGCGTTTTTGATCTAATAACTCGTGAGGGGCAGTCATACATACTTAAGATCGCCCGGGATCCAGATACATACAAGTTAGAACATCTTAAAGCCGAAATCGAGTTCTGCAGTATCGTCAAAGAAAAGATCACTGCGTTTGTAACTCAATCATACATCCCGGATAAAGAAGGAATTATCATTCAAAAAAGTGACTCCGTCGTTTTTTATCTTTTACAAAAGCACGAAATTATCGAAAAAAAGCTACTTTCAGCCTACGATCAACAATCCATAGGGAAGCTTATGAGCATTTTTCATACAAATCTAAAATCTTTCGATCATCCTGGTATCGGAGGGACATCTTGGATGAGAGAAGTTGAAGCAGACCAATACGCCATGTTGTTAAGCGTATTGCCAGAGGAACAATTTGCCCCATATATCAGTCCTCTTGATTACACTGGGCTGAATCTAACTAAAACACTTATTCACGGAGATTGGCATGATGGAAATATGTCTTTTACCGATCCACCTTTCTTGTTTGACCTTGATACACTCAGCTACGGTTCTCCTGCCGAGGAGATAGCACGAACTTTGACTCATTGGGATGCCGGGTTGGTACCTGTTAAACAATTTTATGACAATCTGCTAATCGGATACGGAGAAGGCTCCTGCTACAAGAAATCGAACAAATCCCCCGCATTGCTGTAGCCATGTGCTACAAGAAATATGTTGAATTATTGCAACATGGAGATCAGCCCTATGCTGACAGTTACTTGAAAATGGCAGAAGAGATAAAGGTTATTTTTGATTTGACGTAAGATTTCAACCAACCCAGGGGATTGCTACTTGTAAGTTAGTATCATCCTGAACTTGATCCAGGATCTCCAAATACAAAGTAGCAAAGCCTGGATCCCAAATCAAGTTTGGGATGACTGAGGTGTTGAAAAAAAGCCCCCTTCGCCACCCATCGGGGCAGCTACGGAGGGCTGTGTTACTCGCTTTTAAGAACGTACAATCGAGTTGTAGCCGAATGATAACCATCCAAAAAGGCGGCATCATCCATATTACGAATACTTCCTGGAGGATCAATTTCAAAGGCGACTACCACATCTCTGTACTCAGCCGGGATCTGGGCCAGAACCTCAGCAATCGATGGTTTAAAGAACACTGGTGCCCCATAGCTATGATATGTAGTGATATCACAGAGCACTTCAAACACTGGCGCTTTCTCTGCGGGAATGGGGGCCCATGTATAAGCAACATTAAAAAGATCAACTGGCTTGATGTAACACTTGCCTCTGGAGCCAAAATCCACCACTGGCTTGATCCTTAGAGCAAGCTGCCTGACCATCATACGAGGGACCTTTGGGATCCACACTCTCGGGGGATCAGTCCTGACCATCTGTACTACCGTCCTTTTCTAAGCGTCGTGCACGCGGAGTAAGTATACCCAACTATAGGATTAATTTCAAGATTGGAAAGCAACCAACCCCGGGGGTTTGTAAGGAGGGTAAACAGCTTTAAGAAAGTCAATGACTACCTTCATTATCCATCGAATCTCTAGAAAGCCCCGAGGTTTCTACTTAAACCAACCCCCGGGGTTGGCAATTCAGGATGACCACACTTCGTCAGGTACAGGACTGTACCTGACTACGAAGGGGCAGGCATTAGGTTTGGAGATTTGAATTTATAATTTTGGATTTGGTTAGCATTTAGGATTTTATTAGGGAACATTAGGTTTTTAGGTTAATTTGAATTAACAATCTTAACTTGGGATGATATTGACTATTCATGTGTTGATTTTAGAGCAGTCATTTGGTATAGTTCTAACCAATTAGGAGCACCCATAGTGCTTATATGTACACATGAATACCTACGAATTTACCTTTATCACCACAACTGATAATAAGACAACCATGAGTGCTGTCGAGAAAATACTCTCAGACAACCAAGCAGATGTCACTGCCCGTGATACTTGGGGCAAAAGGACGCTCGCCTATCCCATCAAGAAGCAGACTGAGGGGTTCTATCACCTTTGGACCGTCCAAATATCGCCAAAGTCAATCTTAGACGTGCGTAGAAAACTAGAACACAGTGAAGATGTTATCCGTTACTTACTGCTCAAGAGAGCTTAATTAGTATGGCGAGTAAGTCTCTCAATCGTGTTGTGCTCATGGGGAACCTCACCCGTGACCCGGAGCTCAAGTACACTCCCCAAGGAACTGCCGTCTGTACCTTTGGACTTGCAACAAATAGGGGATGGACGACTACGACTGGCGAGCTCAAAGAAGATGTGCAGTATCATCGTATAGTAGCCTGGCAAAAATTAGCTGAACTTTGTGCGCAGTTATTAAAGAAGGGAAGAAAAGTATATCTAGAGGGACGCATTGTCTATCGTAGCTATACTGGAAAAGATGGACAAGAACGTCAGTCAACTGAGATCATCATGAGCGATTTTATCTCTTCGACGATAGAAGGACAGGTGATAGTGTTGCAATGCCCACTACAGATAAGCCGAAAGCTGATGAGGCCGAGTTTAGCGTAGAGGACTTGGCAGCAATTGATTCAGAGACTGAGGATACGAGTAAAATTACTAGTGACGACATGCCATTTTAAAGACCTATGACAAAATGTTATTTCAAAACACACAATATCGAGCCTGATTTCAAAGATGTGGAGACACTCAAGAAGTTTTTGACAGCCCGCATGAAGATCATGGACCCAGCACGTTCTGGAGTATGTGCAAAGTATCAGCGAAAGCTGGCAAAACAGATCAAGTATGCAAGGTACATGGCCCTCATCCCCTATACTGCCTATCAAGGCATGAGAATTGAGAAAAATGTGGCAGATATGGATCGCAGTGAGGAAACTGAGTATGTCAATCCTTCACAGGGATAATACACTCTTTGCTTTTTGATTTTCCCCCCGCTACAATAACAAAATGTCTTTCATTGCGTGGATGAAAAAACCGACTAATCTTCTTTTCTTTGTTTCATTCTGTTTACTCTTATATGCAGTCGGCTATAAGTCTGGTCAGTACTCTACAAAGCAAACTATACAAGGGACGAACAAGTCTTATATAGTCACTAAGCAAGAGGAAGGTAACACCTACAATATTGACTTTTCACTTTTCTGGGATACCTGGAAAGAGCTTGAAAATCAATTTGTAGACAAAGATAAACTTGATCCAAAGGAAATGTACTATGGTGCGATCAAAGGTATGGTAGCATCTCTTGGCGATCCATACACCTTTTTCTTGACACCAAAGGAAAATCAGTCAAGTAAAGATGACCTTGGTGGAAAATTTGAGGGAATCGGAGCTGAACTCGGTCTGGAGAATAACCAGATCATCATCACCAGTCCGCTCCAAGACTCACCAGCTGAAAAAGCTGGGATTAAACCACGCGATCAAATCCTGAAAGTAGATGGCGATTCTACAGCTGGGTGGACCCTGTCACAGGCAGTGCAAAAGATCCGTGGGGAAAAGGGGACGAAAGTAACGCTCACCATCCTAAGAGGAAATGATCAAAAGGACATCACCATAGTGAGGAATACCATTACCGTAGCCTCTGTAGAGACCAGCTACGCAAAATCAACAGCTATCATCCATCTCAATAGATTTGGGGATACTACTAACAATGAATGGGATAAAGCCATCGATGAAATCTCACTGAAAATACAGAATGGGACAGTGAAAGATGTACTTCTTGATGTGCGAAACAACCCTGGCGGATTTTTAGATGGGGCTGTTTATATCGCTTCGGAGTTTTTGCCTAAGGGCAAACTAGTAGTCCGACAAGAGTACAAGAGTGGCAAGTATGAAGACTACAGTGTTGAGAGGGCGGGAAGACTACTCGCTATCCCCACTGCTGTCCTGGTCAATGGCGGCTCTGCTTCAGCTTCTGAGATTGTGGCTGGTGCTCTGCGAGATCATGGAAGAGCTAAGGTGATTGGGGAGAAATCATTTGGGAAAGGATCAATCCAAGTAGCGTTAGACCTCAAAGATGGGGCGGGGGTGCACGTCACTATTGCAAAATGGAAACTACCAAAAGGTGATTGGATCCACCAGAAAGGGATTGAGCCGCAAGTCAAAATCCCTCAGACAGAACTGGCTAATGGGGATACTATTACTGATGAAACCGACTCTCAATTGCAAAAAGCCATTGAATACATAGAGAAAAATAGTAAATAATACCTAGAAGTACTATGAAACGACTTGTAAGTCTTCTCATCATATTGTGTGCTGTCCTTTACGTGGGTTCATACTATCAATGGATCAAGGTACCCACACCAAAACAACCATTTGAAGTCCCACAGCCAGAGCAAACTCTTCGCATCACCTCAGAAGACTCCGCGGTGACAACAGCCGTAGAGAAGAGCCTGCCTTCTGTCGTCACAATAAGCATAAAAAAAACTACCCAAGCACGAGATACTGTGAGGATAAATCCTCTCAATCCGTTTTCTCCTTTTGAAACTATCCCAGGAACCCCCCAAGAGGTTGAAGGGAACATTGGGAGTGGTTTTATCATAAAAAGTGATGGGCTGATAGTCACCAATAAGCATGTTGTCTCTGACGAAGAAGCCACCTACACAGTCATAGCCAGTGATGATAAGGAATATCCAGTAAAACAGATCTCCCGGGATCCTCTCAACGACCTTGCAATCCTCAAGATCGAAGCTAAAGACCTTAAAGCCCTAACATTTGGTGATTCGACAAAATTAAAACTCGGACAAACTGTCATCGCAATGGGGACACCACTGGGAGAGTTTCGCAATAGTGTAACGAAAGGTATTATCTCGGGTCTCGGTAGGGGCATTACAGCAGGATCTGAATTTGACCAATCAGCTGAGCGCTAGATGATGTCATCCAGACTGATGCGGCGATAAACCCAGGAAATTCAGGTGGACCATTGGTAAACTTGGCAGGGGAAGTCATAGGGATCAATGTCGCGGTATCACAAGCCGGGCAAAGTATTGGCTTTGCTATCCCAATTAATGTAGTACATGATCTTACCGAGCATTTCATCTCTAACTCTGGCCTCATACAACGACCATTTCTCGGCATACGATATCAGATCCTGGATAAGCAGACTGCTATACTTCACGATGTCCCTGAGGGAGCATATGTCGTATCCGTAGAGAAAAACTCTGGCGCAGAAGTAGCAGGGGTCCAACCAGATGATATCATCACTTCAATTGATGGGAAGCAAGTAGAGAAAGATATGAAGCCAACGCTCAGAGAGCTCATCCAGGCAAAAAAAGCCACTGACACTGTAAAGATAATTCTTTGGAGAGATGGTAAATCACAAACGCTCACTGTCAAACTCGGGCTATCGCAGTAGCAAAGACGTCTTCTCTTATTGTTCACTTAGCTATGTTTATCTGCTAGAATTACAAGGGCCTATCCCTCTGGTGAAGGATGACGAGTGCAGAGACACATGGAGCGTAAGATGAATCAGGTTGCCAAGCCAGTTAAGCCATTTTATCTTACTTACCAGGATCCAGCTACAAAAAGCTGGCATGTTCTGGACGCTTACCCTATTTCACGGATTTCAGGGATAAAATCTATGCAGAATAGATGTACCGTAAACAAGGTGATCCCCCCAGGAGCCATAGTAAGATTTTCGGATTCTGCCGGGGTTGTCCACCCTATACCAAGATAGGACTATGAGGGAGTAGTTACTCCCTCTTTTTTTTGTTGGAGTTTCAAGAAAAAGGAGTAACTTTTCTGCAGTCATCCTAAACGAAGTGAAGAATTTTACAACGGAGTTTTTTCTGCTAGATCCTTCGCTTAAGCTCAGGTTGACTCAATACTTTTCTTGCTTCAACTCATCATTATGTTTTATGGTAATACATTGATAGTATCGATCAAATCGATAGCAACGATTCTATTGTGATCAGCTATAATAGAGCATGGCACAGAAAGTCCCCTCCGCGATAAAAGGATTCAAAGATAAGTATCCTGCTGAGAAAGCCCAACAAGACTGGCTATTTCATAAGCTCACAGAAGTAATCAAATCATTTGGATATAGCTCGTATGACGGCCCTCTTATAGAGCCTATTGACTTGTATCTCAATAAGTCTTCTGAAGAGCTCGTTCGCGAACAGACATTTGGACTTGTTGACAGAGATGGCAGAAAGCTAGTCCTACGACCTGAAATGACACCAACGCTCGCGCGTATGGTCGCAGCTCGTGCTATGGAGCTAGTCATACCACTGCGCTGGTTCAATATCGGACTACGATATCGCTATGAGGCTCCACAGAAGGGAAGGTCACGGGAGTTTTATCAGATCGACTGTGACTTGATCGGTCCTGATAGTCGTATAGCAGATGCTGAGATTATCAGTATTGCCGCTCTCCTTTTACGAGCTCTTGGAGTAACACCGCAAGAGGCTGTAGTCTATGTCAATTCACGATCAAGCATGAAGGATTTTTTTAAAGCAAATGGCATTTCAGACGACCTTCAAAAGCCAATCCTCACCATTATTGACCGCATGGAGAAGCAGCCTGTTGAGATAAGCCACAAAGCCATCTTAGATCTGGGGGTTGACCGACAAGTAGTGGATAAAATTCTCAATATAGATCCTAATGATGCCCCTATCCCCCCCGACATCGGAGAATGTCTTTCTTACTGTAAGTCGTATGGTGTAGCAGACTACATCGAATACAACCCCCGGATTGTGAGAGGGCTTGATTATTACACAGGAATAGTGTTTGAAGTAAAAGCACGACATGGACTTACGCGGTCGCTTTATGGTGGTGGTAGATATAACAATCTGATCACTTCATACGGTGCAAACCGAGATCTCCCGGGGGTAGGATTTGCCACATCAGATGTCATTCTGTTGGCATTTTTACAAGATCTTGGAAAACTTCCAGATTTTAAGGGAACGAGCACAATAATACTTGCCCCCCTATTTGAAAATGAAGATCCTGCGTACGTATTTGGGTGGTGTCAGGATTTGCGTAAAGAAGGTATGGCTGTCGAGACCTATCCAGAACAGGCACCTCTCAGTAAACAGCTGACCTACGCTCAGAAAGCAGGAATCCCTTTTGTCCTTATCGCGGGAGAAAAAGGAACGCAAAGATGGTAACGTCACGATAAAAAATATGACATCAGGAGAGCAACATACTGTGACCACAGTAGCTCACATAAAAAAGCTTGTACAAGATCAATTATAAATACCTGTACCTATGTCCAGTATCAATCCAAATATTGCTATCGTTGAGGGCAACCCAGGCGTCGGTGGAGATGAGTCGAAGATTTGGTCAGAAGACCTGCTTAGCTCGTATCATAAGTATGCAACACGCAAAGGATTCCAGGTAACACAGATCGAACATAACGTCATCAAAATAAAAGGGGAGAATGCCTTTGAAAGATTTAAAAATGAGACTGGCGTCCATCGGGTTCAGCGCATTCCGAAAACTGAGCGGCGCGGTAGAGTACATACCTCAACCGCAGTGATATTGGTCTTACCGCAGATCAATCAGCAGGACATCAATATCGGGCAGCAAGATATCGAATGGCAATTTTTTTAGAGCCGGCGGACACGGTGGCCAAAATGTAAATAAAGTAGCTACAGCTGTCCGACTCATCCATAAACCCACAGGAATTACCGTGACTTGCTCACAGGAGCGAACACAGCAACAAAATAGAGAGATCGCGCTAAATCTTCTTGCCGCAAAACTATATCAACTAGAGGAAGAGCAACGCAAGGGGATGAGATTTTCCTATGTCCAAAATGTGGGTACTGGAGATCGAGCCGACAAAATCCGTACATACAATTTTCCACAAAACAGACTCACTGACCATCGTACTAATCAAAGTGTGCACAATCTAGAAGATATCATCAGCCAGGGGAGGTGGGAGGCTGTGTTGGGATAACATATATGGAGCTTGTAACTACAGACCTAGTTTGCTATACTTCATGGTTATGAAAGCCGCAATACATCCTACCTATCATTCTGAAGCACTAGTGACTTGCTCGTGTGGAAACACATTCAAGACAGGCTCTACTAAGTCTGAGATCCGCGTCGATATCTGCATGAAATGTCATCCTCTTTGGTCTGGTGAACAGCGCTATGTTGATACACTTGGTCAAGTAGGGAAGTTTGAGCAGAAGCAAAAAATCGCAGCAGACCTCAAGAAGCAGCAAAAAAATAATGAAGAAAAGGCCAACAAACAAGAAAAGCCAAAGTCTCTCCGTGAACTCCTAATGAATGCGTAAAGGAAACCCAAAGATCAAATCGAGAATCTCAAAACTACATCTAGATACTTCTACACCTCATCCTGAACGAGATCGAGTTCGACGCGACTAAGTGAATAATCTAGTTAACTAGTCCTTTAGCAAGATTCTTCGTTACACTTATGACGGCAGTGGTGCCTGTACCACGTAGCATTAGGCAAAGTGAGGATTTTGACTTCTGACTTTGAGCATATTTTTTGATAAAAAAAGCTCGATAGATTATACCGAGCCAAAGGCAGAGCACTTACAACGGAGTTGGCAAAGCATTAACTAAGAACACTACTGCATAGGCAAATGCGACAGCGACTAGCATCATTCCAAAAAACCATAGCGCCGCATTCCAAAGACGTACACGCCACGGTAGCTTCACTGTAAGAAAAGATACTCCAAATACAATTGCTGAAACGACACTAGCTACTGTGCCATAGATACAGATGCCTATGAAAAGTAACTGGAATAAGACTAAGACCGTTTCAGTCACCTGCAACTCCTGTTGTTAATATGCTATACCTATAGTATACCGTTTGTATGAGTATAAGTCAATAGTTAGAAGTGAAATGTCATTAGTCAGTGGTGTCATCATGAGAATCTGGTTAGGAAGATTTAGCTGTGAGATCCTTGCAAAAGGGCAAGATGATCGTCCTTCCTTTAAAGACTTCAACTAGATTTGAATTTGCATATTAAGACTTGTTTGCGTCTTGGTATTTGTATCTCGTTTCTTGTTAGAAATTAAGGCAGTTAGGGAGTCCTGGGATTCCTTTCTTGCTTTGATTCATCTATCCTTGCTCTTTATATGCTTACGACCTCCTCTTTGCTCTAGTTAGTTTTAGTTGACTAGAGTTGACCGGTATGCTCAACTGGGGTATACTTATTTTGTTATGGCTGATGAAAACAATTACTCAGGTCAATCTATCAAAGTCCTTGAGGGGCTTGAGCCAGTACGAAAGAGACCAGGGATGTACATCGGCACCACATCCATAGACGGTGCTTATCACTGTCTCTCTGAAATAGTAGACAACTCTATTGACGAAGCCTTGGCTGGCGAGGCAAAACACATCGATGTCATACTCGAAGAAAATGGCTATGTCACAGTTATAGATGACGGACGAGGTATCCCCGTTGACTTAATGCCGGGGTATGGCAAGTCAGCACTCGAGATCATCATGACCAAACTCCATGCGGGGGGGAAGTTTGAGACAGACGCCTATAAATTCTCAGGAGGACTACATGGCGTAGGAGCGAGCGTAGTAAATGCTCTTTCTGATCATCTCGTCGTTGAAGTCAAGAAAGGCAATGACATCTACCGTCAGGAGTATGAGAGGGGGGTCCCTAAGACAGAGGTCATAAAGACTACTGAGATGAAGTATCCGCGCTCCTATCTCAATGGGACAGCCACATCATATAAACTAGATGGCACTATCTTTAAGCAAGGCATCGATCTCGAGCTAAAACAAGTCAAGCGTCGTATAAAAGACCGATCATACCTCATATCTGGTGTTTTCTTCACTATCCATGATAAACGTATCCCAACTAAGATTGGATACTTTTTTGATGGTGGGATCGTATCACTTCTGAAAGATCTCAATAAAAATAAAAGGGTCCTCCATGATCCTTTGTATTTCAAATCACAACAGGAGGATTTGGAGCTTGAAGTAGCTCTACAATACAATGACAACATGGCTGAAAATGTGCTTTCATTTGTCAATGTCATCAATACAAAGGAGGGAGGGACACACCTGACTGGATTCCGCATAGCACTCACAAGAGCAGTAAATGCCTATGGCAAGAAGGAGGGACTTATCAAAGCAAATGATGAGGCACTAAGCGGTGAAGATGTCCGTGAGGGACTCGCTGCTATTGTCTATATCAAAATGCCTTCTACCAATCTTCAGTTCGAGGGACAGACCAAAACAAAACTGGGAAATGCTGAGGTTCAAGGGGTAGTACAACAAGAAACGAACAAAGCTCTTGACCTTTTCTTTGAAGAAAATCCAAAGGCGGCAAAACAGATCCTCGGGCGCATCCTCCTTGCTCAGAAAGCACGTTTTGCTGCTAAGGCTGCTAAAGAGGCAGTAATTCGAAAGGGAGCACTAGAAGGGGCGACTCTTCCGGGGAAACTCGCCGACTGTCAATCCCGAGATCCTGCCCAATCAGAACTCTATTTGGTAGAGGGAGACTCAGCAGGTGGGTCAGCAAAGCAAGGGAGAGATAGACGCTATCAAGCCATACTCCCACTTAGAGGAAAGATCCTCAATACCGAAAAAGCGTATCTAGATAAAGTTATCGCCTTCAAAGAGATCAAAGATCTCGTAATCGCCCTTGGCACGGGGATAGGGGAGACAACAGACTATGAGAAGATCAGGTATCACAAGATCATCATCATGACCGATGCAGACGTCGACGGAGAGCATATCCGAACACTTATCCTGACATTTTTTTTCCGACATCTCCCCGAGCTTGTGAAACGAGGGTACATCTATGTTGCTCAACCCCCATTGTTTAAACTAACTCTGGGCAAGAAATCACACTATGCCTTCACAGTTGAGGAGAGAGATGCCCTATTACAAGGTGACTTTAAGGATGATCCAAGTAAAGTAATTATCCAACGATATAAGGGACTGGGAGAAATGAATCCAGATCAGCTATACCAGACAACAATGAAAGCGGAAAACAGACTATTAAAGCAGGTTACTATCGAAGATACAGAAGTAGCTGACCAGACTTTCACTCTTCTCATGGGAGATGAAGTCCCTCCTCGTAGAAAATTCATCCAAACTCATGCACGCATGGCAGAAATTGATAGTTGATCATCATTACAAGTATTTAACACCTATGAACATAGACAAACTAACCCCCGGTGACATCCCTGATAAAGTCAATGTGTTTATTGAAATTTCAGATGGATCATCTGTCAAATATGAGATTGACAAAGAATCAGGGGTGCTCTTTGCCGACAGATTTGTCCACGGGGCATTATTCTACCCAGTCAACTACGGATTTATCCCCGGCACTCATGCTGAGGATGGAGATTGCGTCGATGTGCTCGTGCTTGCCAGCTATGCTCTCCACCCAGGCACTGTAGTAAAATGCCGTATTCTCGGACTACTTGAGATGGAGGATGAAGAGGGCATAGACACAAAGATTATAGCTGTGCCTACTGCCAAGATAGATCCTTTTATGGCTGAGGTGACCTGTATCGAGGATATACCTGCTATGAAAAAAGCGCAGATCAAGAACTTCTTCGATCGCTACAAAAGACCTAGAGGAAGGGAAATGGGTCAAAACCAGAGAATTCCGCGGAAAGGAAGAGGCTATCAAGGCAATAGAACAATCATTATAACGTTATTATGGATGATACTAGAGAAAATACACCAGTAGCGATAACCCCAGGAGTTGCACCGATAGAGATCTCGCAGGAGATGCGCAGATCATACCTGAACTATGCGATGTCGGTCATCGTTACGAGAGCCCTGCCGGACATACGCGATGGACTAAAGCCAGTACACCGACGCATCCTATATGCCATGCACAAGCTTGGGCTACATCATACGGCACGTTTTTCCAAAAGCGCTAAAGTCGTAGGTGAGGTGCTCGGAAAATATCATCCCCATGGGGATGTCCCTGTCTATGATTCTTTGGTCCGTATGGCCCAAACATTTTCGATGAGGTATCCCTTGATACTGGGACAAGGGAACTTTGGTTCGATTGATGGTGACTCACCTGCTGCAATGAGGTATACCGAGGTTAAGCTAACTAAGATCTCACAAGAATTGGTCTCTGACATCGACAAAGAGACTGTCGACTGGACAGATAACTTCGATGCTACACTTAAGGAACCTCTTTTTTTACCGGCCGCAGTACCCAACCTCCTTCTCATGGGAGCTGAAGGTATCGCTGTGGGTATGGCTACCCGTATCCCACCTCACAATCTTACTGAGGTGGTAGATGCTATCCTTTATATGATAGACAACGCCAAAGCTCCTGAGCCTGATCAATCCAGTATCTTTACCTATCAGGCCCCACGACTATATGACCTGAGTTTCGATCCTCAGCTTGAGGGTATTTCACCATCGGAAGAGGAAGTCCCGGGACAAGCTGTAGCGTGTGCTGCAACTCTTGATGACCTGATGAAATTTGTTACCGGACCTGACTTCCCAACTGGGGCTCATATTTTTGGACTAGAAGATATAAAACAGGCTTATGCTACAGGCCGAGGAAAGATCATGGTTCGAGGAGTCATGGAAGAGGAGACGATAGGCAAACGAGAGGCAATCATCATAAAAGAGATCCCTTATCAAACTAATAAAGCCAATCTTATCGCAAAGATCGCTGACCTTGTCCGTGATAAGAAAATAGTCGGTATCTCAGATCTGCGTGATGAGTCTGACAAAGATGGCATCCGCGTGGTGATCGAGCTAAAGAAGGATGCTGCCTATAACAAGGTATTAAACAATCTATTCAAACATACAGAGTTGCAGAGCTCATACCCAGTCAACATGGTAGCTCTCATTGGCAACATCCCCCAGACCGTTTCGTTGCAAACGATACTCGAAGAGTATCTCAAGCACCGTATAGAAGTCGTCAAACGACGATCTATTTTTGAATTGAAAGCTGCCAAGCGAAGAGCTCATATACTCGAAGGGCTACTCAAAGCACTCGACCATATTGATCAGATCATCGACATTATCAAAAAATCTCGTGACGAAAATGTGGCTCGAGAGCAATTGATGGCACAATTTGGATTTAGTATCCTTCAGACGCAAGCTATCCTGGACATGCAGCTCAAAAGACTAACAGGCCTCGAGAGAGGAAAACTCGAAGAAGAGCTCAAGGCATTACAGGAGACGATCAATTTCCTTCATGGGATACTTACTGACGTATTCTTGATGCTAGGTGAGATCAAAAAACAGCTTCTCGAAAATCAAAAGAGTTATACGGAGATGCTCGAAGGACTAAAAGTGTTTAAAAACAGACCGGGCGAGATATCTAGCGAACAACTCATCGAAGACAAGCAGGTTATAGTGACACTTACCAATGAAGGATATATAAAGACGGTCCCCCTGGACACATTCAAGG
>LLEV01000020.1 GCA_001567515.1 Microgenomates bacterium OLB22
TTTGGATTGGGTAGATTTCCAATAAATCCAAACAACAGGGACATCCTTAAGACATCTGCCAAGGATGATGTCTTAAGTCGGATGAACTTGAAAAAGAAGTATAAAAGCCATACTATTGCCACCGTCCCATAAAAGTAGATCATATGATCATATCGATGAGGTGAGTAGATAAAGGCAACTGCCGGGATAAGCCCCCAGAGTTTACTTTTTGTATTGAACAGATTGTAGATGTAATACAGTCCTAGACCAGAGAGGAAAAAAATATCAGTAATTGAAAAAAACGAAATGCGCTCGTATACAGGTCAAATCCTATGCTCTCTAAAGCATAAAACATCCCTACCCAAATCCCCACATCTGTCGAGTAGTAGGCACCATTGCCGAAGTCGATCCAGTCAAAGGCATTTTGCATAGCAAAATGGGGAGCGAGTGGTAGGATAGTATCCCCTCCAAGGCGGAGCATTCCAATAGTATTGATAAGTGGGATTACAGATGCCAGTAGTAATGTCACGCAGCAATGGCGAATGCGCCTTTGCCGTTATGTACGTTTTTTTTGGAGAAGTGAATCATATATGCCGATACTGTAGCGCGTTTTCAACTGATCAGATGCATAAGGTTTTATAACATCTCTTGCCTTAAATTGTTTCTCTGGATGAGTTATCAGGTACTCTATCTTTTGTACAAAATCTTCAAAGTCTTTTGGCGTGTATCCCACTTTATCACGTATGTCTTTAGGGAAATGCATCAAATTTGTGGATATAACATTGATATTGCAGGCTATGGCTTCATTTGGTGCGGTCCCGGTACCAGCGTACTCCTTAGTCTTCCATGTCCCGTAAAAGAGATAGACATCAGAAGCATGTAAATAGAGCGGGACCTCATCATTTTTCACTATCCCCAGAACCCTATCTGCTACTTTGACCTCTTCTTTGAGTGGGTCACTATCCTGGGCTCCAATGAGGATGAGATATAGTTGAGGATACTTTGGTTTCAGTCGTTTGTATGCCTCAATCATCTTATCCACTCCCTTTGTGTGCGTCATCAGTCCGACATAGATCATCACATAAGCATCAGATGGAATGTCGAGTGTCCCCCTTGCCGCCATCTTGTTACCGGGCTTGAATCGTTCATAGTCAACACCATAATTCTGAAAACTCAACCTCTCTTTTGGGATACCAATCCTTCCTATCAGATAGTCAAAGCGCCGTTGTATATGGACAAAAAAATGTCCTATCCGTGGGAAAGTAACTCGTTCAATCGGTGCTAAAAAGATGTTTTCCAACCAGTCAAATTTTGCGGGCTGTCCGTACCCGTGGTACTGGATAGTGTAATGAAGCTTAGGATAAGTGTATATGATCTGGTGGATGAGACTACCGCGCTCCCCTTGAAAATTGAATATTGTTGACTGAGGGTCTTCGTGGCCAATTGCTTTGATAAGTGTTGGGCAATAGATCAGACCAAAGAATGATTCGAGCAACCCATTAAGTGTCTTGGCAGGAAACAATCGGTAAGTAATACCATCCTTATCAAGACGTTTGGGCTTTTTCAACTTTCTGACTCCATACCAAACCTCACAGGTATAGTCATTTGAATATCGCTTAATACTCCGCGCAGCCCTAGCTGCCCAATTTCCATAGATATGGTAGTCCAAGTGACCATCGTCATTGAGTGTGTGACATAGAATCTGAACAACTTTTTTCTTCATGGCTCATTTTTTCTAAACACGCTGTAAAAACTCGGGAGTAAAAATGAAAAGATGTTCGCGCACAGGTACAAACATGCCGTTATCCCAGGTATGCGGGCAAGCCCGCCTATTTGAGCCGCGATAGTCGCCTTATCCACGAGTGAATAGGTCATCTTAACCTGAACAAATCCTAACTCCCGCATCTTTTTGCGTAGTTCTATCGGGGTTGTGAGATTGACGTGGCGTTCCTTCTCCCAGATATTGCGCTGCTGAATTGTGCTCAGAGACGAAGCTCCGGTTAGTATAGAGAGGACATCGATAAGAGGTCTGATATAGGTGAGGTAAGCATTGTTGTCTGTGTGTATGATAAGTTGAATATCTTTGTTGCTCCACTTATTGATGAGTCGCATCAGCACCTCGATTTCCGAGTCGTACAAGTGTTCTATCACATCAGCTAAGTAAACTGCTGAGACATCTCTGTGAAACTTCTTTGGTGTATGTGTTATGTCATAGCAGTAAAACTCTGTTTTCTCCAGATCAAGAGATTTGGTCTTGGCAAGGTATGCACGGTACTTGTTGGCTATGTCTATGGCATCTTTGGAGTAATCGATTCCCACCACGTGACAGCCATACTTCATAGCCAGCAGAAAAGCCAGATCGCCATTGCCACAACCATAGTCCACGATGAGGTCGTCAGGAGTGAGTCTTATGAGATCAGCTATATGGTGGTGGATGGGTTTGAAATCCTTAATCGTTACCTTCTTGGTATAGTCAACAGAGCGCATCACTTTCGTAAAGTAAGCGCTGTCATACTTTGTTGGATCAACTGTTTTCATATTATTTCAAAAACCCATTTTGAGTAATGCGCTGTGTAGTAGATAATACCAGCTTTTGGAGCCATTTGCTGTGGGCGAGTATGCGGTATGCCTTTCGAGCAACTATACGTGAAAGCCTTCCGGTCCTGTGTGATGATAACTTCTTTGGGTTGTAGGAGACGCCTGGAAGCTCACCAAATTTGTAAATAAGTGTTCTCATATGTGCATCTGGATTGCACCTGATAATATGTCCTCTGTCTCTCAGATCATTAGTAAGCTTAACATCTTCAGGTCTGCCCCACATATAGCTCTCATCCCATGGACATGCTAGCACCATGGACTTTTTCACAATATGCATTTGCCCGCCTTGGCAAGCATTGATATCCCAGTCTCGAGGATCTAGATGCGAACTAAAGCTATACTCTATACCTTCGATCTTTTCATGAAGGAGCCAGTCGTTAGTCCGATTTCCTTCGTAAAACTGTAAGCATGCAAGGTGTTCAAATGAGTTACCCCACCGTTTCATACTCTTGTACCAGTCTTTCTCAAAGGCGACTCGATCATGAATAATACAGATATTTTCATATTTTGCTATCTGGACTATGGTATTTTTTCTTCCTGCTGATCCAACCCAGGTCATCACGCTGTGTGAACGGAACATAGTGTATATTATGCTCATCCCTATCGTGATAGTTTCCACAGATGATGATCTCGTAGTATGGGATTTTCTGTTGTTTGATTGAGGTTATGATCTCTTCAATCAAATCTAGCCTAACGCCGTTGGTGATGATACCAAAGGTCCACTTCTGGATACTGTCCCCTGGGATCGCTGTTGAAGTGTTCTTTTTCAGAATGCAACGCATATAGCCCCGGTCAGATGTGGGCACGCGGGTCGACACTTCTTGATTGGGGCTTTGACTTGCGAGATCACACAGCTCTTGCCTAGAGATACTTTTTTGTATACGTCTGGTAGGTAGGGCTCCGTGCGACACTATGTCATAGCGCTTTTGCCATAGCCACCATAGGAGAGTCTCAAGCTTCGTGAAATCTAAGCCTGCTGTAGGTCGATAGTCGAAAATGACATAGCCACCTTTCGTAGCTAAGAAGAATGACTCCTTTAGGAGTATCGGGTCAAACTTAGTGGCGCCGAGAGCATCCCTCATATATACGATGTCATAGGTGTCGCCTCGGTATTGCCCTGTTGGATGATACAGTTGATTGAATGGTGCAGTATAGTAGTCTGCTCCGATGACACGGGGTTTTGAGGAGAGGTCGAGCATCTTCATCTTACTTTCGTTCAAACAAAAACATGCCGCATGCATAGTTTTGACTTCTATAATCTTCAGGCCGTGCTTGCTCATGAAAGACTCCACTATCATCGACGACCGAAAATGCTACTAGCTCCAGTTGGTTGAAATAGCTGATGATGCGTTTTGGAGTATGTATTCGGTGAGCGTTAAAGCAGATGCGATCCTTCCCTATTGGGGTAGAGATATACAGTTTGCCACCTTTAGCTAGCACACGTGACAGTTCTTTACATGCTTTCTTTGTGCCCATTGGGTCTAGAGCATCGCCGTAGCGTCCGAGCCCCACATGTTCTATAGAGTGGAGGCAAGAAAGCGACATGACAGACCTGTCTTCATAGGGAAGATGTAACATGTCGCCCCTCTTGATTTCCAGATTGTGTAGGGATGTGTCTATGGGTCTGAGATCTATGAATGTGGTAGGTACTATCTTCGAAAGGTATCCACTCATCTGATAGGTAGACGCTACATCAACATGTTTCTTGGGCTTCGATTTGAGCACATGTTCAAACACCCATAGTTGTTGGTAGTAGTAGTGGGCATCGAAGGGGGTGAATGATACTTTTTCATCGAGGACAGGGTAGATATTACTGGTAAGTAGTCGGCTCGAAGGAGATTTTATAGTGTAAATAATTAAGTCCCATGTGAACCAGAAATATCCTATCAAGCCTGTATAGAGTTTTACGGGATCGATGATAGGACTTACCAGCCTATAAATGAGGTACATAAGGTTTTTGGATGGACTACTAAATACTTTCATATTAGTAGCCCTACTATTTGAAATGAGGGATCCCTAAATTTTTGAATGCAATGAGTTTTGAGTATGACCAATACATGCGCTTTAACAGCTCCCAGTCCCCTATAGATCGCTTCTCCTGTACCGCCTTGCGAAATTGTAATGTATTTGAGAGATGAGTAATGTTCCACCAATACGCCTTCAGATAACAATTAATTACTTTCCATTTCCCTAGCAAAGCTAGTACTAGTATTTCACCTGTATGCAAGAACGCTATCATGCTGAATATTAGAATATTCAGAGGGAATGAATAGTTCTTTAGGATGTTTCTCAGAACATTTTTCTCATTGAGAAATCTTCTAAAATAGCTCGTCTCATATTTCTTTTTCTTTACTACTCCTCCAAGCACAGCTCCTCCACCGAAATGTTCAAATTTTGCCTCCCAACATGTCAAAATATGGTATCCCATCATTTGAGCTCTCCATGAAAGGTCTATGTCCTCCTGAAATATAAAAAGCTCAGGGTCAAACTGCCCAATCTCAAAAAAGTCTGATTTCTTTATAAAGATCCCTGCCCCATCAACATAGAATGGCTTGTTGAGACGCGAGTCTTCTTTACCGTATGGATATCCAAAGATGTCCATTCCAACATGTGCATAGCCTTCGTCACCTTTCTTCCATGGACGTACTTGTACGGGTGAAAGTAACGATCTTGGCTCAAAATTCTGCACCAGTTTTTCTATGCAGTCTGGATAAAGCACTGTATCGTTGTTTAGGAAAAACAAAAAATCCCCAGTAGCTGCCTGAGCCCCATCATTGTTTGATCGGGCATAACCATAGTTATCGTCATGGGAAACGAGAACTATATCTTTCGTAGACCTGAGGAATTCGAGACTCCCATCTGAAGAGTTATTATCAGTTACTACAATCTCGATATGTTTGTAGGTTTGTTTGCGTATACTGGCAATACAATCCTTTAAAAAATCAAGACCATTGTAATTTAATATAACGATGCTTACCTTTGGACTGTCTCCCATAGTTATGTTAGTTTTTGCCAACTTGGTGGCATGTTCTTGTATAACTCGATGTTACTAAATTTTTTCCCTTCCATCGGACCTACTTTTTTTGACCATTTTGCCATCTTTGCTATCCCCTCTTCTAGCGGTGTATGTCGCTTGATGTTGAAAACTTTCTTAACTTTCGAATGATCCGAGTAGGCGTTCACTACTTCTTTGCGTGCTGGGAGATATTCTATTTCAGGCTGTACTTTCATAGCCTTGGCTATGCATTGCGCTAGCTCCTTTATGGTATAGGGCTTATCTGCTCCAATGTTGAACACCTCATTTTTTGCTTTGGGAATAGTAATTGACTGTGCGATATAGGGAGCAACGTCATCTATATAACTAAAGGCTCGAGTCTGCATGCCATCGCCAAATATGGTCATGGGCTTTTTTAACATGATATTGTTAATAAAAATCCCTAGAACGTTCCTATATGGATCCCCATGATTTTGTCTCTCCCCATAGACATTGTGAGGTCTAAAGATCGTATAGTTGAGACCAAACATCCGCTGAGCATTCTTAAGATCCAACTCCACCGCGTACTTTGCGATGCCATAGGGGTCTTCGGGTTCGGGCTCAAGGTCCTCTCTCATGGGGGTTTGATTCGGGCCATATACCGCTATGCTGGAAGTGAAAACAAAATGCTCGATGTTGTACTGGACTGCTCGATTGATAAGATGGATTGATCCGAGGAGATTATTGGTATAGTTGAACTTTCGTATAAAGTGACTGAGTCCTTCGGCAGCATAGGCAGCGAGATGGAAGATGTAGTTGAATTGATATTTTTTAAAAAGCACGTCAAGGAGTTTTTCGTCTGTTACCGATCCTTTCTCAAAGAGTGCTTTTTTATTGACATTTGATTGAAAGCCTCCACTAAGATCATCAAGCACAACAACCTTGTGACCCATAGTTATCAAGTGGTCAGCAACGTGTGATCCGATAAAACCAGCACCACCAGTAACAAGAGAGATTTTCTTAGCGTGGATCATAGAGTTTGGGGATAGAATAACAGAAATTCATATCTTTTTTTGGTGCCAATGTATCGTATGTTCGATTCCTTCATCTAAACTTGTCTGTGGCTTCCATCCAAACTGTGTTTTGAATTTGTCCGCATTACCAGCATTTCCTATGGTCTCGACCTGCTGCAGCGTCTGCACCTCCACAAGCTCATGTGACTTTGCGAGTTTGTCTAAAACAATTTCTGCAACAGTACGAATAGATGTGGCCTCACCTGAACAAATATTATATGTCTCTCCAGCGACATTGTCAGTGGTATTCAAAAGACATAATAGGGCTTCAGTAAAATCATGTATGAAGAGCCAGTCACGTCGTTGTAGTCCACCATTATTGAGAACTATCGGCTCGTCTCGGATGAGCTTATCTATAAAAAGCGGGACCATCAGAGGGGGCTCTTGACCTGGGCCGTAGATGTTGAAGGGTCTAACGATAACGGCAGGCAATCCATGAGCTATAAAATATGCATGTACAAGAGCTTCTGCCGAAACCTTTGTCGCTCCATACATATTTAGGGGGTTGTGTGGATGGTGCTCATCCATCTCTCTACCTGGCATCAGATTGCCATATACGGCTGCCGAAGATAAATGAATGAACTTGGATACGCCATGCTTTCGTGCTGCCTCTAGTAACAGTCCTGTCCCTACTATGTTGGTATCTATCAAACCTCTATAATGCTCTGGCAAACTTTTCAACACGGCTGCTGTATGAATGACTACACTGCAATTACCTACTGCGCGTAGCACATCATCTTCTTTTGTGATATCTCCTACCACTATAGACAAACGGCTTTGCCATCCCGAGTCTATTATCCCCTCTTTGTGAGTCTTGCCTCGTTGCATGAGTACCACATCACCATCTGTCTCCTTCAGAAGCCTTTGTGCCATATGCTGTGCCACAAAACCACTCCCGCCTGTGACCAGATACGATTCTTTCATGATTTCTGTAGGTTGGTATAAAATGTCCGCAATTCTTTTATCAAGTTTTCTCTATCGTTTTTCTTGGCTAATGCTTTGAGCCTAGCGTACGTTGAGAGTAAGGTGTCACTAACCTGGTGAGAAACATTTTTTAGGGCGTAGATCAGATCGTGATCAGTCTTGGAGAGTTCTTCTTGCTCTGCGAACAACTCTTCATAGAGTTTTTCTCCTGGTCGTATCCCAGTTATCTTGATCTGTATATCTTTTCCTGGTTCAAGCCCTGAGAGTCGGATCATAGTATTAGCAAGATCGAGTATCTTCATCTGCTCACCCATCTCAAGCAAGAAAATTTCCCCGCCCTTCCCAATTCTAGAGGCATGTAGTACCAGCTGTACTGCCTCAGGGATAGTCATAAAAAAGCGCTTCATATCAGGATGTGTTACTGTTACGGGTCCTCCCTTGGCGATCTGCTTTTGAAATAAAGGGACCACACTGCCATAGCTACCTAAGACGTTACCAAACCGCACTGAGCAATATACAGTCTTAAACTTTTTTTCGTAATATTGTAAAAGTGCCTCACAAAAAGACTTGGTCGCTCCCATAACGCTGCTTGGATTAACAGCTTTATCTGTAGATATAAATGTAAACTTTTCAGCACCGTACTTGCCTGCCAGGTATGCCACATTTTTTGTCCCTATGATATTGTTTTTCACTGCCTCCTCTGGATGTAGATCCATGAGTGGAACATGTTTATACGCAGCTGCGTGGAAAACATAATCTGGTTTATGTTTCTTAAAAACCCAGTCCATCTTTTGTCGATCCTGAATATTGAGTATGATGAAGTCCTTCTCCACCTCTTTTTTCCCTTTGAGTTCATGCTCAAGGTCAAAAAGCCCAGTCTCCCACTGATCTCCGCAGATGATCTTGCGGGGTGAAAATTCATTGATCTGCCTTACCAATTCTGACCCGATAGATCCGGCCGCGCCAGTGACAAGGACCTTCTTGTCTTTTAGTAGCGAAAGAAATTTTATCTGATCCTTCTTGATGATGGGTCGTCCTACTAGGTCATCAATGGTAACTGGTCGCACGAAGCTTAGTCGTACTTTATTTTGTATAATCTCCAGGAATTTGGGGATGATACGACACTCGACTCCTATCTTTTTACATCGTCCTGCGAGTGCGCGGATAACGCCTCCATGCACTGATGGGAAAGCGATAAAGACTATCTTTATCTTATTTTTTTTCACTTGCATCTCTAGATCCTCTAATGTTCCTATCACAGGGATACCCCTTATAGCTTTATTCTTTTTCTTAGGATCATCATCGAGAAATCCCACTATGCAATAGTTGAGCTCATTACTCTTCTTAAACTCACGAAGCAATTGCCTGCCGGCATTTCCAGCCCCAACGATAAGTACCGGTATCGATTTAGGACTCATAATATTTGATTGGTTTTGCTGGATTGCCAGCGGCAAAACAGTTAGCTGGGATGTCCTTTGTTACTACACTTCCTGCACCAATAGTGGTATTGTCACCGATTGTCACTCCTGGCAGTATGATACACCGTGACGTAACCCATACGTTTTTACCAATATGAATAGGCTTCGCCCGTACGGTGTCAAAGTTGACTCGATCATGTTGTGATGTTATGACCATATTTTCAAACGAAAACTTGGTGTTCTCGCCTATAGAGATGGGAGCATAGTCTAATAAAAACGTATCGTTTAGCACTACATCCTTTCCTGTCATTATGTTCCCATAGAAACACATAAACCCCGGAATGATTTCTGCTTTGCCGGATTTACTAAATGACCTAGTAATATAGTTTCTAACAAAGGGAAAAATGAGTGGCCACCTGAGAAACATAAGACCTAGCTTGAGCCTATCTTTTTTTGGGAGTCCGTTTTCAAATACTATCTCCTTCATAATCGTTTTCAATAGCATACCATCGGTGCATGTATAATGGGGTATGAAAAATGGTGCTCCAGAAAATACGTATTATGGTGTTATCAACCTTGGTCTTCGCAGCATACGAGTCATCATCTTCAATAATAAAGCAGAAGTAATACGAAAGAATTGGTACCCGGTACGTACCGTCATCGAGGGTGACAGAGTTGAGCAAGACCCGGCTGAATGGCAGCAACTTGCTCGTAAACTTCTGCATGAAGTATTGGATACTCAAGATCTTAGATCACAACTACGTGCTTTGTCAGTGACATCCTCTGCCTGCTGTCTTGTTGCATTAGATCAAAACGGAAAGCCCCTAGTTAATTCATACATTGTCTCTGACAAAAGGGCGGTTGATGAAGCTCAGGAGTTAGGGGAACATGTGGACTTTACGTCTATCTTCAAAAATGCAAACCTTCTTCCCTCGCCCAGCTACATGATGCCTAAGATCTTGTGGCTCAAGAAGCATAAGAGAAAACAGTTTGACAAGGCTCGTTTTTTTATGTCATCAAATGATTACCTCGTCTATCTATTAACGGGGAAAGTTGTCACGGATCCACTCAATGCTGAAAAGATGTATTTTGATATTTCCAACAACACCTATCCAACTTCCCTTCTCTCTTATATAGGAATAAGTACGAGGCAGCTACCCAAAGTCGCACAATTTGGGACTATCATCGGGAGCGTTGTTCTTGATCTTCGCCGCGAACTGGGGCTTAGCTCAAAAACAAAAGTGATCCTAACTACCTATGATGCTATATGTGCATTCCTGGGGTCAGGAGCTCTAGAAGATGGAGAGGTATGTAATGTTTCAGGAACTGTCAGTTCAGTTCGAGTATTTTCTCGAAGGAAGGGAAAAAAGTCGCTCGCGGGGATATTGTCGCAACCATTTGAGGACTTTAGTATTGTGGGTGGGTCAAACAATATCGACGGTGGGCTTCTAGAATGGGCAAAGTCAATGTTCTATGGCGATAGCTACCCCGAGAAATATGTGTACAAGATCATGGAAGACGAGGCTCGTGGCTCGTCAGTAGGATCTAAAGGGATTTTTTTTCTTCCTTACATCATTGGTGAGAGGCTTCCGTTCGTTGATAATGTGAGTCGAGGGATGTTCTTTGGATTAGAACGGTTCCACAAACGTAGCGACATGATAAGAAGCATCTTTGAAGCTTCTGGTTTTATGATCCACGACATCATATCCCATATCCAGCATGCTGGGCATCCCGTTAGGGTGATCAAGATGTCGGGGGGACTTGCACAAAATAGGTTCGCCTGTCATCTGAGGGCTGATATCACTGGTATGCCAGTGCAAGTGATCGATGAGGTGGAGATTACGTCCCTTGGCTCCCTCTTCATCATGCTCAAGACTGATGGGACCTTGAAAAACATCAATGCTGCACGTGATCTTGTGCATATCAGTGAGACATTTGAGCCTGATAAAAAAAATCATGCCCACTACAAAAAGTTATATACTTTCTTCAAACAGCTATATCATGGAAATAAAGAAATGATGATGCAAAGGAGATCGCTCATGGCCAAATTAAAATTAGGCGAGAAACATGTTCTGGAAAATCTATGAACATAGTCATCCCATTACTCGGTAGAGGCTCCAAATTCATACAAGCAGGATTTACTGTGCCAAAGCCCTTGATCCGTGTGCAGGGTAAATATATGTTGGAGTGGGCGTTGGATGCTATATCCTCGGTTGAGGGCCTTCACGAAGCCATATTTATTTGTTGAAGGATCAAGTAGAGAACTATCATCTTGACACCGAAATCAAAAAGATCCTTGGAGAAGCGGTCAGGATAAAAGTGGTAGATATGATACCGGAGGGCGCAGCTAAAACCGTACTTTTAGCAACAGATGAGATCGATACTGATTCTCCACTTATAATCTATAATTCTGATCAATATTTCAAATGTGACATCGGGCAGATGATCGATTCTCACCCCGAAGCAGATGGACTCATTCCCTACTTTAATGCAACGCACCCAAAATGGAGTTACATTTTGACAGACGATCATGATATAGTCTCACATATTGCGGAGAAGGAAATTATTTCGAATAAGGCAACAGTAGGACTCTATTACTTTAGAAAAGGGAGCGATTTCGTTGCTGCAGCAGACAGTATGATCGAAAAAAAGATAATGGTCGCTAACGAGTATTATGTAGCCCCCACTTACAATGAATTGATAGCAGATGGGAAAGTGATACTAGGTATCCCCGTCGAGGAGATGTGGGGGCTCGGTACACCAGAAGATGTTGAGAAGTTTGAGAAATATTATAAGGAATAAAGTCGTATGAAGATCGTAGTACCGATGGCTGGACGAGGATCCCGTTTCGCAGCTGTCTCCCATCAAAATCCAGAATATAAGAAGCCTAAACCACTCATCGATGTTAAGGGTCTTCCTATGGTGGCATGGGCATTAAAATCTTTTCCATTTGTTGATCTTCCATTTAGAAAAGCTAAGACAAAAATCAAGGTTTCGCCAGGCGACTTGATCTTCATCTGTCTTAAGGAACACAAGAAAGAATTCAATATTTCTACGGTACTAAAAAATACCTTTGGAGATGCCATTTCTGTACTTAGTATTCCTGAGGTTACCAGAGGGGCTGCTGAGACAGCACGAAAGGCCAAGCGACTTGTGGACCGTGATGAAGATCTCATTATCACTGACTCAGACCATTTTTTTGATGGGAGAAGTCTGTATAAGCAGATTTTGCGTATTGGTAAACAGGTGAGTGGTATTATCCCTGTCTTTACCGAGCACAATTATGATCCTAAATGGAGTTATACCCTCACAGATAAAAGAAATATAGCTTTAGATGTAAATGAAAAGGATGTCAATCTTGCTCGACAAGGCGCCTACGCCAACATAGGCGGTTATTATTTTGCAAAGAGTAGTTACTTTTTTGATGAGGCTGATGGGATGATCCGTGACAATGACGTATATGGTGATGAAGGGAAAAAAGAGTTTTATGTTGCCCCGATTTACCGCCGCCTCATTCAAAAGGGCCATAAGATAGGTGTAGCGGTCAGTCCAAAGGTGTGGGGGCTTGGGACGCCTGGTGATTATGAACATTTTCTGGCTCATTATCCGGCGTAAGTATGTTGATCTTTTCACGCCATGGACAGACTGAACATAATGTAGCAGATATATTTCAGGGGATTTGTGACTCACCTTTGACAGCAAGGGGAAAAGAACAAGCCAAGCTGTTGAATACTTTTCTAAAGAATCATACAAGAGGTCAGCACTTTGTCGTCTATCGGAGTCCCCTTCCCAGAGTATTGCACACGACCAACCTTGCCACAGATGGACTAGATTGTAACATCAATGAGATTGATGCACTTCGTGAGGTTTGCTATGGAGATTGGGAGGGATTGCACAAAAGCGATATCGATCCAGATCTATTTGCCAGAAGAGAAAATGAGCGTTTTACTTTTGTCCATCCTGGCTCACACAAGGGTGTCCCTGGAGAGAGTTATAAGCATTTATATGAAAGACTACTACCGCATATCCAGAAGTGGGAAAAGCGAATGGATGATGAAGAAATAGTTGTCATCGCGCATGGTGGTGTGATGACCTGTGCATTGAAATATTTTAGTGAGCCGGGAGATCAGTCCGCCGAGACTAAACGTGTTGCGAATAATGAAATTCTTCTTATTGAAAGAAAAAATGATCATCCCCACCTTGAGATCCTTAGTCTGTAGTGAACTGCTCAGGCCAGTCAGTACATATGGCATCAGGCTCGAGCGCAATAATTTCCCGAATACGGCCAAATAACCTTTCTTGAGGCGTGGCGTCAGGATGAGCCTCTCCACCAAGGAGACCCGGCGATGTCCCATGGAGCTCTGGCGTTACGAGTGCTATCTTGTATCCCACGCTCCGCAGTCTATCGAACACCTCTTTGGTGTAGAGTGACTTATTCCCACCATCGGTATCAGTCAGATCCCATTCATCAAGCCAGACCCAGTCATACAGCCCTTGATCTCGATACTCAAGTGCCTCATCAACGGAGATTAGAGTTCCTTTCACCACGTCATTATACCTCTGTATGTCATAGGGATGTGCCACTGACGGAGCCAGATGGAGTGTTGGTAAGGTCGTGAGTAATAGACGTGCTGTCTCTGGCTTTACATCAAAGATTAGAAATCGATCCAGCATGTCTGAAGCATGTTGCTGAATGTTTTCAATTAGAATTTGAAGATATGCAGGCTCTTGAAAGCCTCCCTTTAGGTGCATGGCGTTTATTTTCGATGGACTTCTTCGGATCAGGTCCATGAGTTCTTCAAAAAAGCAGAGCCGACCATTTTCTAGAAGTAACGGCATTTCATCTGGAGAGACTTCTGCAAGGGGTCGAATATCGACGCCTCCTGTGACACGCGCTAGATTTCCGTCATGCGAGATCACTATTCGTCCGTCTCTAATAAAGTTGGGATCAAATTCGAGCCCAAAACTCCGACTTAGTTGGTCTTGAAAAGCTTCGTAGGTGCTTTCTGAAAACCAGTTTTCACGACCATTTTCTAGTCCTCTATGTGTTAGTATTCGTGAGTGTTCCAGTTTCTTGTCCATGTGCGGGTAGTATAGCAAAAGAGGGATAGTGTATAATCACGAACAATGGAAATGGACTGGGGGCTCAAGCCTCAATACAAGGCTATATATGATGAGATGCGTGGCCGCAATAGCAAATCGCTAAGCGAACAAGGTGTATGGCCTGATGAAGTCCTGCAGTCTGCCGAGATCGATACGCGAGTTGGGCTGGGACTCTTTGCTTTTCCTCAGACTACTCTTGGTCAAGGCTTTGATCACATGATTGCCGATGCACGAGAAAGATTTCCTGCCCAAGTTGTGTATACGCCAGATAGAGCACAACCCCAAGATGGGATACTGCATTTCACTTTCTTTCAGTTATTCAAGGCTGCTGGTCTACCCCCAGACTTTACTGCTACAGATGCATCGCACTACATAGCTACCTTGCAAGATATCTTCTCAAGATTTCCCCCCTTTACAATTAAGTATTCAGGACTAATTGCTGTCCCAACAGGCCTTCTCATGTATGGGTATCCTTCAGAAGACGTTAATCAGTATCGTGATGAGCTACGAAGTGCATTGTCCACAAATGGATTACCGTTCGAAGAACCATACAAAACTGATATTGTCCACTCTACCTGTCTTCGACTGTGTACGACTGAAGACGCACAAGAACTTCTGCGATTTGCCGATGACTACAAAGAAGTAGACCTTGGAACACTGTCTGTTGATGCTCTCACACTTGGTTTTGGGAGTTGGCGGATGTGGGATGAGGAGTGCCCATTGCTGAAAGAAATTCCACTACAAGGCTAAACTTGGGTGGTCGACAATGCCCTCTCAAAGATCGTCTGCCACTCAAATTTCTTGATGTATTTTAAAGCATTTTCACGAGCTTTTTTGAGACTCTCTGGATCCTTCATAAGGGCTATGAGCTCGCGTGCTATGGCATCTCTATCATAGGGGATGATCCTCCCACATCCTGCCTTCTCTATCTCCACTGCATTATGCGGCACATCTGTCAGTAGGATCGGCAGTCCCGCTGATAGGTAGTCTTTCAGTTTTGTTGGATCGGCGTAGTAGGTGAACGTATCGAGTTTTTTGTCATACATTGCGATAGCTACTGCGCTGTCTGCCATCATAGTATCAAGAACTTCTCTATCCTTGACCCAGCCGGTAAAGGTCACCGTTTTTGTAGTTTCATCTTTTTTTACTTTCTTACGCAGGACCTCCTCATATTCTCCCCCCCCCCACTATCATGAAATGAAAGTTTGGAACTTTCTTCTGAATTAGAGGGATTGCGTCAAGGACAAGCTGAACGCCTTGTTTCTCGAGTAAATTCCCTACAAAGAGTAGTTGCTGCTTCTTGATCTTACTAAATGGGAGACGTTTAACTCTGCTATACCAGATACCTATAGGGACAGTCTTCTGAGTAATGTATACCGATCGCTTGAGACCTCTTATCATCTCCCTACCTTCGGCAATACGGTCCGAAACATTCCAGGTCTCATCTGCATGAGCTAAGCAGAACTTGTCTATCCCGTGATAGAAGCCATTGAGCCACTTGTTCTCAAAACGCACAGGAGAAAAAACGATAGTATAAAAGATAACTTTATCTACTTTACCGAGTTTTTTTAGCACCAATCCGGCCAAGGCATTGAGTGGGTCAACCCCTATGTATAGTGAAAAGTGGTGAGGATCGGTAATAGTCCAGAAAAATGAAAAGAAGATGTCTAGAAAGTAATTGATCACCCCAATGCCCGTTCTCAGTGGTAGCTCCCTTTGACTCTCCTGCTTTCCCTTAACAACCTTCTCCACAAATGACTTACTGCCATCTAACTTCAAGGGATGTGCAATAAAGAGGAGGTAAGGAATTTTGTTTATGAGGAAATATTCCCTCAAAGCTTGAGGTGCACCATATACCATGTAATGTGTTGCTATCACTACACTCTTCATGTTGCTAGTATAGCAGAGTATTGCTTTTCCCAGCTAAATGCTCGGGCATAACGCCGAGCATTGGCAGATATTTCTCTATATAGTTTGGTGTTACGCAACAACTCTTCTATAGTGGTATCTAGATCTTCTAGGGTATCAACAACGAGACCCACCTTGTTTCTTTTTACTTCTTGAGCAAGCGTATGCGGTTGGTTGATCACTGTCGGGATGCCGGCAGCCCAAAAAAAACTTTATCTCGACAGGATCTCTGTAGAGTGCAGGGTCTCTCTTGTTGGTCATAAACAAACAGATCCCAATGTCGTAATTAGTATAGTCTTCAAGGGAAAGGGCGTGCGGCTTCTTTGGAAGGATACTAATGTAGGATTTAGCGTCATGTCTTTTGAGCACTTGTTCAAGTAGTTTGGTAGACGTTTCTCCAGGAATTATTGCAACAGAGAAGCCTTTTGTTTTCTTCCTAAGCTTGATAAGTTGTCGCACGCTTTGCGACAACAGTGGTCCTTTTGTGAGATAACCGTCTATCAGAATTTTTTTTATAGATGTGGTATCTTTAGGTTCTTGTGTGAGCACTTGTTCTGGTACTCCGGATCGGACTAAGTGGAGCCTTTGTTCTCTGATCCCCTGTTGTTTTCGTAAAGCCACTACTTCATCTGTTGGCGCCCAAACGTGGTCCGCGAGCTGAGCATTGAGTTTATCTATGCCATGAAAGATGATGTTTAACACGGGATCTACAAATCGTCTCATCGAATAGTCCGTCGTGTAATAAATATAGAGAAATCTAAAACCTGCTAATTTCATGAGAGTGGCCGCAAGTCCATTGAGAGGATTGATGGCATACCATGTTTTTATCTTCGATTTATTCGTTAGAAAGTACCTTATCGTATACCAGGTATCTCTTATAGATTTTCTGATCAGTCTTTCATTAGTACTGGAAAGAGAATGCTCTACCACAAAAAGTTTAGAAGACATAGTTGAAAGATACATCCGCAACCCCTGTACGGGACCATATTCCTCAGTACTATGCGCACTTAGGAGAGCTCCATTACTACTTGCTGTGGCATTTTCAAAGAGAGTAAATGTTGTAGAGCTCTTCGTTTCATTGGCAAAGTGACCACTGTAGCAGATCTCTTCAACAATACGGTCGATATCGTATTCATAGCTCCAATGTGGAAAGTGGCTTTGAAATTTGGCAACATCTGAGATATACCATATATGGTCTCCTATCCTATTATCATTCGAATAAGTGATAGAGGCCTGTTTCTTCAGGATTTTCTCGGTTTTCTCTATTGCTTCAAGCATTGATATGTTGGAATGTCTCCCCCCCTGCGTTGTATACTTCCCCCACTTTAGGATCTTGATAGAAGTGCCAGAACATATTTACTAGATCATACGAGTGGATATTGTCCCTGACTTGTTTCCCCTTATATCCCAAATATTGTATAGCCCCTTCCTGTCGCGATACATTTGATCAGATACGCCAAAAATCCATGAAGCTGCGTACCTGAGTGCGCGGGTCCAGTAAGACAACCACCTCGGAAGACGCCTGTCTTTAGACCGAAGTATCTTCCATACTCTTGTACCAGGACATCTGCCGCAACTTTTGATGCTCCGAAGATACTGTGCTTTGTGGCATCAATACTCATCGTCTCAGGGATACCTTGAAAGTATTCATGGTCTTTGGGCAACTCAAATCGTTTAGCTCGCTCAATCAATGGCAATTCGTTAGGCCGATCCCCATAAACTTTGTTCGTCGAAGTGAAGATGAATACTGAGTCTGGTACGTATCTACGCATATTTTCTAAGACCGTGTGAGTTCCTTGTGCATTGACACTGAAGTCCGTATATGGTTCTTTGACGGCCCAATCGTGTGATGGCTGAGCTGCTGTGTGTATGATGAGGTTGGGCCGATGTCTTCGCATGATTTCTCCTATTGTTTGGTCATCACGTATATCTGCGTTGTAGTGTTTATATTGAGCTCCATATGTCTCTTGCAGTTGCTGCTTGCTCCACTCGGTATTCGCTTCTCTTCCAAAGAAGTATTGACGCATGTTGTTATCAATACCAATAATATGAAAATCCTTCTCAGCAAAAAACTTCACAGATTCGGAGCCGATGAGTCCTGCTGACCCAGTGACAAGGAGTGTAGGCATTCGGGTCAAGAACCTAGCCCCTTTACCTTGAGGTAAGTAAGCCCAACCAATAATCGTAGTGTTAGCATCGCGATCGTAAGTATAGGGTGGGCTACTACTTTTTTCCAGCGGTTGTTCTCCATGAAGACGCCAACATAGCGATACCAGGGGCTCAGCTGTTTCTTGACATCGGGGTCATCAACTCCCCACTTACGTATGTAAGTGGCAAAACTTTGAGAGTAGTAGGCTTTCTTTTTTAAATATCTAGTGAGGGTGACTTCAGATTCATTATGGTAAACAGGAGTAGTAAGGAGCGAGGTCTTCCCTATCGCCCGGATTTTCTTGTCAAAATCCCAGTCTTCAGGTCCTGACATTGTGGTGTCAAAACCACCAACTTTTTCGAACACATCTTTACGTATGACACGCACGCAGTCAATAACCGTAGCGTCATAAAAGCTACGTTCAAAGCGCCGCACCTTTGCAAAGAAAGACTCTCCCACAACGACCTCTCGTATATAGAGAGCAATAAGTTTCTCATCTCTGTTTACTGCTATAAGAGCATCGCGAATGACATCTGGATGGAGCGTCATGTCTGCATCAAGGTATAGGATCCATTCCCCATTACATTTCTGTACGCCATAGTTTCGTTGTGCCGATCTCTCAGGACCCTTGTTGAAAACCTTTTTCGTATATCTTTCTGCAATTTCTTTAGTCCTATCTGACGAGTTATTATCAACGACAATAATTTCGATGTCCTTTGCTGGAAAATTCTGCTGCTGTATTGATTCCAGACACGCCTGTATATTCTTGCCTTCGTTTTTAGTAGTGATGATGATGGAGACCTTCATGGTTGGTCCTATTCTAGAGGTTCACAGCAGAGTCCACAAGGCGGATGGCATCTTTCTCCGCATCCACAGAAGTTTTCGGGGCAAAGAGGTGCTTCCCCAGGCGAGAGGCCGCATTTTTCCAGAATTTTGGTGACGTCCAGCTTACTTTGGTTTGGTTGGGATCAAAGTCGAGAAGATGTCCTATCAATTTCCATCCCATATAGAACAGGTATTTGAAGTCGTGTACACTTCGAATACTCAGGACCTTTCGAGTGATGTATTGGGGCGTCATGAAACAAGAGTAGAGATCCTGCTCAAGCTCCAGTATTTTTTTATGTGAAAAAGGTATCTTCATGACGGGTTGTCTCATGTCATAGTCATCGTAGTCTTCAGTGAGAAGCCAGCCTTTTTCTTTACACTCTTTCCAGAGTGGTGTTGCCGGGTACGGGATGACAATAGTCGCCTGCATAGTCTCATAGTAACCCTTTTTAAAAGCATACTTGGCTATCTCAATGGTCCTCCTAGCATCTTTGTATGACTCCCATGGGTATCCTAACATGATGGTGATATGTGGATCTAAGCCCGCTTGACGAGCCATACGTGGTCCGTTGATCGCATCAGCTTCTTTCGTCCCTTTATCGAGTTTGTCAAGTGTTTTCTGATTCCCCGACTCCATGCCATACAGAATGAATCGAAATCCAGCCTTGCCCATCAAGTCGTAGTATTCCTGGTTTAGTGCATTAAAACGCATGTTACAACCGTACTTGACCTTTTTGTTATATCCAGATGTAATGAGGAGATCACAAAACTTTTTGAGTTTTGGCCCGATAAAGAGTGTCCCGGCATCATCAAAGATCTCTTTGACCCCATACTTGTCGACAACGTGCTTGACCTCAGCGAAGAGACGCTCCGGCGAGAAGCTCCTATAGGAGCCGATGGGATTTAGCGTATGATCCCATACACAAAATGTACACCTATTCCACCAACAGTCACGACCAGAGTACATGTAGGTGCCAGGAGTGTACTTATAATTACCATTAGCGTAGGCGTAAAGTTCCCACTTAGTGAGATCTCTGTCCACAAACGGTAGATCGTCTAGATTATGTCTGAGTGACGCGGGCCCTGAGCTGTAGACCATCTTTCCAGATGTCAGTTTCTCTTTCTGTTTTGGTATTGCTGTGATATCTTTGTCCTCTTTCCTCCACCAGACTCCTCCTTCTAGTTCTTCGCCGGTATAAATATGATTGAGAAGATTTACTGTGACAAAATCATAGTCTCCTCCTGTTATCAGATAGTCAACAGGGCTATTTTCCATCGTCTCCTGAGGAAAAGCTGAGATGTGGTCCCCCACCCAGATGAGCTTGAGATATGGTAATTTCTTTTTAATATCGGCGATCTGTTTCCAGTGGGTTTTCACTACCGGAGACTTTGTTTCTACCAATAGATAGTCAGCTCCTGTGGCTGACAGTTCATCGATCCACTCATCGTACCCCTTCTTTTCCGCAATACCATCCATCCAATAGGTTTTATATCCGTGATACTGGATGTTAGACGCTGCATATGCTGGGACCATTGGATAGATATATGTAGCCGCATTAAAGAACTGAAATTGTCTATTTTGTGAGAGGAGCGGGACACCCTTTTTTGACTCTATAGGAGGATAGCCCACGACCACTACAATATCCTTCAGCTTTTTGATAGCTACGTTTCTCGTATTAACTGACTTTCGGAGTGTTATTTTGGTACGAGCCATGCACCTTAAGTATTGCAGGATGAGTTAAGAGAGTCAAGGAGGATTGATATGGGTAAGCTATAAATCCTAAACTCTAACATCTAAGTGATTGGTAACTCTAAATTTCAAGATACAAAAGCCCGACGCAAAAAAGTTATCACGATTTCTTTGGCCAGAGCTGTTCTCCTTTGTGGAAGACTTCTATGGCGAGTACTGGGCATGATTGTGCCGCTGCCACTATCTTCTCCAGCCTATCCCACTGCCCCTCTTTGATGATAGCGATGTTATCTTCATCTAAATCAAAGGTGTTCTCAGCGAAAACTACACAGGTAGCCGCGGAGATACAAAGCGGTCGGATAATCCGAATCTCAATATCATCCCTTTTTACAATTTGAATATCTTTGGACATCTGTACATTCTAGCTTACTTTTTTAGTAAATTCTTTCTTTTTTGACAAAACCGATAACTATTCCTCTAATAAAATGAAAGCCGTACCAAATATGCATAAGAAGGAGCGTCAGGCCAGCTGCTAGCCCGATTATGAGAGATTTAGTATTTTTAAGTGAAGATAGCATGGTATAAAGCATAAGAATTCCATAAAGCATTAGCGGGACAGCAAAAAATAGGTTAAGTAGTAGTAGCCCAGGTAATGATAAAAAATATAAAAGGAATAGTGTTGGAACAAAATAAAATAGCCTGGTTGAATTTTTATCACCATGAGCTATAAACGCTCCCCTATGAAAACCATACTGCCCATGTTGTTTTAGATAAGGAAGTAAAGAAGTTCGTCTATGATGATACACATACACATCAGGGCTATAGAGGATCTTTTCTTTTTCTTGGTATACGATCCGTTCACAAAGCTTGCTATCCTCTCCTGGCCAATAATCCTGCCCAAAACCTCCAACTTTAAGAAACAACTTCTTTTCAATAATAAAGTTCATTGAAGGATAGTCATCAATGTAGCGTTCTTTTGCTTTAACAAAGCGAAATGATAGTCCCCCACTCCCTACCCAAGTCTTTAGCACCTCATCAAAAGTTTTCTCCCAAAAAAAGCTTTGTGGGGGGAGAATCCCTGGTCCACAGATCGCCCTCGTTTTTTTCTTTTGCATCTTATCTACTGCTCGGGATAGCCAGGTGATACTCGGGTAGGCGTCGTCATCGATAAATGCCAGAATTTGCCCCCCGGCCTTTAACGCCCCCAAAT
>LLEV01000021.1 GCA_001567515.1 Microgenomates bacterium OLB22
AGACAGCCTTGTTCAATGGGATTTCTCGATTGCCTACAGCTAATGCATCTTTGCGAATATCAGACACTTTTTATCTCTACTAGTTCACCGATACGAACACCAGTTTGTAGTAGCAACTCAACAATAGCGTATGTGCGGGGATCTTCCTTGGCAACGTCTCTAAGGGCTCGATATTCGAGCTTAGACAGAATGCGTGGTGGAGCCTGAGTATATTTAGGGTGTGCTACTTCAAGTGAGGGATTTTGCTTGATAATAGACTCATTTTTTAGGTATCTGAAAAAACGTTCGAATTGAATTTAGTTTTCGTGATGCAGATTTCTTAGTGTAGTTATCTGTAAGAAGTTTTTGTATGAAGCCGTCAATATCAGCTTTGACTACTTCACGAATATCAGTCTTGTCTTGAGACACTAAAAAGCCAACGAACTGCTCTAAGTCCTTTTTATAGGCAATGATAGTATGTTGTGACTTTTTAAGCTCACTAAGATACTCGACAAATTTTGTTATTAGCTGACGCGGTTCATATAATTCCATATTGGGCCTATAATATCATAGGCAAAAACATTATTGCAACACCATCTTTTTGTCTATAATGATTTTGTATGAAATCAAGCACGATTAAGCAGACAATTCTTATCTTATTCTTGCTCTCTCTTATCGTCTCCCTGGTGAAAAACATCTTAGATTATTATAAAAAACGAGTTCTTTTCTCAGTTCGAGCAAACAATCCGCACGCTTGAAAAAGAAAATAAGGAGATTTCAGACGAGATAGAGAAGAATAGACTTCAATTCTCATACGAAGAGGTACTGAGGAACAAGATGAATATGACCAAACCGGGTGAATATGTTATCCTACTACCACCCGAAAAGCCGTCTGAGGTTACCCCAACCCCCACAATATCAACCCAAAGACAATGGCTTAACCTTTATTTACAGCAGTAGAAGACCGAAGCAATTTGTTGCGGGGCCAGGAAATCGAACCTGGTCAAAGAGATTATGAGCCTCTCGTGCAACCCTACACCACCCCGCATAAATACCTGTGGTAGAGTATACCACCGAGTGAGGCAGATAACAAACTTCTGTTGATCTTTAGTATAATCGTAGAAGCATATGAAGAACGACACCTTTCTCCTCACAATCATTATAGCCATCTACAATGAGGAAGAAAGCATCCCTCTCCTGTTTAAAGAACTTCTCCCCCGCATTGAGAAATATAATTACGAGTTGATTTTTGTCAATGATGGCTCAAGAGATCGATCAGAGGAGTTGATTCTTGAAGCAGCAAAGACCAATAAGAGGATAAAATATGTCGCATTTACCCGAAACTTTTCTCAGCAAATGGCATTTACCGCGGGATATGAATTTGCTAGGGGTGATGCAATAATTACCATGGATGCTGACCTCCAAGATCCGCCCGAGCTTATTGATGAAATGATCGCCAAATGGAAGGAGGGATACAAGATAGTTTACGCTCAGAGAAAGAAACGAGATGAGGGCTTCTTCAAGCGTGAGACTGCCAGGTTTTTTTATGGCATGATCAACAGCCTCTCTGAGGTACCAATCCCACAAAACGTGGGAGACTTCCGGTTGCTGGACCGTGAGGTTGTGCAATTTCTAAACAATTTACCAGAAAGCTCGCGCTTTCTACGTGGACTTGTCGCCTGGGGAGGCTATTCTGAAGCATATGTCTATTTCACCCGCAAAGAACGTGTTGCGGGAGAGACACATTACCCTCTATCTAAGATGATCAATCTGGCTCTTGCAGGGATTACTTCTTTTTCAACAAGACCGTTGAAGCTAGCTACTTATATGGGTTTCTTCTGCTCAGTTTTAGGATTTTTAGGTAGCTTTTATGCCATCATCATACGATTGTTTCTTCCCCCTGAACATTGGGTCACCGGATGGGCTGCGCTATTTACAGCGATCATGTTTTTTGGGGGGGTACAGCTCATCACAATAGGGATTATTGGTGAATACATTGGAAAAATATATCACCAAGTCCAGGCTCGTCCCTTTTTCCTTGTAAGAAGAACACAAAATATATCTCTCGAAAAATGATTGCTATTCTAGTTCAACTTCAATCTAAAGAGGCTGGGGACAGCAGGATCGGCGGGATCTCCAAGAAATAGAAGTTGCACGACCATAAGAATGGTATAGGAAGCAGCAAATACCAACACGCCAAAAAGAGCGTACTTTATTGTGCTCTTTGCAGCAGCAACCTTACTATCATCTCCTCCTGCCATCAAGTAATAGAATGCAGCACGGATCAACAATAAGAAAAAAACACCAAATACTATGTATGTAGTAAATGAAAGCAGGTTTTGAACAATAGTCTCTATGCATCGTAAAGTGGGGATTCCCGTACTACCTTCAGACAAGCATTGGGCTTCACTAAGCGTCTTGGCTTGGGCGTGTGCTTGAGAGAAGAACATCATAGGTAGTTGAGATCACGACTACACATCCTTAAGAAGAGCCGGGACTCGGATAGGACAAGAGACTCCAAAACAGATCTTTTCTCTAAATACCAGCTTTTCCAAGGTTACGATAAGAGAGAGAGAAGCAACTATAATGATCGTCCCTACCAGCGCTGATTGGATCTTCTTTCGTGCATTATCAACCTTTGTCTGATCCCCTCCCGATATAATCCAATCAAAAGACCCCCAAAGGAGATAAAGGAGGGCAAACAATCCAGCTACTACGAAGAAAAACTGCACCATGAACGTAAGAACTGTCGACAGATCAGGAATCTTAAAATTCAAATCTTGCTCATTTATGATGATGTCCTGAGCGTACACTGGAGCAGAAAGGAACAAGAATAGGATCGCATTTGATGTATAGGTTACTAGTTTCCCCATACAGTGAGTATGTCTTTAAAAAAGTCGCTTGTCAAGCAACAAAATAAGACTTGGTTTCTTGAGCATGAGGTGGTATACTACAGGCCATGGAAGGTATAAATAAAATAATCGCATTAATTGTCGTTGTCCTTGTGGTGCTTTTGGGATTAGGATACATGCTGGGACGATTTAAGGCTCCCACCCAAAAAACTCAGACCACTGAGTCCAAGAAGACATCTCTTGGCGGCATCCTTGGCACACTTTTTAATGATGATAAAGTCACCCCGACACCCAAGACTCCTTCAAACTCTCAGACGATCACCGGCGTTGTTTCTAATGAGAGAGTCACCCCAACACGAATTGTCGTGTCAGATACAAAAACCACCTCAACGACCAATCCTAAGACAATTCCTGACACTGGGGCCACAGACCTACTTTTTGTACTTCCGTCCTTAGGAATAGGATATGTTCTAAAGAAGAGAGGATAATCCCGCAGTAGTACCCTAGAGGGTAAGACAGTATACTAGTACTATGCAACGATTTCTTATACTGGTCTCTTTAGTATTTGTAACGATGTTATTCGTCGCTAAACTACCCGTACAGGCTGATGAGCTCGAGGACATCGGAAAAGAGCTCAATGCTCTAAAGCAAAGTCTTGAGTCCTCACAAAGAGCTACTCGACCTCTAGAAGCAGAGCTCGAGAAGGCCCGAAAGCAAGTAACGTCTATTCAACAAAAAATCCTCACCACCCAACTCACGCTTGCCCAAAAGGAACAAGATCTGCGGGCCTCAGAGACCATCTTAGAAGGACAGAAGAAGCTGATGGATGCCCAGATAGAAAAGCACTATAAAACACTAAAGACATCAGAGTCGCTACCCACTTTTTTTTCTTCTACGGCCTCTATGAGCAACGCACTTCGAGGAAGCTCCTACCAAGAGATGACAACTGATCAGAACAAGCAGCTTATACTCCGTATTGTGCGTCACATTCTCTTTACTGAGGAACACAAACAACGATTGGAGCAGGAGAAAGTTACGCTGGCTAGTTATAAAAAAAGACCTAGACACCCAATCAACATTCCTATCAGGAGAAATCGGAAAAGCTAAGAACTATCAAACAGATCTCAACAGAAAAATAGCAGAGCTTTCTGAAAAGCAGAAAAGCATCCTTGCAGCACGTTCTGGAGGCGCTATCACTTCTGTCGGAACCGTACCAATAGGATCAGACTATAATGCGTCAATTGCCTTCAAATCCCAAGCTCCAAGCGGCTCGTTTGCTGCCTTTTCTTTTGGGGCATATACACATAGGAAAGGAATGAGCCAATATGGTGCTAAGGGACGAGCACAGCAAGGACAGTCCTACAAAGATATCGCCAAGGCTTATTATGGTAGTGAGCCGACCACTACCGACACAGGAGGTACAATCAAGGTCGCCGGACAAGGGGACATAGATTTTGAGACAACGTACCTGTATGGGATAGCAGAGATGCCATCCGACTGGCCTCAGGAGGCCTTAAAAGCTCAGGCTGTAGCAGCCCGTTCATATGCCATACGATACAAAAGAGAGGGCAAGGAAATCTGCACCAGTGAAGCCTGTCAGGTATTTTCAAAATCAAAATCGGACGGTGTTCCTGGGCCCTGGAAACAGGCTGTTGATGAAACTAAAGGACAAGTAATAGAAGGAGTCACCACCTATTATTCCTCTACTGCTGGTGGCTATAGCTCAACCTCTGGCTGGGATACCACAGACAAGTCAGACAGCGGTGAATGGACGAGCAGAGCTTATGAAAGCTTGGCTGGATCCCCATGGTTCTACAAAGCGTGGTACCGCAAAGGGTATCAAAACAGCTCAGATAGTTGTGGTCGGAGTCACCCATGGCTATCTCAAGATGAGTTTAGCGATATTATCAATGCTTGGATAGTACGTAAAAATCCCCAAGGAGCAGACGTGAGTCGTATCATCCCAACAACCATAGGCCAATGTCCTGTCGGGGGCTCAGGAGGGAATCCCTACTCCATAGATGAGCTACGATCTCTTGCCAATCAATCTGGAGGGGCAATAACGTCCATATCTTCTGTTCAGAGTCAGCACAATGGGCAGGGAACGACAACAACCATTACTCTACAAACTAATAAGGGGACTATCAGTATTAGTGGGTCAGAGTTCAAGGAGACATTCAATCTTAGAGCACCTGGATATATCTCGATTCCCCAAACAGGCTTTAGCTTTTTTAACATCGAGAAATCGAATTAGAGCAGCACAATAACAGAAGCTCCGTAGATTCATCAAATCCTCTCGTTAGCACTAAGCTCTTGACACTGCCAGTATATTGCCGTATCCTATGGCGTATGGAGGCCAATTTTATTCCACCAGATCAAGAGTCAAATGACGACCCCCTATCTCAATGGACGGTCAACCTTACTGATCGAGCTAGAGCAGGAGGACTCGATCCGGTTATTGGACGAGACTCAGAAATCCGAAGGCTTATTCAGATCCTTTCTCGAAGGACAAAAAACAACCCTGTTCTCTTAGGAGATCCTGGTGTGGGAAAAACAGCAGTAGTTGAGGGACTGGCACAACGGATTGTCTCAGGAGATGTCCCGACAGCGCTGCGACAAAAGGAAGTCCTCTCTCTAGATCTCCCTGCTCTTCTCGCAGGAGCTTCTTTTCGGGGTCAATTTGAGCAACGACTAAAATCACTTGTCAAAAAGATAAAAGAAGGAAGTGGCCGATACATCTTATTCATTGATGAACTACACACCATAATTGGCGCGGGGCGCTCAGAGGGAGCTATCGATGCTGCAAATATGCTCAAACCAGAGCTAGCTCGTGGAGAGCTCCAAACTATCGGGGCAACTACTACGAAGGAGTATAGGCTCTACATCGAGAAGGATCCTGCGCTTGAGCGTCGCTTTCAACCGATCAATGTGGAAGAGCCAACTATGGAGAACACTGTTGCAATATTGCGAGGCATTAAAGAGCGCTATGAGACCCATCATGGCATAAAGATATCCGACGACGCTGTTATCGCTGCCGCTCAACTATCCATAAAGTATATTTCAGACCGTTTTCTTCCTGACAAGGCCATAGACCTAATAGATGAGGCTGCTGCAGCAGTAAAAATAGAGATTGATTCGATGCCAGCTGACCTTGATGATATCAAGAGAAAGATTACGCAAATTGAAATCGAGCTAGCTGCGCTGAAAAAGGAAGAGGGGCTAGTACAAAGGAAAAAGCAGCTCGAAGATGAACGAAACTCTCTCCAAAAGGATTATGCGGTAAAAGAGAAGCAGTGGGCGGACCAAAAAAAGATAATTGAAGAACTTCAAAAAGTACGGGTAGATCTTGATAAGGCTAAGATATCACTTGAGCAAGCCGAGAGAGAAGCATTATTAGAAAAGGCAGCGGAGCTAAAATACAGCATCATCCCTGAGCTTACAGGGAGAGCTCTGGCACTCGAGAAAACCTGGCAGCAGATCCCCACAGACCAACGAATATTAAAAGAGCAAGTAACGGAGGAAGACATCGCACGCATTGTGGCTCGCTGGACCGGTATTCCTGTAACTAAGCTACTTGCGTCTGACACAGAAAAGCTGCTAAACCTTACTGAGGAGCTCAAGCAACGAGTGGTAGGCCAAGATGAAGCTTTAGTTAAAGTAGCGAATGCTATAAAAAAGTCTCGAGCAGGACTTGCCGATACAGGCAGACCAATTGGATCATTCCTCTTTCTGGGACCTACTGGCGTGGGAAAGACAGAGACAGCAAAGGCACTCGCCCAAGCACTTTTTGATGATGAGCGACATTTGGTGCGGATCGATATGTCCGAGTACTCCGAAGCGCACTCGCTAGCTCGACTTATTGGAGCCCCTCCAGGATATGTGGGCTATGATGAAGGAGGGCAATTGACAGAAGCAGTACGAAGAAAACCTTATTCTGTTGTCCTATTTGATGAGGTTGAGAAGGCACATCCCTTGATTTTTAACCTATTTCTGCAATTACTAGATGATGGTCGCCTGACCGATGGAAAAGGAAGAACTGTTTCTTTTGTCAACACGATTGTTATCATGACATCAAACTTGGGCTCCTCACACTTCTCCGCAGGCTTGACGGGAAAAGATGTTGAGAGGATACTTCAAGAAGTGAGATCTTTCTTTAAACCGGAATTTATCAACAGACTTGATGCGATGGTCATCTTTAATCCTCTCTCAGAGGATATAATGAACAACATAATATCAACGCAACTCAAACAGGTACAAACGCGCTTGAAAAATCAAGGGTACAACATAGATATTGATCCTACTTATCCGAAATACCTCAAGAAGGTTGGTTTTGACCCTGTGTATGGAGCACGATTTCTTAAGAGGCAAATAGAAGAGACACTTGTTGACGCTCTTGCGGAAAAGATAATCGACAGGTCTATGGGTAAAAATGATGTGATCTCGGTATCAGTTGAGAACGATCATGTAAAGTTGCAAAAAAAGACAATAAATTAGGTATACTGTAAAACGATGGTTGCAGAAATAACATCAGACACGTTTGAAGAATCGGTCCTAAAAAAGAAAGGGTTGGTATTTGTTGACTTCTATGCCGATTGGTGCGGCCCTTGCAAGGTGACCGGACCTATCATCGATGAGCTGGCAAAAATTGAGGCCTACAATAATATCAGTTTTGGAAAGCTGAATGTTGATGATAGCATGGATGTCGCCGTAAAATACAACGTCTCTTCAATCCCTACCTGTATTCTTTTCCAGAACGGCGAACCGCTTGACACTATCATAGGACTCCGTGATAGAAAGGGCTTTGAAGAAGTGCTAAAAAAGCATTTATGATTCTTTCCATAGAGCAACTCTCTTAACGTGCCCATGAACTTTTCTTAGGAGAAAGCCCGCTTTGAGTAACATCTTTCTATACAACTCCCCGACCCAACGCCTAGGGCTGTCAATAGGCTTATCTAAATTCTCATATAGTTGAGTATCATCTATAGGAAAAGATGGTCCAACCGTTGGCGCTTCTTCAACAGCCTCCACTCCTGCCGCCTTGATCTCTTCACTAAGAGCAACTACGTCTGGAAATTCTTCAGCAAACCCTACCTCAGTCTCCGTGGGTTGAACAGACTCCTTGGACGTAATAAATTCATCATATAACTCTTCATGAGGCCCTGGTGTGCTGGGCTCAATCTCGGGACCCCTAACTGGAGAACCTCTTCTTTTTATAGGAGTGAAGTTTAGACTCATAGATTTGTATAGTCATTATAGGGGTAATGGCAGGGAAAATGTACGCTAACAGGCATATGGCTTCTTATCCAAACAATGAGGACACTGGATATACCCATCGTAGATGATAGCTCTTACATCCACCGTCCCACAGCTCGGACATCGTTGACACTCTTGATATCTGAGTTCACTTAATGCTTTTGAGGGCATATCTCCATGCCTCAGAGAGCTCACAATATACTCACTACGATCCGAGAGGAAAGGACAAAGATCCGGATCATAGTTGCTTGTATCAAACGAAGAAGAGGTGACAGGTACTTGAAACAATTGCGCTGCCTTGCGCACCAGGTTTCTACGCTTTTTAGAAAGATCATCGTAGAGGCTTTTAGGCACCTCGTGATACGTCTGAAGATACTTCGCAGCCCATGCCATTGTCTTTGCATATATGTCCAGATCCTCTTCGAGATTGGAGCGTAGAAGGGACTGAAGCTCTCGGGAGGTATCGATATCAATATCTCTTAAACCAAGACACTCATAAGCATCAGCTAAGACCTCACTGTCTAATGGGATTGGGGATTTCAGTAAATCAGTCGTAGTGGGACACCCAATGAAAGGGACTTTTGCTAGCTCTGCAATACGCAGAAACTCCTCTTGTGCATCTCTAGACGACTCCCTGGTATCGGCATGGGTAATACATTGTTGCCGAAACCCATATGATCCGTCATCTTGAGGACTATCCTCACGAATAAGAAGCATAGACATGCGACGATCAAGTCCCTCGATCTTAGGAGAAGCCAGATAAACAGCAGACACATCTGGCTGAAGGAGTAAGTTAGCAACTCGCAGATATCCCTCACTCTCGCACCAATAGCGACTCCCCGGCTGTGAGCCCTCCTTGACGCGACGGAAGGAGGCTGTCATATCAATCCCCTGTAGTTCCATACAACCATCTCGGGTAATACGTCCTGAGACGCTTGGATATGCAACCCCCAGAACGTGCTCATCTATCAGGGTCCCTATGCTTTCACGACTATAATATGCTATCTGCTCACTTGAGAGCCCGTTTCTATTCATCATAGATAATTCTGCGATGATATTGTGTCTTCTAGTCAGAAAAGCCTCTAGATCGTGATCTCCTGGAGAAAACTCTAGTGGAAAGGTTTTGTCCTGCTCCATAGGTTAATATCCTCTTATGGCAACTTTGTAACAGGTATCTCGTCCGTATTGTAGTAGCGAGACAACATGAACAACAAATCGGAGAGTCTATTTAAATAGGAAATGGCAGCAATTGACCGAGATGGGCAGGCGACCAATCGGCGTTCCGCCCTACGGCAAACCGAACGGGCCAGATGAAACCACACGGCAGAGAGGCTGCCACGAGGATAAATAAAGCTATTAAGAACTGGAAGCTGCTGAGTCAAGGCGTCAATCCTTTTTTCAAATGAGTTCACACGCGTCAATAATAGTTCATCTACTTTCGTCTCAGAGCCAGCAAGATGGGCCATGATAAGATAGGCGTCGTGCTGTGTCGCTTGTAACATCTCTTGGTCTTCCTTCTCGATAGGGAAAGAAAGTACCATGCCAATAAAAGATGATAACTCATCGATTGTGCCACAAGCTTCGATGACTGCCGAGTCCTTTGCTACACGCTTTTTTCCCCACAGACCAGTGTTCCCAGTATCACCTGTCTTGGTATACACGGACATATTAACAGGCAGACATTCCACAGCTATAACATTTTTTACATCCTTCTTCATAAACAAGTGTTGCCTCTCCACACTCTGGACAGATGTCAAAGTGTGTCTGGCGCTTTTGGTCAAAGAGGGGCATCTGCGCTAGTGAGGCAAGCGGCTGATCTACCATCAAGGCGTCTTTCGCCGTCCCATTTATTGCGCTACCATTCCCATTATGCAGGGAAACTTTATCTGACTCAGCGACATGATTCCCCGCTGTTGATGCATACATGCGTATTGCTTTTGCGACCGCATCCGGCAAACTACGCACCGCAGACTTTCCAAAGCCGGTAACTCGCCCACCTCCTATATATTCAAGTTCGTCGGCAATTTTCTCTAGCTTTTCTTCAGATGATAGCGTTGATGTCATGCGAAGCATGATGGAAATCGCACGACCCAGACCCTCAGCCATAGCGGCCACATCGGAGCCCGCCTTTCCTATATTTAAGAACAGCTCGATGGGATTACCTTGATCGTCCTGGTTGACGGTAATATATGCTGTTCCCACAGGAGTATGAATCTTGTACGTCGACCCCTGAACGATCATTGGCCGCGGAACAACGGGAACTGCTTGGGACACAACTTCAGCCGCCGGCGCCTCTTTCTTTTCTTCGATGCGGGACAAGACTCCCTCACGAGATCCGTCTCGCATATAGGTTACCCCTTTGAGTCCCAATTCATACGCCAAGTTGTAGAGTTTTTTTACGTCTTCTACAGTATGAGCATTAGGGGCGTTACAGGTCTTTGATATAGAGGCATCAACATATTTCTGAATAGCCCCCTGGACACGAACGTGGTCCTCAGGTGTCAAATCATTGGCCCCAACGAACCAGGCTGGTCTCTGAATCTTTCCTTCTTCTATCTCTTTAGAGTGAAGCTCGTACCACTGATCGAAAAGGTGGTGTCTGATGACGTGCTCTCCGATACGATCTCTACGTAAAAACTCAAATTCATACACGGGCTCTATTCCAGAAGTGGTATTAGACATGAGGGACGTTGATCCTGTTGGAGCCTGCATAAGTAGCAATGAATTGCGTATACCATACTTTCGGATATCTCTACGCAGTTGCCCTGGGAGCTGCTTGATAAATGCGCCTTTAGTATAAAGGGGGCCATCAAACATAGCAAAGGATCCTTTTTCCTTAGCAATTTCGACAGATGCTGCATACGCCTCATCTCTGATGATACGATAGACCTTGTCTATAAAAGACAATGACTCTGGAGATCCATAGCGCAAATGGAGCTTGATCAACGCATCCCCAAGACCCATGGTTCCTAGACCTATACGTCTTTCTCCCTCAAGCTGCGTTTTACGTATTCCATCAAAGATGTAGGGATCCATCTCAATAACATTGTCCTGAAAACGAACAGCGGTATGAACAACTGACTTTAACTCTTCAAAATCAAACTCCCCAGGGATGTCAATAGACTCTGATTTTACAAGAGCCGATAAGTTGACTGAGCCTAGATTACATACTCCATAGTCTGGGAGAGGCTCTTCTCCACAAGGATTGGTTGCATGAATTTTATTCCAGTACCAGTTGTTGTACAGCTTGTTACAGCGCTCCATAAAGACCACCCCGGGTTCGGCAGATTTCCATGCTGCTTCAGCAATCAGATCCCAGATCTCTCTGGCTCTAACTGTTTTGTGAACAATCGACCGCTTCCCTAATTGCTCCCAGGCTTCGATGTCTCCAGTCCACTTCTCATCATAATCAGGGTCTGTTGTATCAGGAAACCTAAGAACCCAATCTCCATCTGCCTTAACTGCATCCATAAAACTATCTGATACACATACAGACAGATTTGCCCCTTGGATACGACTGAGGTCTTGCTTAACGGTGATAAACTCTTCTATATCGGGATGCCAATCCCACATCATGAGCATTAGAGCTCCTCGACGAGAGCCTCCTTGTTGAATAATGTCTCGAGTGGCTACGGAGAAAAGCTCAGCCCAGTTCATTGGACCAGAAGAAAATCCATTTACCTTTCTTACCCTCATCCCACGAGGCCTCAGAGAAGAGAGATTAAAGCCAACACCGCCACCATGTGACATTATCTCTACCATCTGACGAAGGGTCTCCAAGATGCCTCCACGAGAGTCTTTTGGTGCGGGGATAACAAAACAATTGTAGTAAGTCACCTCATACCCAGTCCCAGCTCCAGCAAGGATTCGACCGCCAGGAACATACTTAAAGTCCGTCATGGCCTCATAAAAAGCTTTCTCCCATTTTGTTGCTTTACGCTTATCTTTTTCAATCAAAGATACCGCTTTAGCAACTCTCTTCCACATCTCCTCAGGGCTTTTCTCAACAGCTGCCCCCTTTGGATCTTTTAGTGAGTATCTATCTAAAAAAACTTTTTCTGATATTCCTGACAGTTGCATAGTGACTTTGTGAATTTATAATAATTTTTGAACTTCTCTTTCGAAGTCCTCGACGTCTACAAAACCTTTTAAAAACAGAGGCAAATCGTATATAAGCAATCTTATCTACGTTTTTTAGCTCTCGGGCTACGATCTCACCGACAAACTTGCTTGGAATCTCCGTGGTCTCTTGTTGCTTCATCTCAATCTCCACAACATCAGCTATTGCATCTGCTTGCTCGAGACTAACTGAGGTCTTCTCAATCGCCTTCAGTATTCCACTCATCAATTTCTCTCGGCTAAACCTTTCTCTGCGCGCATCCTTCTTTATCACAACCAGCGGTACCTGTTCGACCCTTTCATAGGTTGTAAAGCGCTTATGACACTTTGAGCACTGTCTTCGTCGTCGTATACTGATACCATCATCACAGGGACGTGTCTCAACGACATCTGTGTCGTGGTACTTACAAAATAAACAGATCATGGCTCGTAGTATCTCTGGGCATTAATAACCTACTATATGGTGTACCAGAACACATTAGTACACCATCCATACTTTTTCAATGGTGCTTTATATATCAAAATGTAGAAAGCATTTCATTGCCCTTTGACTAGTACGAATCGCTCTATTACAATAGGCCATATTGATGAATACCTCTTCACAACCATACATGAGAACCCTTGCAGGAATGAGACCTACCAATATTCTTCATATTGGCAATTATTTTGGATCGTTAGAAGGCATGCTCGAACTGCAAGCAATGCCCAATGTGGACTGTTATTTCATGGTTGCGGATCTTCATGCTATTACCACCCCCTATAACAAGGGTGAGCTGGAGGAATACTCCAGAGACATGGTTGCCTTGTATATAGCCGCTGGTCTTGATCCAAAAAAAAGCACCCTTTTTATTCAATCCCATATTCCCGCTCATACGGAGCTTGCTTTTCTATTGTCTTCGATGGTCAGTATAGCTCGATTAATGCATCTACCCACGTATAAAGAAAAGATAAAACAACATCCTGACGCAAATTCTCTTGCTCTACTTAGCTATCCAGCACTAATGGCGGCTGACATAATCTTGTATAAGACGACTCATGTACCGGTGGGTCTAGATCAAGAGCCTCATTTAGAGATTACACGAGAGCTTATCCGGAAGCTAGATACAGAGCTCGGGGTGAAACTCCCCGAACCGGTGAGATTTAGCACTAAATCAAGCTACATCCCCTCTCTTACTCTAGATGGAAAGATGTCTAAATCTGTCCCCAATAGCTATATTGCTATTAGTGATTCTTTTGACCAGATACATAAAAAGATTAGGGCCGTCCCTACAGCAACAGAGAGTGGTGGGGAGATGTCTCCTGGAGTAAAACTCCTATTTGATCTATTATCTCTTGTATCAACAGAAGAGGCGCGACGCTATAAGAAGGATTTTGAAGAAGGTAGTCTCCAGTACTCACAGCTCAAAGATGCCCTCGCTGATTCTCTATACGTTTTCCTCGAGCCGATTCAAAAGAAGTATGGCGCACTCAAACAAGATCCCGTCTATGTATCTACTATTATTGATCAGGGAACACAGAAAGCCTCTGCCGAAGCAGAAACACAACTAACTCTGATAAAGAAGGCAATGGGCTTTTAGTCTCAACTGAAATCTCACCATTTATCTCTTGATTGACTACTGACAAAAGGGCACAATTGTGACATGCTACCGCAAGATAATCCACAGTTGCTTTACGAATGGAGCGCTCCCGCAAGGGCATATAAAAAAAACACGGGCGGAATACTTCGATTCTATATAGCGGTAGCGTTACTCCTGGCTATAATAGTATTCCTTTGGGGAGATAAATTTTTACTCCTACCCATATTTTCTGTCCTATTTATTTTTTATGTTCTTACAACAACTCCCCCTAGAGATGTACACTACAAAATAACTAAGTTTGGTGTTTTTGTAGGGGACTCATTTTACAAATGGGAAGACCTCACTCATTTTTCAATAGTCAAGCAGTTTGAGATGTCTCAAATAGTGATAACAGCACATATTCCTTTCGAGTTTCACGTACACCTGACCGTCATAGATGAAACTAGTCTATCAAAATTGATGTCTCTACTAAGTGAACACCTGATCTATCAGGAAAAAGCAGAGCTAAGCATCTCAGAAAAATTGCTTGAGTTCTTTTCAAAACTCATGCCGCAGGCTTAGTAACAGCCAATAGATTTTCAATCTTTGCTTTTGATTGAGTAACTACGAGCTCACGAAGACCAAGTTTCCTTCCCCACAGTATGACGCCTTCGTCGTTGGAAAAAAGTAGTCCATCTAGTTCTTTCGCTAGCAATATGAGATCAAGATCAGCTGTGCTATCAATCCATTTATGACGAGTGGCTTGTCTATACCGCTCACGAAGGCGCGTGATAAAGGCACCGATACTTTTCTGAAAAAGAATATGGTCAGTAGCGGCTGCTTGAAGGGTGTTATCTTTAGCCACCTCCACAGCAACTTCCTCAGCAATGACTAATCCTCGATAACTTCTATCACGTGATTCTTGAATAAGGTCCCGAACAAAGCTACTTGAAAGCTCAATCTCCAGATACGAAGGAGCTTTCACTTCAACATGCGCTAACAGCTCGGCTATATAAAATCCATTTTTTTGCTCAAACTCTTTTAATTCATCTATCACTGATGGGGTTGTTACAAAGATCAATCCTCCCGAAATCTTACCCCTTGCAGCAAACGACCCCACAAGATCAATTCGTTCTTGGGGATTTTTAGGAAAGTCAGACCCATCCTCCGTGTTAAAAAAAATGTTTGTATCAAATACAATGTTATGCATGTTCTTAAAAAATATAGATTAGTGAGACGACTGTGGCTCCCCAAAGGAGAATACTAATAATTAGTGGCTTATCCTTTGTGATTATTTTTTCTGGAGTCTCGCCAGCATCACGTTCATATAATAACTGTGCATACCGAGCAATGCCATATACCACTACCGGGATAGTAATCATAAACCACTTTAGCGCCTCAAATCCTGGAAAGAACGTGACTACCCTGTCAGAAAAAAGAGTCTTTATCGCGGGGGGGCGTTCTAGGAATGTATATAAAGAATAGGTAGTAATAGTCATTGTTGCGAATGTCGTGGTAAGAAAGTAGAGAAAGTGCTCGTTGTAATTTATAAGAGATTGACGAGTTTTAGTACCCTGGATAACAAGCTCTGCATGTCTTTTGACGGTAGCAAGGAAAAGGGAGATGAAGAAAATCGATAGGAGAAGCCAAATCTGGATATGATAGCCTGATAACACCTCACCAGCAAACGCTCGCAACATAAAAGAGAACGATATTGCAAAGATATCTATCACGGCACGGTGTTTAAGCACCAGTGAATATAAGAAATGCAGAGCAAGAAAGGCCAATGAGATGAGAAACAACGGCACAGAAACTAGAAGGGAGCCGAGTAGCGCGATAAAAGCCCCGAGGAAGACTGCTGTTGTAGCATCCTGAACAGACAGTTTGCCTGTGGCAATAGGTCTAAGGCTCTTGGAGGGATGCTTTTTGTCGTATGGGAGATCAATGATGTCATTCAAGATGTATGAAGTTGATGATAACATAGAAAAGAGAACAACCCCGATAGTTACCTGGATAAAGAGCTCCTGGTTGAGCAGATTTCCGGAGAAGACTAGGGAGGTATACATGACTAAATTCTTAATCCATTGATTTGGCCGGGCCGCTTGGATAAGGTAGGTCACTTTCTTCAAGGAGATCATGCTCTATTGTAACGAAAAAAATTGGTTCTAGAAGGGCAATGTGAGAGAACGGTCATCAAGACGGTCTTTTTCCTTCATGTACTTAGCCCATGACACAGACAATCGAGATTTCCCCTGAGGAGATAAATACCATATTTCCTTATTATCTATCCCATATTCGAACAATTGTCGAGTTAAGTCAACATCATCTTTACAATAAGCGGAGAGCTCTTCCATCTTACCTTGCTTGAAGTATTCGACTGCGAGAAGTCCGTGTCCTGACTTCTGGGTATTTAGTGTAGCTTTGACTAAAGAATCTAGGCTTAGTCTCCTTCCAAGAATAGTCTTAACATCTGCCATAATGTCAAAAACTGGAAAAGTAGCTACGTCCCCAGGATAATAGGCCTGCAGCACAGGAAGATCAAAGTCTATGATGTTAAAACCAATGATGCAGGAAGCGTTCTCCAGCCATTTGAATAGATCTGGTAGTTGGTCTTCAGTAAAGGCTTTTAGCTCGCCTGTCGCATAATTGTATGCTCCAGCGACTGAGATTTCCAGTTTCTTAGGATCAGAGAACTCTCGAAAAGTATACTTAGTCTCAAAATCGATGACAACGGGAAGATGCATACTGATCAATTACGTAGCCCTGATGACGGGTCTCTATCACGAATTAACTCAATAAGTAGAGCTTCTGCGCCTTCTTTTTTTTTTGCTGTTTGCCTGAAGCTCTAAACTAGTTTGATCTTCAAAGTGCTCCAGAAATGAAAGTAGGCGCTCCTGTTCTTGATCATCCATATCATAGATGTGGTCTTGGACTATGTGGTCAATCGTCCCGATATCCCACAGTGATGAAAAAAAATAAGACCTCATAGGAACTAAAGAGGAGAGATCTCCAGACACCGCTCTGATCTGAAACTTCATCATGGTCAGTTCATCTAGTAAGGATCTACCTGATGGTTTATTCGATTGAATCTCATGAAAAATCTGTTCAATGACATCAATGGCCATAATTTTTTTCATAGGCTAGAGTATAATCCGAAATAGTACTATGCTAAAAAAACAAATTGCAAGACGACCTCCACGAAGCACTAAAAGAGAAAAAACGAACTCAAGGTAGGGGTACTTCGTATGATCTTGGCCGAGGTGAAAAATAGAGAGATCGACCTGCATCAAGATGCGGATGATGCGTTGATTCTTTCGTGCATGCAAAAGCAAAAGAAGCAGTTAGAAGATACTCTCCCTCTATTTGAACAAGGTGGGAGAACAGATCTAGTAAATGCCTACCAAGATCAGATGGCTGTATTGTCCGACTATCTTCCTAAACAGCTAGGGGTCGAAGAGCTGCGTGAACAACTTTCACTTTTTCTAGCAGCACCTGAAATGCTTAGTTTACCTGAAGTAGCTGTCATTGGAAGGGCAATAGGCAGGTTTAAAGACGTGGCAGATACTACTACCATAAAGGAATTGGTAGAGGCGCTTAGACACAAGTAATATTCTTTAGAAAGGACCTCCGATGGTACTTCGTTAGTCCGTGGCTTTTTATAGCTCGAATATGATCCCTAGTTCCATATCCGACATTAGTCGACCAGCCATAGTCTGGGTATGCTAATGAGTAGTTTTTCATGAGCGCGTCTCGATAACACTTCGCCACAATGGAAGCACAGGCGACACTAAAACAAAGGCTGTCTGCTCTTGGAAAAGCGGAATATGAATGAGCCTCTTCAGATGCTCTAACATGATCAATGAGGAAGTGGCATTGATTGGTGCCAACACTTGATATGACTGACTCTATGCCCTCATCAACAAGTTTTCTATTGAGTACTCCAATGCCGGCTTTGTCAATATCTTTTGACGAGGCTTGCAAGATCCAGGTGAGACACTGCTCTTTTATCCGTTCAGCTAAATTCGGAAGTTTCTTTTTAGCTATTCTTTTGGAATCAGTGACATCATCAACCCATGCTTCATGGTACTTTTGAAGTAGGATGTCGACGGGGACTAGACAGGCACACACAACTAGAGGGCCAGCAAGTGCCCCCCTACCTACTTCGTCGATCCCTATAATGTAGCGTCCCGCTGTTGAATGACTGACTTCCAGTGGATGTATAAGCATGGTGGTGCTACACTATAGCATCATTCTTCCTATCATGACAAGGTATTACATAAAAAACGTTCGGTTGCCAGCAAAATGTAGCAGATTCGCAAAGAATAGCTTCCCATCTTAACGGTAGGGGCTTTGTAGCAGCAAAGACGATCAAAGAAGCTACCTACGTAGTCATAAACACCTGCATGGTAAAGCAACAGGCAGAACACCGTGTCTACAGCCTCGTACACAATCTCGGCGAAAGGAAGCGCCAAGGTGAAGCTCTAAAGATTGTTGTGACTGGCTGTATGATAGGAGCAGCAGCCCGTGATAAGACAGGGCACTATCTGAGACTCTTGCGGGATCGTATGCCAGAAGTCGATGAGTTTATGCCCATCGAGGAGATTGGCTTTGACCATGCCCCGCTCAGAACCTCTCATCGTGAAGCATGGGTGCCAATCTCAAATGGCTGCAATAATTTCTGTACTTTTTGTATAGTACCCTTTACCCGAGGAAGAGAAATCTCCAGACCCTACAATGAAATACTTGAAGAGTGTATAGACTTACTACAAAAGGGGTATACAAAGGTAACTCTACTCGGTCAGAACGTTAATTCATACGGGGCTGACTTACTACTTGGCGCTGAGAATATTCAGGTTCTACGTGACATCCCGGGCTCAGACTACTTCACAAAACAAAAAAGGTCAATAAAAGAACTGCCTACTAGATATAAACCTACTATGGTAAAACATCTTGGAAAACTCCGTATTCCTACTCTTTTTCCACAACTTCTTCGTGATGTTGCTCAGCTCAGGTTTGAGCAAGTAGACTTTCTATCATCAAACCCCTGGGACTTCTCTGATGACCTGATTAAGACAATCGCTCAAAACAAAAATATATCACGAGTTATTCACCTCCCACTACAGTCAGGAGACGATGATGTCCTACGAAAAATGAACCGCTGGTATACAACTGAGGAATATTTCGATCTTGTTAATAAGTTGAGGAGATATGTGCCTGATGTAACTCTTACTACTGACATTATTGTTGGATTCCCTGATGAAACAGAGGATCAATATCAAAACACCTATAAATTTTGTGAAAAAGTAAAATATAGGAAAGCATACATATCCCAATATTCCCCACGGCCATTTACAGCAGCATCGAAAATGCTTCAAGATACAGTAGATCATGCCACTAAGGAAAGACGCTGGAAGTCTCTTGACACCCTCATCAACAAGCCCTCACTTCGCTCCATGGCCGGTATCCATAAAGCTATCTAGGCAATTCATTTGATATGATAGTAGAAACTTCTTTACCCAATGCAACTGCATAATTTGTCCCTCTATCATACGGGTACGTCATGTCGAGATTTGCTACGTAAAAGCGAGGACAGGGGGTATGGAAAGTGGGCTTATTTTGGACAAATGCCTTATCAAAGATTGGTTGAGCAAAAAATCCTCGAAATGAAAACCACCTATCAACAGACACTCTTTTGCTCGTGATCTTTTTCAAGAGAGTCACAAACCATGTCATATGAATCTTTCTCGGACTGTGTCCATAAAGGATCTTGTGCGTCGAGGTAAAAGCCAACATAAGCGATATGTTTTCCTCCGTAGTACTTTTTAGAGATAAAGTTAGTGTGCTGTCCAACAAACATCAGATTGATGTCCGGATCACAAATATTCAACCAATATGTTTTCTCCAAGAGTGGCTCTTTAGTCTCCAAGATAAAGACAAGCGCGTGCAGATAGGATAATCTATCAAACGAAGACACATATCTTTGTGGAAATAGATTTTTTTGTACTTTTTCAAGAATCTTTGAAGGGAGCGTAGAGATAACGGCGTCAAATGATTCGTCCCTAACCCCTTTTTGCTGTGCCTGGTACGTTATACGAAAGTAGTCCCCAACCTTTTCTATGGATTTGATTTCGGTATTCGATAATAGAACTGCTTTATCATGAGGTATTTTGGAGATAATGTTGTTGACAAACTGCTGAAATTCCCCCTTTGAAGTAACCAAGTTTTTTTGTCCTTTTATGTATACGTGCCCATAAAAAGGACGCCAATATTTTTCCCGCATATTTCCCAAACTTTTTCCGAAAAAGCGATCGGAAGAACACGTTCCACATCTCCTGTCCCATTACTCGTTTAACAAACTGTTCTGCTGTCAGTCTCTGGTAAACGGTTAGAAAAGGGGTGAGTATAAGAAAGGCCAGTCCACAAACACCGCGCAGCTTTGTGATAGGAGAAAGTAGTGGAAAACGAAGAAAGTCTAGAGGACTATCTACGGGATAAATCTTAGAAATACCATTTACCGTATAAAGAGAATCCGTTCTCGGCTCAGTAAAAAAGGGCTCTTCTATATCGTTTTCACGACAAAAGGATCGTATATCTGTGTCGGTGAAGAAGAGATGGTGATAGGCTCTCTCCAAAGGCCATTTCCACCCTGGGGCTATAAACCCCTGGGCCAATCCCCCAAAAACACTATCCCTTTCAAAGAGGGTAACTGAGTAGCCTTTTTTAGCAAGCTCTAAAGCTGTCGTTAGCCCAGTAATTCCCCCTCCTAATATAGCGACATGCATATGACCAAGAGTATAGCTGAGAGCTGAAGATTAAATACCGCATAATTACCGCCCTTTTCCCGGATATATTCTTATCTGAAAAGCCGTATAATGCATGTACATGAAAAAGTACGTCCAAGTTGCCGGTGTTTTCTTGCTTCTATTTGGTAGTTTTTCTATGTCTACGCAAGCATGTTCATCAAAGGATGAATGTCAGAAGCAAATCCAGGAGTATGAGCAGAAGATAAAAGACTTGGGACAACAGAAAACATCTCTTACATCTCAGATAACGATCATGAATACAAAGATAGCGCTTACTGAAGCGCGTATTAAGAATACTCAGCAACTCATTATTCTTACAACCGAAGAGATCCAGTCGTTGTCTGTCAAGATAGATGATTTAAATACCTCTCTGGACGAACTGACCAAGATACTATTGCATAAGATAGTTGAGGTCTATAAACAGCGCCAAGTCAGCGGATACTCATACATTCTCAACGCAGACAATGCAGGGGATGAAGCCGTGGCTGCAAAATATCTACAGGCCGCTAAGAGAAGTGATCAAATATTGGCTATCCGTATACAGAAGTCAAAGATAACATTTGAAGAGCAAAAGGAACTCCGAGAAAAAAAGAAGGAGGAGCTTGAGAACTTAACTCAAGTGCTCGATGCACAAAAAAAAAGAACTTGATGATCAGAAGATACAGAAGAAGGCTCTTCTTGACCAGACGAGCAATCAACAGCACCAATATGAGCGACTCTTAGAACAAGCCCTTGCCGAATTTCAGGCGATCGAACGAGCTACTGCTAGCGGTCTAAAAGATAGGACCTGTCAAAAAAAGGTGACCCCATCGCGGTCATGGGTAATACAGGATATCCTTACTGCTCCACAGGTAAACACCTCCACTTTGAAGTACGTAAAGATGGCAACTGGGTTGACCCAAACGGATATCTCTCTGGTGGCTGGACTAATCCTCTCGAGCCTGCCGTCACCATTACTCAGGGGTATGGAAAAACACCATGGTCCTGGAGATACTCATATAGCGGAGGCATTCATACAGGTCTTGACATGATAAGCGAGAGCAGTGATATAATCCGAGCTCCCGCTGATGGGATACTCTATTCATCTAGCCAGGCATGCAAAAGTGCCACTATCAAAATCAAATATATAGATCATGGTGACGGTGTCATCAGCTATTATCTTCATGTGGCAAGTTGATCTAGTAAGCTCGGTTGACGAAGACCTAAAAACACTCTACAATCGTGTCATTATTCATTGCATTATTTTTCCATGGCAGAAAAAAAACTCAGTACACAAAAACGTTTTAGTGGGGTTATTAGTTGCTGCGGCTCTAGCAGTTGGATTTCTTTATGGGAAGGTCCAGACATTAGAGAAGACAGGTAGCAATACCAACACCGCAGTTAATAACGCAGATCAACCAGCTGGAGAAGCTCCAAAGCTTGGTGATGTTGATAAAGTTACTGAAAAGGATCATATCCGAGGAGACCTGAAGGCAGCGAAGGTTGTTCTTATAGAATACTCAGATCTAGAATGTCCATTTTGCTCATCCTTTCATAGCACCGCTAAGCAAGCGATAGAGTCTTACGGTAAAGATGTCGCATGGGTATACAGACATTTCCCTTTGTCCCAAATCCATCCTAATGCCCAAAAATATGCAGAGGCAAGTGAATGTGCTTTTGAGATGGGTGGAGAAAAATCCTTCTGGGCCTTTGTCGATAAGATGTTTACTGATCAAAGCACTATGTCACAGGCCAATCTACCCGCGGTCGCTAAAGCTGTCGGACTTAATGAGGCCAATTTCAAGAAGTGTCTAGACTCTGGAAAGCATGCTAAGAAAGTAGATGAGCAGTACCAAGGCGGGATAAAAGCTGGAGTCACTGGGACTCCTGGGAACATCGTTATGAATCTTAAGACTGGCAAAGCTGAGCTCATCCCAGGGGCTGTCCCACTTGAAAGCCTCAAGTCTTCCATAGATGCAGCACTAAAGTAAAAAGTTTTGCTTCCAATAAAAATCCGGTCTAATGACCGGATTTTTTTGATGAACCTGCTATAATAGTCTACGTACAAACGAAAGGGCCTGTGGCGCAATGGTAGCGTACTTCTATGGCATAGAAGGGGTTACGGGTTCAAATCCCGTCAGGTCCACATGGATCAGGATAGACGTAGTGAGAATGAGGCTACTAAGATACCCTTACGTGAAAGGTTAGCCTCTCGAGACACAAGATATGCTGTAGCAAGGCTACTAGGAGTACAGGACATACGCGAGCTTCAGAATACTTCAGAAATTACGCTCAATAGAGGCGCCCACGATGTTATCGTATCTTCCGTGACTGATACACAGTCAACAGTAGAGTTAAGAGAGAAGTTAGTAGAACTCGATCTAGATGAAAATGGGCAACTCTTGATAAGGAGAGATATCGTTGGAACAGCATTCGATGTAAAACGGCTGTCGGGGGAAGTAAATCCCACCATTCTACAACATCTATTGCACACATACACGAGAATACTACTACCTATTGCAAGACCGATTCCTATGCATATGCATACCCACCCAACCGTGACACCTGCACACTATCCAGATTTCAGATTACGAATCAAACATGCTGATAAAGAAATATTAGTAGAGGGAGATGAGGCTTTTTCATATTTGGGGGCATTTACACGTGAATTTTCAGAAAGTGACCTACTAACATACTATGGTAACAGAAGGTATGTGAGGACCGCCGTTATGGCTTCTACGGGAGGGATAAGGCTTTTGTACAATCCAGACTTTGGGATACTATCGCCACCTAGGTTGATAGGAAAACCTGCTTGTATAAAGGCTTATAGAAGAGAAAAAACAAAAAAATAAATACCCTCCTTACTAGTGTTATAGAGGGAGATCATATAGCCATGTCACCTGAAACACTGGAAGGAATTCAGAAGATTTATGCTGAAGCTATGAGGGAATACTGCAAACACTCTGGAACTATAGCCTTTTTCAATGATAATCATCTAAGCCCGGTATTACATCGGATAAGTTGAAAAAGCCTTTTTTTGCATAAAAAAAGATCCTCGGCTACGAGGATCTAGAGAGAACTCTTGTACCAATATCACGACGAAAGTGCATGCCATCGAAATGGATTTTCTCCACTGCTGCGTACGCACGCGAGACAGCTTCTTCAGGGGTCTCGCCTGTGGCAGTTACACTCAGGACTCGTCCTCCTGCAGTCACGATCTGTCCACCAACTATCGCTGTTCCAGCATGGAAGACAATAACTCCTTCAGATTTATCTGCCTCCTCAAGTCCTGTGATGACTTTCCCCGCTTCATGCGGCCCTGGATATCCTTCTGACGACAAGACAACACATACAGCAAATCCTAACTTCCATGTCAGATCTTTCGGATGATTGGGGTTCAATAGGACACTATGTTGCAATAGATCTAGCAAATCTGTCTGAAGTAGTCGCATATAACTTTGTGTCTCGGGATCACCAAAACGAGCATTGTATTCCAATACCATAAGCCCGTGAGGGGTCATCATAGCTCCTGGGAATAGACAACCCTTAAAGATATGTCCCTCGTTCCGAAGAGCTTCTAGAACTGGATAGACCATGGTCTGAGAAACTTTCTTGAGAAGACTGTCAGATATCCATGGGACTGGACAGATGCTACCCATTCCTCCCGTATTTGGGCCGCTATCTCCATCATAGAGAGTTTTGTGATCTTGACATGCTGGAAACATATGCGCACTATATCCATTGCATAGAGCATGGAAAGAAACTTCTTCGCCCACCAGGTACTCTTCTATAACCACCTTTTGGTCTATACCAAACTCATCTTTTACAAGAATCCTCTGGAGCGCTTTTTCCGCTTCTTCAAATGATGAAACTATAAATACTCCTTTACCCATAGCAAGACCACTTACTTTGATTACAAGTGGTAGTTCTCCCGAAGAAATGAACTGGATAGCCCTTTCATATGACTTAAAAACCCTATACGAAGCTGTTGGTATGCCCTTAGTCTTCATGACTCTCTTTGAGTAGGCCTTTGAGCTTTCTATACGAGCTGCTCTTCGGGATGGCCCTATTATGTTAAGACTTTCCTGTTCAAAAGCATCTACGATACCTGCAGCTAAAAGTTCATCAGGCCCCACTATCGTCAAGAAAATTTTTTTTGCTTTGGCGAATGCTATAAGAGCCGGCTTATCATCCAGTGGTATGTCGTGATTTGAAGCGATGGTAGCTGTCCCCGCATTCCCGGGAATACAAAAAAGTTCGGTGATGTGGGGTGACTGCGCTAGCTTCCACAGAAGCGCATGTTCCCTCGCGCCCTTACCTAGTACTAAAATCCGACTCAATGGAGTCCTCCTTATAAAA
>LLEV01000022.1 GCA_001567515.1 Microgenomates bacterium OLB22
GGCCTCTCGATGTGGCATTACACGGACTCAAAAGGGGATTTAGTTATGGACAGAAGGCGGACAACCTCGATATGAGGCTTGATCGTCAGCAGAGATTGACAGCAGCAAATATCATTAACAGTTTTTCAGAGCAGCAACTTTATGAACTTTTTGCTCGTAATGCTCAGGAGCTCAATTCTCGGGCAATTGCTAAAGCTATTGTCCGGGCCCGTAGCTTGAGTTTGATAAGTACAGTTGGTGATTTTTTAGCCGTCCTGAAAAGTGTCCCAGGAGGTAAAGATGAGGGCCTATATAGACGTCTATTTCAGGCTCTGCACATGGAGGTAAATAATGAGCTTGGGCAGATACGTGCAGGTCTGGATGGTGCCATGAAATGCTTAAAGCCTGATGGAGCAATCATAGTGATTAGTTTTCACCAGATGCATGAGTGGGCAGTAAAAAAGTTTGTACGTGAACACCAGATATTTATGAAAAAACAATCGATTAAAAGAACACTCTTGCCGTTTGAGCGTTCAGCTACATTGCGAGTATTGTCTTATGCAAAAATATAACATTACTATTGGTCTTATCGTCACTGTATTGCTGCTCATGGGAGCGAACATCGTGTTATTCGCTCGTACTGTGGTGATATCCGATACAATTTCTAGACTCGAACAACATAAGGTAGGACTCGAAAGGCAAAATGAGAGGTTGCGAGTTGATCTCTATGAGTTAAAGTCCTATGAAAAAGTTTCCGCCTATGCAGAAAGTTTGGGATTTACCCAAAAAGCAACCGCACTCAATCTTGAAACATCTGGGGTAGCAATGGCACAATAGTCACAAGTATGCACAAGCTACAACTTGTTTTTTTTTGTATTATCGCTTGTCTTTTGGTCATCATCATAAGGCTGTCATACATCCAGATCATAGCCGCGAACTCATATTCCGAAAACCGCTACCTCACTACTACCCGTATCAGTCCTGATAGAGGAGAGTTGTTTGATCGCAACGGTGAGCCTTTGGTCATTAATAGAGCAACGTATAAGCTTTTCTTTAGCCCACAAGATATCAAAGAGGATGATGTGCTTGTAAAGAAGGTAGAGGAAGTCACAAAGCTGGGGGAAGCAACAATCTCGGCTCGTATCCAAAAGGACAAGAAGTGGGTATCGGTCACAGGCGGTCTTACACTAGATCAAAAAGAGCAACTGGAAAAGTCCGGACTTCCAGGGATTGGATTTGAAAAAGAAGTAGGTCGCTATTACCCTGAGGCATCTTTGTCAGCTCAATTGACTGGCTTTCTCGGTAAGGATCTTTCTGGCAACTCCACAGGGTACTTTGGTATTGAAGGGTATTATGAGAGAGACTTAGCCGGTCTTCCAGGATTGTTCAAAAGCGAACGAGATGTAGTAGGTAAGCCTATATTTGTGGGAGTGCAAGAAGTAGTCCCCGGGGAAAATGGTCGTGACTTGTATCTGACTATAGATAAGACAGTGCAAAACACCATAAAAAGGAGTTTGCATCAGGGTATAGAGCGATATGGCGCAGCGAGCGGATGTGTTATAGTCATGCAACCATTTACAGGTGAGATCTTGGGTATGAGCTGTCTGCCCGACTTTGATCCTTCACACTATCGCGATTTCTCAGAGACCTATTTCAGAAATCCTGCCATATCAGATGTATTTGAGCCGGGATCTATTTTCAAACCTCTGATCATGGGAGCGGCACTCAATGAAAAAGCAATTGAACTTTCTGATACCTATGAGGAATCAGGCCCCATCCGTATAGGCCAATATACGATTGATAACTGGGATAAGCGACATGACGGTGAGATTACTATGACAGAGATATTGGAGAAGTCCTCCAATCTTGGAATGGTGCATGTTGGTGATAAGTTAACTCCTCCTAAAATTGAGGCCTATCTCCAGCGCTATGGTTTTGGGGAAAAGACTGGGATAGATGTGCAAGGTGAGGTAAGCAGCTCACTTCGTAAAAGGTGGGCTCCCATAGACTATGCCACTGCTACATTTGGTCAAGGTATTGCTGTGACCCCGATCCAGATGGTTACTGCCTTTTCATCACTAGTTAATGGGGGGTGGATCATGAAGCCCCATGTGGTCAAAAAAATCGTTAGCGACGATGGAGAGAGCCGCAATATAGAACCAAAAAAAGTACGACAAGTACTCAAGGGACATACCTCGGAGCAAGTTAAGAGAATGCTTGAGCAAGTGGTAATGCATGGAGAAGTCGATTGGAAGATCCCAAAAGGTTATCGTGTTGGTGGTAAGACAGGCACAGCACAAATTGCAGTTGAAGGCCGTTACGATGGGACAAAAACCATTGCCTCATTTGTAGGTTTCGCACCGGTCGAAAAACCACAGTTCCTTATAATGGTCTCACTTCGTGAGCCAAGTAGTTCTATCTGGGGATCGGAGACAGCAGCGCCTCTTTTCTTTGAGATTTTGCATGAGTTGCTAATGTACTATACAATTGCACCGACATCATAACTATGCCACTCATATTCAAAAAACTTTATCACCGCCTTGAGGCCTATCTGGCAATGCTTTACTTTAGATTCCCTTATAAGTCGATAAAAGTTATTGGGGTGACAGGTACTGATGGCAAGACTACTACAGCTCATCTCATCCATCATATTCTCATATCAGCCGGGGTCAAGACATCGATGATATCTACCATACATGCGTCAATTGGCGGTATTGAGTACCCTACAGGCTTTCATGTGACGACACCACGCGCCTGGAATGTCTATAAATATTTACGAGCTGCAGCAGATGCAGGCAGCACACATTTTGTTATGGAGACAACCTCTCATGGCATTGAGCAGGATAGGGTAAGAGGGATCCGATTTACAGTAGGGGTGATTACTAATGTTACACATGAGCACCTCTTTCATCATGGGACGTTTGATCGCTATGTGTGGTTAAAGACACAATTATTAGCATGGAGCGAACAAGCATTACTAAACAAGGAAATGGCTGTTTACGACAAGATTGCCAGATTACTCACCTCTTACGGAAAACATTGGAAGACATATGCTGTAAAGGATAAGGCAGATTACATGTGGCAGACAGATATGAAGACCCAATTGCCCGGTGCGTACAATAAGGAGAACTGTATGGCTGCCTACAGTGTTACCCGAGAATTGGGTATCCCCCATGAGGCAATTGTGGCAGCAATAGCAACCTACTCACTTCCAAAGGGAAGATATGACATTATCCAGGAAAAGCCTTTTACTGTCATAATAGACTTTGCTCATACACCTCATAGTATTGATATGGTCCTCAAAGCTACAAAAGAAGGATACCCAAAGGCAAAAAAAGTGATCCATGTCTTCGGGGCAGCTAGTCAGAGGGACGACGAGAAGAGACCGCTGATGGGCAAAGCTAGTGGGTCATGGGCTACCACAGTCATCTTGACTGAGGAAGATTATCGCAACGAGTCTTTCGAAGGGATATGTGAGATGATTGGCAGAGGTCTTCAGGAGAAAGGATTTGTATATATCCCCGAGGAAAAATTTGAAGGCAAGAAGCAGACATATACCATGATAAAAAATCGTAAAGATGCATTAGAAAAGGCGCTAAAGCTGGCTAGCAAAGACGATGTTGTTATTGCCACAGGTAAAGGTCACGAAAGTAGTCTCAATCGTGACGGAGTTGAGCATGAATGGGACGAACAAGCTGTCATAAAAAAACTCATCAAAGGCTAATCCCCACAATCAAAATCATCTTCATCAACTCGCCTTCCTAGCTCTAGTAGGTAGTCTATCTGTAACATTTCAGGGGGGATGTCTTCTTGAGCTAACATTACTAATATATCCTGGATTGCTGCTATTTGTAGCCTCTGTCTTTCATTTTCATTTTCATTTTCAAAGCGGCCCGTCAATAGGTCCAGCATATGACCAATGTACTGCCCAACAGGATGTGACCTGTCACGGCAGATCTCCTGGGCATAGTAGGTCAGCAAGAGTGTCTTGATGCCTTCATCGACATAGTGCAATAGGTTGTTATCATGATCTGTGTAACTTAGGAGGATATCTGAAGTAGTATTTAAAGAAGTATCAATAAAGAGGTCATCATGAGGAGACCCAGCTGATGACTCTGGAACTTCACGCTCAGGAGGTCCAGTTGTTGTGTGTGACACTAGTTCTGTCATAGTATCTGCTTACTTAGACATATTGCAGATAGTCTCAGTATGCAGTAGGCTTGAATCTATGTCAACATTGGAGGAAAATGCGTATTGCATTCAGGGTGGTAAGACACTTCATGGAGAGGTGACCGTCTCGGGGGCCAAAAATGTTGTCCTAAAAGTACTTATCGCAGCACTACTGTTTGATGAGCCAGTAGTCTTCACAAACGTCCCAGTTATTCGCGATATTCTAGAGCTCACACATCTACTTGAAGATGCTGGAGTGAAAGTGAAGTACAACGGAGACCATGAAATCCATGTAGATCCTCGAGGATTTCATAGCCATACGGTAGATCTGCTTCGAGCAGCAAAAATCCGAGTATCCTTCATGTTGTTTGCCCCCTTTTTAGTAAAATTTGGCAAAGCTGTTATCCCCAATCCTGGCGGATGCCGTCTAGGTGCTCGACCCATCGATAGACAGATAGAATTGCTAACCGCATTTGGTGTTAGTACTGACTATGATTCTTCCACAGGCTATTATACGTCGACATGTATGACAAAGCAGCTCGAGGGAGCAACCTATAAATTTAGTAAACAAACGCATACCGGAACCGAGCTGGGGCTACTTCTTGCTGTTCGTGCACGTGGTAGAAGTGTGATAGAAAATGCCGCATTAGAGCCCGAGATAGATGACCTTATCGATTTTCTAAACAAGTCAGGAGCAAAGATCTATAGACAAGGATCCTCTATCGTCGTTGATGGAGTTAGTCATCTTCGTGCCCCTGATAGACCCCATCGTATTTTGGCAGATCGCAACGAGGTGGTCACCTTTGCCTGTGCTGCGCTTGCCTCTAAGGGAGATATCATAGTGCATGGTGCTATCGCAGGACAGCTCTCTACATTCTTATCGCAATTGGATATGATCGGAGGGAGGTATCAGACGTCCAACGCAGGAATTCGATTTTGGTATGAAGCACCTTTGCGGGCGTGTTCGATCACAACTGCTCCTGAACCAGGATTTATGACCGATTGGCAGGCACCTTGGGCTGTCATGATGACTCAAGCAGAAGGTGTCAGTACAATTCATGAAACTATATTTGAAAATCGCTTCGGGTATGTTTCCGAGTTGCGTAGACTGGGAGCTAAGATCCATTTCAGACTTCCTGTCGTTCGAGATCCCCATAGCACATATCAGTTTAATATAAAAAAAACAGCTGCTCTAGAGAAACTCATTAAAAAACAAATGATTGATATCACAGGGCCAACACCACTACATGGTGGTGTAGTAAATGTCACAGACCTACGAGCTGGTGCCACGTTAGTTATTGCTGCTTGTATTGCCAGAGGTGAGTCGGTTGTCAATGGAGTCTCTATCATCGAGCGTGGCTACGAGCATCTTGAACAAAAATTACAAAAGTTGGGTGCCGATATTGTGAGGGTATAGTGTCTATATGACTGAATCTATAAAAAGCAGTTCCACTTTCATGAGGATATCTTTGCTTGTACTGGCAAAGATAACGGTTTTACTCTGTGTATCCTTCCTAGTTAGCATAGGACTCCCCTACGAGCCTGTTTTTTCCTATCCAGGTTTACTTCAAGAAAGTGGCTTGCCACACTGGATATATAGCTTTGGGCATTTTGATGGACCACACTATGTGACCATAGCGGAGAAAGGCTATCACCAGTATCAACAGGCTTTCTTTCCCGTATTTCCAATGTCTATAAGACTTGTTGAGCAAATCGTCTCTAACTACGTAGCGGCTGGGCTTCTGATCTCAAACATGTTTTCCATACTTGCTTATTTCCTTCTGTATCATTTTTTTTTCTCTATTCACGAAGAAGCCGTGGTTACCTTGGATTGCTTTTTACCTCTATCCATCCTCTTTTTTTTTTACACGCTATCTATACAGAGAGTATTTTTTTGGTAACACTATTCCTATTTGCCCTGCCAAATAGGTACCCAGTTTTTACTATCATCAGCGGAGTAATCAATGGTGCTACCCGAATTGTAGGTATTTTTTCATCACTTCCTCTATCTTAGTTTGCGAAAAAAAATCAGGCCTACTTCATTGATTTTGTCATTGACCCCATTCATAGGTTTATTGTTCTACTGCTACTTTTTATGGAGGACTACTGGTGATCCTGTCTATTTTTTCAATTCTCAGCCGGCATTTGGTGCTCATCGCTCTACATCACTAGTGCTGTTGCCCCAGGTCTATTATCGGTACTTTAAGATCTTTATTACAGCTCAACCCAATTATGAGTACTGGATAGCTGTCTATGAATGGGCGCTCACTACTTTTGCTTTTACTCTCACCTTACTTTTCATATGGCAAGCATATCAAAAACGCACATGGAACCGCATAGGTCTAGGGCTGTTTTCGCTTGCCCATCTGACTCTACCTACACTTACCGGGACTCTGACGGCCATGCCGCGCTACAGTCTCATGGCATTTGCAGTGTTTATATTTATAGGCGAACTGCCTCGTAGATGGTTTTTTGTCATATGTGGCATTCTGACCACTATTCAGCTCATTACCCTGGTGTTCTTTTTACAAGGTCACTACGTAAGTTAGTATGAAGCATATAGTTATCATCGGTGGAGGAACGGGAAGCTTTGTAGTCCTTCGAGGTATCAAGCATTATCCGGTGCGTATCAGCTCCATAGTCACAATGATGGATAGCGGGGGTAGTACAGGCAGGCTTCGTGATCAGCTGGGGGTGTTACCCCCAGGGGACCTTCGTCAAAGCTTGGTAGCACTTTCAGATACTTCTCAACTCTGGCGCACACTTTTTCTCTACCGCTTTGAGCAAGGTGACCTTGAAGGACACAACTTTGGCAACATCTTTCTCACTGCTCTTGAGAAGATATCTAACAATTACCAAGAAGTAATTGATACAGCTGCCTATATCTTAAAAACACGTGGAAATGTTATTCCTGTCACTTTCGATAGAGTTCACTTATGTGCTACATATGAGGATGGGGAGACGGTTGAGACAGAGGCTTTCATAGATGAGGCAAAACATAAAAAAACCAGGATCTCATCTATTTTCCTCAAGCCTTCAGCTGTTGCTAATCCTAAGGCAGTAGAGGCATTAGAAACGGCTGATATGATAGTCATCGGCCCTGGAGATCTCTACACAAGCTTGCTCCCTAACATAGTTGTTGAGGGTATCACATCAGCTATCAGGTCATCATCAGCGCCTGTCACCTATATCATGAACTTGTTTACCAAAGCAGGTCAGACTAGTGGCTATAAGGCCTCTGATCATATACGAGATATTGAGAAATATATAGAAAGACCAGTGGACTTTGTACTTATTAACGAGGAGCCCCCCAAGCCTGAAGTGGTCGAGTATTATGCAAAGTATGGGGAACAGTTAGTGAAGGACGATATGCAAAGCGATAAGCGTGTTTTGCGCGTAGACTTACTTTCTCCTACGGCATATAATAAACCCAAGGCCGATCACACAATGCGCAGTTTACTGCGTCATGATCCTCAAAAAGTCGCCTTGGCACTATGGCAACTTATACAAAAACATGCATGAAATAGGGAAACATATACATTCGTTCAAGTACGCTTCCGAGGGGATGATGTGGGCTTTTCGAGAGCATCGCAATTACCGCATACATGCTATCATGTCAGTCCTCTCTGTGGTCTTGGGAGTTCTACTAGTCCTAGAAGTCTGGGAGTGGTCTATCCTCATTTTGACCATCACGCTTGGCTTTGTCATCGAGACAGTCAATACAGCGATCGAGGCCACTACAGATGCCATAGATAAAAGTTGGCGTGAAGACATCAAGATAGCCAAGGACGTTGCTGCAGCTGCCATGCTCATATATTCATTTGGGGCTATTGCTATCAGTCTCTTGCTTTTTGTACCGCATGTTATAGTATTGTTTTACTGATTTATGGCATTTTACTTTTTTTTCCTACTTGTCTCTCTGGCGGTTAACTTGGTTACTATTGTTCCCTTTATCAATATTTTGTACAGCCTCAAGATGCAGCGTGCGCATCAAGTCACACGAGATGCATTTAACAAAAGGACGCCTATTTTCGATAAGTTCAACGCCCACAAGGCAGGGACTCCTGTAGGAGGCGGTTTATTAGTCTTGATCAATACCATGATCCTTTTTGCCCTTTGTCTTATGTTGTACGCATTTTCAAGCCGTGTTATCACCTCAAATTACGCGAATATTGAAAGTGAGATCAAAGTACTTCTATTCACCTTTGTCTCATTTTCTTTTTTAGGTTTATATGATGACTTGAAGAAGATGTTGGTATTTGAGAGTGATGTGTTTCATGGCCTACGAGTGCGGCATAAATTGATATTAGAGATCATACTAGCCTTAATTATTGCCTATTGGATGTGGGCCGAGCTGAAGATAGATATTATCAACATCCCCTTCTTTGGTGTTTTTACACTTGGCATGTGGTATATCCCTTTTGCAGCATTTGTCATTATAGCCTTTTCTAATGCGGTAAATATTACAGATGGGCTAGATGGTCTAGCTGGTGGTGTGCTGATGATATCTTTGGCTGCTTTCTGGGTAATATCTGGGTCTATTCTCGATACCCCTACATTGCTTTTTATCTCAATATGGATGGGTGGACTCATGGCGTTCCTGTACTTCAATATCCCACCTGCTCGGCTCTGGATGGGAGATACCGGAGCGCTTAGTTTTGGGGCTACCTTTGCCGTGATAGGATTGCTCCTGGGAAAATCTTTCGCACTACCAATTGTTGGGGGGGTTTTTGTGCTGGAGCTACTTTCCTCAGCCATTCAGCTTTTATCAAAAAATATCGAGGTAAAAAGGTCTTTCCCGCTGCCCCCCTACATCTATGGCTGCAATACGCTGGTTGGCCGGAGACAAAGATAGTCATGCGAGCGTGGCTTGTGGCTTTCGTTTTCGCTATGCTAGGGCTAATGATAAGCTTCATGTAGTAGCTTCTTTTGATTTAGTATATATAGCATTTGCTACATCCACCCCTGCAATGCCAGTCCAGATTGACTGTCAGTAGTTGCAAAATATTACAACTTATAGTAAACTATCGTATCTAGTCTCAAAGGAGGATCAGTTGTCTCTAAAGACCCTTTTTCGAGCCGTGCTCTTGTCAGGAACCATAGTGAGTTTTTACAACTTTGTAGAACTCCCGGCAGATACGCCTCCCGGTATTGAGGCGCTCTTTTTTATTCTTTTTATTTTTTATGACTTATGTGTTCTGTAAGACATTTGAAGATAGTTCGGGAGCAGCTCCGGAGCCTCTTCCCGAGACAGATCAGCCATCAACGCCCTGCTAGTCAGGGCCTTTTTTTCTACATTTTTTTTCATACCATACTAGGTATCCCCGGGGTTGCGGAACGAAATGTGCGATATAATCCCTCGATCTTGTATAATACCTCATATGTTCCGGCCTGTAGACCCAAATCCAAGTTTTCCTCAGATAGAAGAAAAGATCTTAGCTTTTTGGAAGGAGAATAAGATTTTTGAGAAATCAATAGCACTTCGCCCTGAAACTAATCCGTGGACCTTTCTAGATGGCCCTCCTTTTGTGACTGGCATGCCCCACTATGGCTCACTCCTATCGAGCCTTCCCAAGGATTTGTTCGGCAGGTACGAAAACTATGAGGGGCTATCGTGTACGACGAGTATGGGGTTGGGATGGCCACGGCCTCCCTATAGAAAATAAGGTAGAGGGGGAGCTTCAGATCAGGAGGAAGAAAGATATCGAAGAAGTTGTCGGTCTGAAGACTTTCATAGAACACTGTCAAAAATATGTAAATGATGTATCTGCCGAATGGGAATGGTATGTAGACCATATCGGCCGATGGGTAGATTTCAAAAATGCGTACAAGACGTGGGATACAGACTACATGGAGTCCGTCATGTAGGGTTTTTAGACAGATGTATGATAAGGGCTCAATATATAAGGGTCTTCGCGTGTCCCTCTATTGCCCGCACTGTGCCACACCAATCTCGAATTTTGAAGTGGCCATGGACGCGGATAATTACAAAGATATCACTGAGTCCGCCACTATCTACAAATATAAGGTAAAGGGTGAGACCGACACTTACTTTCTCGCATGGTCAACTACGCCATGGACAAAAATCGTCACGACAGCCCTCGCTATAAATCCCAGCCTGGTATATGTAAAAGTGAGATCTGGTAAAGAATCATACATTTTAGCCAAAGCTACACTTGAGCATTTACCTATCCGAGATCTTGAAAGCGTAAAAGAATATCATGGCACCGACCTTCTAGGTAAGGAGTTTGAGCTACATTATCCTTATTTTTCACTTGATAAAGGTAAAAGAGCTGGCGTCCTGGTCAGTGGCGAATTTGTAACAGCAGAGGAGGGTACCGGAATAGTAACGTTGGCCGTATATGGGGCAGAGGACATGGAAGTGATGCAACGTGAGGATATTCAACTCCTGATGCATCTGGATGATGAGGGTATGGTCAAGCCAGAGGTGCCTCTTTTTGGTGGGATGTATTTTTTGAAAGCAAACAAGGCAGTCAATGAAGATCTTGCAAGTAGAAATCTCATCTTGCATGATGAGCCTTATCTCCATAGTGTGGCTCACTGCTGGCGTTGTGCTACACAGTTGTATTATTCCCCTCAAGATGCATGGTATGTCGATATACAGTCACTAAAACCTCGACTGTATAAAAATAACGAGTCAGTTTGCTGGTATCCCGCTCACTTCAAAAAGGGACGCTTTCAAAAGAGTATGGAGAGTGCTCCAGACTGGAATATCTCACGAAATAGATATTGGGGTAGTCCGGTCCCTGTATGGGAGTGCGAGTGTGGGGAGCGTTTTGTCCCCGGGTCGATCAAAGAACTCGAAGAGGCCAGTGGACAGACTGTAAAGAGTCTCCACAAACCTGAGATTGATGAAGTAGTAGTCCCTTGTGATAAATGTGGAAAGAAAGCACATCGTACCCCCGAGGTCCTTGATAGTTGGATAGAAGCTGGATCAGCTTCATTTGCTGAAAGGCACTATCCATTTGAAATTGCCCGTCATATTGAACTTGATTCAGACTCTATGAGTGCAAGTTCTAGATCCCCGGTAGTGAGCAAGGAGGCCAACGCTCAACGCTTCTTCGGACAGGAAATGCCTGATTTTTTTCCTCCAGATTTTGTTGCCGAGTACACGGGGCAGATCCGAGCATGGTTTTATGTACTTCATGTGATAGGGACGGCACTTTATGATAGTCCGGCCTTTAAGAACGTGGTAGTTGAGGGAGTCATATTGGGTAATGATGGTAGAAAGATGAGTAAGAACTTCAAAAATTATCCGGATCCAAAAGAGATGCTCCAAAAACATGGTGGTGATGCACTTCGGCTCTATCTCATGGGTAGTCCCGTTATGCGTGGCGAAGATATCCTTATTTCCGAAGATGCCTACCGAGGGCAAGTCCGGTCTGTCCTACTTACATTGTGGAATTGCTACAAGTACTTTGTGATGAATGTTGTTGAGAGTGAGAAGTCAAAAGTCATGAGTCTCAATCTAGATACAATAAATGTTTTGGATAAGTGGATATTGGCTCTTCTTAATAGGTTAATTCAAGAAGTTACAGAGGGGCTGGATGGATACGACACTGTTGCCCCAATAGCCAAGATCACTTCCTTTATCCAGGACTTTTCTACCTGGTACATACGACGTAGCCGCGATAGGCTAGATGGTGACTCCACTGATAAGATTGCCTGTCTGCAGACTATGTATACAGTCCTGCTCACACTATCCAAATTGCTTGCTCCAATAGCACCTTTTGTAGCGGAGGAACTATTTAAGAATCTCACTGATGAGGAGTCGGTTCATTTGACCGATTGGCCAGAATATGATGCTGACATGGTCGATTCTCATTTGCTCGAACAGATGATCATGGTCCGAAAGCTAGCTGAGTAGGTCTATCTCTCAGAACTGAAAAAGGAATAAAATTACGCCAACCTCTTGCAGCTTTCGCATTTCAGACGCCAAAACAACAACTGGATGATATCGACTTGATAGCTATCCTAAAGGCTGAGCTAAACATCGTAGATACCGCGACATCAGAAGATTTTAAGAAATCATCGGGAGTTGTCATGCATGATATTGATGGATTTGTAGTCTACATAGATACAGCGATTACTCCAAGGCTACAGGCAGAGGGTGAAGCTCGAGAAGTCATTAGAAAGATACAAGATCAGCGCAAAAAATGGGGTTGGCATTGACAGACAAGGTATCAGTGACAGTTGAACATATTCCAGAGGGTTTTCATGATGATATAGCAAAGAAAGTCGGGGCCTTGAGCCTTACTGAGGGTATTTTTAACGTAGAACAGGTCTCCTAATTCTCCTCACACATTCTGGTATAGTGTTCTCTATATGTCACGGGATAGTCTGCCATTTATCATCTGTTTTCTTGGGCTTTTTTTATTCTCCACATTCAATATTTTTGGAATCAAGCCAGAGCTGTTACAAAATCATCTAATCAGCTGGTCACTTGCAGTTATTGTCTTTATCATATTTTCTCGTATCCCAATAGCAGTCTGGCGTACGAATATGATGATTCTGTATGTACTCAGTATAGTGGCATTACTCGTGACTCTATTATTTGCCCCTGCTGTTCGAGGAGCTCGAAGATGGTTTGATATTCTCGGATTTAGTTTTCAATTATCAGAATACGCGAAACCGTTTGTGCTTATGTACTTGGCACACTTTATGGCATCACGAAAAAAAAAGTAGACATCTTCACCATAGTCAGCGTGATTTTTGCTCGGTGGTATTCCATTTTTTCTAGTCCTCCGTCAACCAGATCTCGGTACTTCTCTTAATTATCTTATCATGATTGGCAGTATGCTTTTCTTGGCGGGGACAAGTGTACGTTTCTTTGTAGGATGTATCGCTTTCCTGGTACTCTCATCTCCACTAATTTGGGCATTCCTGCATGACTATCAGCGCAACCGTATTTTGGGATTTCTTGACCCTACATATGATCCCCAAGGGATCACTTACAACGTCCAGCAAGCCATAATTGCGATTGGGTCGGGGGGGTTTCTTGGTAAGGGACTTGGTCTTGGGACTCAATCACGATTTCGATTTTTGCCAGAATATTACACAGACTTTGCATTTGCCTCACTTGTCGAGCAATTCGGATTCCTGGGAGGGGTAGTAGTGATTACTCTTCTTCTCAGCCTGATCATTACTGTCTTGTCTATAGCCTATCGCTCACGTAGCGATATGGAGGCATTTTTTATATTGTGCTGGTGCCGCGCTTGTGCTATTCCTCGGTATGTTTATCAATGTGGGGATGAATACCGGTATTTTGCCCGTAACTGGTATCCCACTGCCCTTTATCACGTATGGAGGATCATCACTGATAGCTACTATGATGATGGTAGGAATAGTCTATCAATATGGCAAGTCAATTCGCTGATAGCAAAGTGTATTGCGGCCTGTAATACTTTGTAGTATAATGAGGTCTTATGAAATTCGCAGTAATCCGTACCGGAGGTAAACAATATGTAGTCAAAGAGGGTGATAGCATCGTCGTCGATTATCTTCGAGGTGATGTAGACACAGCTGTTGAGCTAGAGATGCTCGCTGTTGGTGATACCGAAAAGGAGGAAGTTACCCTTGGCACCCCAGTACTAAAAAGTGTTGCAAAAGGTACTATCCTCATGCAGGATAAAGGTGAGAAGGTGCGTATTGCACGCTACAAGGCCAAGACACGAAATAGAAAAAGTTAAAGGTTTTCGAGCCTTGCTTACAAAGCTGCAGATTACCTCTCTATAATTTTCTGATACTACGACATGGCACATACAAAAAATGTTAAAGCAACCAAAGGAAATCGTGACTCTATCGCCAAACGACTTGGGGTAAAGATCTATGGTGGATCTCCCGCAAAGAATGGCAATATCCTTATACGTCAGCGTGGTATGAGTGTCGCAGCTGGACAAGGTGTTCGTATGGGCCATGACTATACTCTTTATGCAGTCACAGACGGCATCGTGAACTTCAAACAACGCAGAGGAAAGAAATTGGTTGAAATAGTATCGCATTAAGTGTCTATACTTACCTAGCTCCTGAGTTGTGCTTACTCTATTAAACCCTCCTTCTTAAGCTTAAAGATCAAAACCACAACTCAAAGCTTTAAAACTGCTTTTGCAAAGTGATATTTGTACTATAGATTTAAGCTCTTAATGAGGTTTTGAGATTTACATTTTGAGTTTTTAGCTTATTATGCTAGCTTCTGCCATCTAAGTATCGGATTCTGTGTTGAGCTAGTACAAAGTTCTCTCCCAAATACTTGGTGTACAATATCCTATGTCTGATCAAGAGGTTCTACTCAAGAAGATTACTGGTGAAGTCGATCCCATCGAAAAAGCACGACTCATCCAGGAGGCAGTCCTCAAGTACAACGTCCCCAAGGCTAAGATCGCCGATCTCCTTCGAGTCTCCCGCCCGTATGTCTCTAGTCTGCTTAGACTACTTCGACTTCCTGAGCTCGTAATCGATGGCTATTACTCTGGTGTTATTACTCTTTCTCATCTTTTTGTTATAGGCAGGTTGGGTGATCATGACAGCATGATTTCACTCTATGAAGAGATATTGACCAACAATGTCAGCTCAGTCGATGTAGATAATCTTATAAGGCAACGAAAGCATAGTGTGGGCAGCTATCCAGATAGGACCGATGAGAAAGTAAAAAAAGCTCTCGAAGAGTTTTTTCATGCTATTGATGCTGAAGCATCCATTACTCTCATCCAAACTCGAATAAAAGGGAAGCTAATCGTGGAGCTAAGAGGAGATACCCAGAGGACCACTCATTTTTTCAAGACGGTAGGTCACTTGCTTCGTCCTTCACTTGACAGCCTCACCGATACGGATTGGTGATACTACCGATTTTATCTAAAGGAAAGTATCTAAAAAACACTTCCCCGTCCACATCTCGATACGGTATAAAGGCAAATTCTCTTGAATCAGATGAGTGTGCGCGATTGTCACCCATGACAAAGAGAAACTGTGGTGGCACTTCTACCTCGGTCCCTTCTCGCAGGAAAGTACCCCCATATGTTTTTGATTCAGGATTAATGTAACTTTCTTGGAGTTGGATACCATTAACAAAGACCTCACCGTTGTTAATACGGACTTTATCACCAGGTAGGCCTATAACACGCTTGATGTAATCGATGTCTGGATTGGTCGGAGAGTTAAATACGACCACATCACCACGCTCAGGCTCTCGAAAACGATAAGTGATCTTGCTGGTCAAGATGAGTTGCTTATCATGAAAGGTATTGTCCATAGATCGTCCGCTGACCTGATGCGGTTGCATGATGAAGAGGTATACGACGATGAAGATCGAACCAATGAATGTAAATGTTTCGAGTACATCCATGACATAGCTGATGAGTTTGCGTAGTATTCCAGTCACGTATCCATTGTAGCCCGCCAGGTGAAAAAATTCAATTCAAAAGCTATAATTAGGGAGATAGTATCAGATACAAGGAACAATTTCCAAGATATAAGAAGTAATAGATGAATCTAATGATCATTTGGCAAGTAACATTGAATATTCAATGACTAGTGAAGAGTGATCATTGAGACATACGATATTATCAACTATTTTTGAGCTCGTAGCTCAGCTGGCTAGAGCGTTCGATTCACATTCGAAAGGTCGGGGGTTCAAGTCCCTTCGAGCTCACCGCGTCAAACGTGGCTTCGCATTAGAATTCGTTTCTGGTATTCCTATGTGGATTTGTAAGGTGTGATGTGATATACTGCGCTCACCCTTTTTGAATACTGGAGGTTGCCATGTTTACTGGGAATCCTGGACTGCTTATCATTCTCTTTATCTCAGTAGCATTACTGACAGTTGGTGTCTTTACCGTTGTAAAGATACGCAGAGCCAATAAATTGCTCGTGACGAATAAGCCACGGCTTATTGTTGTCCCTGGACACGAAGACTGGGAGATCACAACAGATCTCACTGTATTGCACATCCGTGATGGATTTGTATTCTTCACTGATGGGTCGTATGTAGACTTGACAACGGGCCACATCAGGAACCTTGGTACAAGTACCATAGATCTGTTCAACAAAAGGACAGGTGAGGCAATAAACCTCAAGCCCATTGCTCATTAAACTTTAAAGTAACAGCAATCACGGATATCCCCTTACCATACAGGTGAGGGTTTTTTTTTGCACATAAATACGTCCTGTAGTATAATACGCTCAGTACTTTCACATGCTAAAGGGGGCAGTAATGTCTAGGGAAAGAAATAGGCTTGGTTCAATATCCCTGATCGGGACATTTTTATTGCTTTGTTACCTTGTTTTCCGCATGGATACACTAGGTATAGTGTTGGCAGAGCTGCGGCTATTTTTGACAGGGCATGCATTCTCTATTCCTACCGGCTTTTCCTCACTCAGGGCTATGATGTCAATTGTTTTGCCCGTGGTGGTTTTGGGTATTGGAGCCTCAATTGTAGCTATCACCATACCCTATGCTCTGTATGGCAAGCCTGGTGGGCATAAACTAAATGAACTTCTTGATGAACTAGTCCCCGGGTTCCACCTCATCAACTTCTTCATACTAGTAGTTTTGGAGGAGCTATTTGCTCGGTATCTCTTTTTTGGGCCTTCTTCCTAAGATCCCTGCACTTTCAGGACAGACAGCATTTTATGCCCTACTGCTCATTGGTAACACAATCTGGGCAGGGATTCACCTAAATAATTTTAAGGAGAATAGGGATAAGAAGATTCTCTTCGTCTTACCGCAATTTGTTGGTGGCATCTTTTTGTCATATATCTATCTAAAGTTTGGTTTGTTTGGGTCGGTCCTGGCACATTTTGCGGGGAATGCGATCATACTAAGCTCACACAAGGTACACAAGGTCACTATCATTGACGGTCTGCATATCCTTTATGGTGCACTTTGTGCATGGATCAGTTATCGTCTTATGACCAAGCCACTGAGCGATATGCTTACGTGGTTTTCAACTGAACCAGTATTTAAGCTACCCGGATGGACATTTTGGGACTACGTCTTAGCGACGGTATTCATTGCATCAATCATGGGGCTGGTTTTTGATCTTCTCTTGTATGATCGTGGATCACTTGAGCAAGATGAAAAGGAGCGTTCAGTTGGTATAGTTGTCACTACCTATCTCCTAGCATTTCCCATTCAATTTGGACTGATGCTGGGAGCATTCAGCTTGCTTGGGTGGCTTGGTGTAGGCGTGTTTTACCGTATCATATGTGTTGCGCTGATCTTTGGTCTGCCGAGCAAACAAGATAGTCTCGGAGCTGTATCCAGACAATTTTGGGCGGGACTACCTTATGTTTATATCATGGGATGTCTACTCATGGGCTTGGGATTCATTCAGACTGTTGCGTGGGCGTTGACTATGTCGGTAATTGCGCTACCGTCAAGGCTCCTGCATAAACATGATGATTAATCAACTTTTTTGAGAAGTGCGAAATCACTTCTCTTTTTTGCTTTGAAAATTTCAAAGCAATCCCCAACCGTAAAGTTCCATTTAAGACGAAGGGGGACTTAAGATT
>LLEV01000023.1 GCA_001567515.1 Microgenomates bacterium OLB22
ATCAAACTAGAAAGCTATAATAAACAGGCTCGTAACGTACAGTTGGCCAGAATCTATCAACTTTCTCAAAAACCCTACTCATATCTTTTGCTTCTTCAGCTATAGACCACGATACTAGAGCCTGAATACCCATTTGACAGCAACCTATGTCTCCGTATTAACGGTGTTTTATCTTGATACCTAGGATAACATCACGCATGATCCAACACCCAGCAAGTACTATGATCTCACTTACTAGCATAATGATAAACTCTATGCTCCGTGCATATCCCCAAAACCACTGATCAGGTACTGCTTGAAATACCGTCCATAAAATTACTGCGGACATCATTACCCCCCATACCCGAAATCCGACCTTTAAGCGTCTACTCTCCCATTCCTTATCGTTAGCTTGGTCACTATGAAGCTCTGTGTTACTTGTGTGGGACATCTCATACCTCTTTTGTGTAAACGAGCTATGCGGGGATTATAGCACACGTGTTTGAGCTAGAGAATAAAAGAAGTGTAAGTATCAATTCGCAATGATTAATTGTACATTGAGTATTCGGTGAACATTGCTATGACCAATGAAGTTTATGAGGTTACGATTACTGATTAGCTGGCACATTTACACCAATCTTGATGCTAGACTCACCAGCCTTTCCTTTTTTATTTTTCGCCTTTACAGCTATCTGATACACCTGACCGTCAGAAAGCTGTAGCTGTTCACTTATAGTTTTGTTGTTACCTGAAATAGTCTTGACACTACTTCCATTTATGAAGAGCTCAATGGTATCAAGCTCTTCGACGGTAATGACCTCACCTTTAAGATCTACCGTCGAAGAGGTAACGGTAGAGCCATCTGATGGTGAGTTTAGACGAACGATCACTTCATCGGAGTTAAATTCAGATCTCTCACTAGGGGCTTTAAATTTCTCATCTGTCTGCGACGCAACCCATGCATCAATGGCTTGTTGCCATCTATTTTGCCCATCCTTAGAGACCGGGTCACGCTCGGTGATGACGATGTAATCTTTCTCATCATATTCACCTTTCTGTACTTCCAGATCATTTGCCAACTTTCCAGTTTGCTTGGAAAGCTTGATCTTTTTGTAAAAGGGTGATGTATCTGTTGGAGCAGTACCCTTGAGGAAGTATTCGGATCGTATTGGATATCCATCCTTGGGCAGTCCACCGAGAAATGCGTCTATCTGGAGTGCGTCCACATTGTCTGGCTTTTCTATAATACCGTCCTTGTACGTTTTTAATGCCTCTCTCATGATAGCATTCCAGGTTGTTGAGGCACCAGTTAAACCAGAAGCGATCTTATCATTCATAGGAGTATTATCATTATTGCCAACCCATGTCCCCACAGTCACCTCCTTGGTAAATCCAAATGCCCAGTTATCCCTTTTATTGTTGGTAGTACCAGTCTTGGCGGCAACCGTCTTCCCTCGAATGTTTAGCGCTGACCCAGCTCCAAATGCGTCACTACGAGCGACATTGTCTGTCAGGATATGGGAAATAATGAATGCAACCCCTTTGTCTAACACTTGATGAGGTTTTTCTTCTTCTGCCTCGAATATTTTCCTGCCGTCCTTATCTTTGACCTCTAGAATAGATACTGGCTCTATAGCAGTTCCTCCTCGTGCAAAAACTGAGTATGCAGAAACAAGGTCTATCAGTCTCACCTCACCACCGCCTAGGGTTATCGAGAGGCCAAATCGTCTCATGTTTTCCTCAGTAGGTGCCAATGTGGTTAGACCCATTTCAGAGGCCTGCCGTAAAAAAGGCCTTATCCCCACCATAGCCAGCATCTTGACAGCTGGTATGTTTAGTGAGTTACCCAAGGCAAATCGCAGTTGGACAGGGCCACGATATTTACCATCATAGTTAACAGGCTTGTAGGTTTTGTCTCCTTGATCAGGAAACTCTGTCTGCACATCCATGACCACAGACGAAGCTGTGTAGCCATTTTGCAGGGCAACTGCATAAGTGATTGGCTTGAGGGCGGAGCCAGGCTGACGGAGACCATCTGTGGCGACATTAAAACGTCCATAATTGGGGTCATTATAGTCATACGAACCTACCAATGCCAAAATCTGGCTTTTCTTGCTATCCATCACTACAGCAGCTCCATTTGTTGCCTTAAAGGGCTTGATCTTCTCCACCTCATCATGTACGACTTTCTCAGTGGCCTTCTGTAGATCAGACGAAAGGGTTGTCTTTATCTTTAGTCCCTTGTTTACAATAGAATCCCCGTATTTTTCGATCAGCTTATCACGAACATAAAAGACAAAATGAGGGGCTGTAATAGATAGTTTCTGTGAACTAAAGGTAAATTTCTTGAGCTCCTCTAGAGCTTTCTTTTCTTGATCTCTTGTGATGTATTTTTCTTCCCTAAGACGTCTCAGTACATTTTGAGTCCTTCCTTTATATGCATCTTTTTGCCCTATGTATGGCGAATAGCGAGTAGGACTCTGAGGCAGACCGGCAAGAATAGCTGACTCAAGAAGAGTAAGCTGGCTCACATCTTTGTCAAAATAACCCCGAGCAGCTGACTGGACGCCCCAGAAGCTCCCACCATAAGGGGCTTCGTTAAGATACAGCTCAAGAATCTGATCTTTGCTGAAACGTCTTTCTATCTCGATAGCTAGTACAAACTCCTTGATCTTGCGCGGAAGTGATCTTTCACTTGTCAATAATACTTGCTTTACCAACTGCTGCGTAAGCGTTGATCCACCTTCAAGTCTACCCTTGAGTGCAGTACTAAAAAGAGCACGGGCTATACCAAACAATGAAAAACCCTTGTGACTGTAAAAATCCTTATCCTCTATGGCGATAGTAGCTTGCTGCAGCGTCTTGGGGACCTGGGAAATGGAGACTGGAATACGATTTTGATCTTTGTACATCTCAAAAAGGACCTTACCATCCCGATCATAGAATACAGTGGAGTAGCCGTCGTTGCGCGTTATCTTCCCAGGCTCAGGCAGATCTCGCGCCATAAACGCGACTACAACAAAGACAAGAAGAAAGGAGACAACTGCTCCCACCGTGGCCCAGATAAGGAGCTTTTTTGTCAACTCTGGTGTAAAACGAAATGTACGTCTTTTACTATTGAGTAACATCGTATTCACATGATATCATGTAACCATAAAAGTATATAGCTGTCCATGAATAGAGAAAAAGTACTCAAGGCGATCTTAATTTGCACAATTCTTTTTCTTCTACTCACCTCATTCCTGCCCTATATGTTCATGTGATAGTTGGTTGAATCAGTCCGAGTTAGTAAGTTAGTTAAATTGGCTGAATTAGTAAAAATCACTGAACAAAGTAAACGATCTAGCTATGAAAACTCTTTAATGAGATTCACCCCCAGAGCCGGATGAGAATGGCTACATTTTCTTAATTCATAAGCTGGGAAATTAGGAATTAGGATTCAGAAATTGTTGGCTTTTGTCTTTTGTATCTTGTTTCTATTGTTCGTATAATCGCTGCATGAACCTCACTGATCCCATTGATACTCTCCCTCATACTGCATCCCGTACTTTTTCTGCTTTCAAAAAGGCTAGGGATACATACTATTTATGACCTCCTGCTGCATGTTCCAAATCGATACAAATCATATGAAACAAGGCTCACGCCTTCCGAAATTCCTGTCCACGCTGCTAAAATAGTCCCTGCAGAACCATTTACAGCCACTATCACAGGGACAGTACATACGATTACACAGATACGGACTCGCACACACATCACTATCCAAAAAGCGATGATAACGGATGGCCAAAAGGTGATCGAAGCTGTATGGTTCAATCAACCCTATATACTAACAGCTATACGGAAGGGGCAACAAATAAACATAGCTGGGCCAATATCCCAAAATAGAGGGACATGGTCTGTACAAGTAGATGAGTTTGAAATAAATCTTGCTACACCAATACATACAAGTGGAAAGATCCCGGTATATCCTGAGACACATGGGATATCTAGTCGTACAATACGAGAAAAGATCGCTATGGTACGTTCTATAGTACATGAGGTTGCCGACCCATTACCGCACGCTATTAGAACATCACACTGTTTACTCACCTTATCGCAAGCGGTTGGACAGCTACATAGTCCCCGGACAGATGATGAAATCGAGTCCGCTAGGAAAAGGCTGGCATTTGACGAGCTTTTCATGATGCAGCTTTCATCACAGGTGACGAAGCAAGAGTGGAACAAAGAGCATGTAGCAAGAGTGCTCGATACAAAAAGCTATATCAAGGACGCTGAGGCGTTTGTACAGTCCCTTCCGTTTAGCCTTACATCAGCACAAGTGAGAGTGTACACAGAATTGACTGCTGACCTAGGTAAGAGAAAGCCCATGAACAGACTGCTTCAGGGGGATGTCGGATCGGGTAAGACAGTGATAGCAGCACTGGGAGCATTTCTTGTCCATAAAAATGGCTTGCGAACGCTGTTACTTGCACCAACAGAACTTTTGGCACACCAACATCACACAACATTTCTGAAAGTCTTTGAGCAACTGCCCAAGAAAAAAAGGCCCATAATAGCTCTCATTACCGGCAGCACCAAACTCAAAAACGTGTCAGAGCAAGCCGATATAATCATAGGTACTCATGCCCTTTTTACGAAGAACCGACAGTATGATGACGTCGGATTAGTAATAATCGATGAACAGCATAAATTTGGGGTAAAACAACGCGCTACACTCAAAGAAAAGGGGATGAATACACATCTACTCACCATGACAGCTACCCCCATTCCCCGCACTGTGTATTTAGTCCGATATGGGGAGCTAGATATCTCCATAATCGACGAACTACCTGTAGGTCGTAAGCCCCAACAGACCTTTGTCGTGCCAAAAACGAAGCAGACACGGATGCACGAATGGATCAACACCTACTTGGTGAAAAACAATGCTCAAATGTTTGTTGTCTGTCCTTTTATTGACGAATCTGAGGTAGAGACACTAAAAAATGTAAAGGCAGCACAGGTAGAGTTTGAACGTCTCAAGTCGCTCTATCCGAAACTACGACTAAAACTACTGCACGGTAAAATGCTTGCCAAAGAAAAACAACAAGTTATGGATGAGTTTAGAGAAGGGAAGTATGACATATTAGTCACAACACCTATCATAGAGGTAGGTGTTGATATCCCCAGGGCTCAAATCATCGTGATTGAGACGGCTGAGCGATTTGGGCTTGCTCAACTACATCAACTTCGCGGAAGAGTGGGGGCGGGGGAGGGACTGAGTCATACTGTTATCTCTGCACAAACTCGGAAAATAAGAATACACGTCTTGATGAGTTTGCCAAGACGACCTCCGGATTTGTAGTAGCCGAACTCGACCTCAAGTATCGAGGGGCAGGGGATATCTACGGGATAAAGCAGCATGGAATCTCGGACCTAAAAATAGCAAGTTTTGCCAATACGGAACTGGTTGAGGGGACACGCAAAGCTGTTGAGCAAGTAATAAAAGACGGTTTGATCACACCAGAACTCTCAAGCTTTATAAGTCAGATGAAGGATAGGCAGATTAGTAGAGACTAAAATGTGAGTCCAAAGTTAATAGTAAAAAGTCAAAAGACAAAAATTCAACAATCGTCATTCTTTACTTGCTTTAATGCATTTTTTCTCGCTTTTTTTCTACTAATTTAACCAATTCAACTAACTCTGACTAATTCAACCTTCACTTCTTGAAATCCGCATACTGAGGCTGTATACTACTGATTATGGCTCTCCCAAAGAGGAAACACTCGGTTTCACGAAAAAATACTCGTCGCAGTACAAAGCAAAAGACTCTCCCAGAGGGTGTCACCTGTAAAAGCTGTGGTGAACTCAGACTCTCCCACAGACTTTGTGGATTTTGTGGAAAACAGTAAGTATACTGTTTTATATGGACTCGCGTCACCTTAAGAGAATTGAGACCGTACAGCAACTATACTCCGCAATATTTGCCCCCATTCCCCTTGAACCTTATTCAGAAAAAACCCAAAGCATACTATCAAAACAGACTGAGATAGATGAGAAGATCAATGAATTTGCTGCAAAGCATTCGACTGAAAAGATCGCAAAAACTGATCTCTCCATCTTGCGACTAGGGGTTTATGATCTCCTCTTTGAGAAAGATATCCCGCCCAAGGTAACAATCAATGAAGCAGTAGATCTGGCTAAAGAGATGGGAGGAGATAAGTCCCCTGGGTTTATCAATGCAGTGCTGGGACAGGTATACACAAAATATTGCCCACAGCCTACAGCAGAGGAGGAGGAAAAGGCAAAAGAAGAGCACATAAAGAAAAAGGAATCGAAAGAAGGGGCCCCAGAGAAGAAAGACAAAGCAGAAGAGCAGACATCTGCCGTGCCAGATGCTGTGACAGACGACAATACCACATTTGCAGGTGAGACATTATCACAGTTAGAGCAATCAGTCTGATATAATCGCCCATGACTTGGACCCCACAGCCTCTGCTGGATACGATGGAGATCACTATTAGTGACCCTATACTGCTCAAGACTGCTTTCCACCACAAATCTTACTTAAACGAATATCAAGGCGGAGACATCCAATCAAATGAAAAGCTTGAATTTTTGGGCGATAGCGTGCTCTCCCTTATTACCTCTCATTACCTCTACACACATTATCCACTTCACAATGAAGGTGAATACACTGATATCAAGGCAGCTATAGTACGGACTGAGAGTCTGGCAGATGCAGCTGCACAACTTGGCCTTGGGGAGCTCCTTTTTTTGTCAAAAGGTGAAGAAGACAATGGAGGTCGCACTCAAAAGTCACTTCTAGCAGACTGTTTTGAAGCACTTCTTGCCGTGATTTATCTTGATAAGGGCTATGAAGTTGCAGCTTCGTTTGTGGAGAGGTTCCTTTTTAGGAATAAGCTTGATGGGATTGTCTCTGAAAAACTGTACATGCCATCCAAAAACATCCTCCAGGAATACTACCAGGGATTGCGCAAACAGCTACCTGAGTATCGTATCGAGACCGAAGAAGGCCCACAACACGACAAGACCTATACAATCTCGGTATTTGCTGAAGGTAAGCTTATTGGATCGGGAACAGGCAAATCTAAAAAAGAAGCAGAGGAAGTAGCAGCACGCGCTGCTTTACAGCGACTTAATCTATGATATAATGTCACATACTATGGCCGTACGAATTCGACTCACAAAAACAGGTAAAAGAAATGATCCAAAGTTCCGTATTGTTGCGACTGAAAAACGCAGTAAACGTGATGGGAAATACATCGACAAGATAGGGTTTTACAATCCTATCGCACAACCACATGAACTTGTGGTAGATGTCGAGAAACTAAAGTCCTGGATCCAAAAAGGGGCTCAACTTTCTGATAAAACAGCATCGTTAGTCCGCCACCTCCTCAAGGCATGAAAGAGCTTATCTCCTTTTTCATCGCGTCATTACTCCCCAAAGACAAGCAAGAAGATGTTACATTTGTCATAAATGAGCGTGAAGATGCTATCGAGATAGCTATAAGTGCGCCACAGAGCGTCTATCCGATACTTGTCGGCTCACATGGGCTGACAGTAAAGGCCATGACTAGTCTCGCTCGACTCAAGCATACTAAAGAACATTCCGATAGTCTCCGTCGAATCCACATCAGGCTTCTTGAAAAGGAATAAGAATATATTTAGGACTTCAGGGCTCAAGAAGTCTTTTCCTTAGCTTTGATTCATTTTTTCACTTTACTACTCAGCAGTTCCACTCGCCTCTTGCACCTCATACGTCTCCCCTGCAAAAGGATCTGAGGAGGTGGAAACTGGAGCGTCTACTTCAACATCAATGTCCCCACCCGCAGACTCATAACTGAGTAATTCATTTATCAAATCAACTGGAGGAGCACCTATTGTCTTGCCCGTCCCCAATCGTGGGGCAGTATGGTATTGGAGGTCAAAAGTCATCAGACGTTCCCGAGGTTTATACGTCACTGACTCCATGGTGATAAATCGACCAGAGACAAAGGTAAAGTTAGCGAGGACACGCTCCATCTCTGTACGAGAACCACGCATCGTCACTGATACAGAGGTCATGTCTTTAGTTTTTGATTTGAAGGGTGAGGTGTGTGTCACAAGAATGACCCCATTTGCCTTTGCAAGTTGCTGCATGCTTTGTATAAGTTTAAAATAGTCTTCCTTCTGCGGCATCATACGATCGACTGCCTTGAGCAAACGAGTAGGATCATATGCTTCATACTGAGCCTGGACAGCTAATGCAGACTCTAGCTCTTGCACTGTCTTCCTCTCAGAGGTAAGTTTATCTCTGACTTCTTGATAACGACCCCAAGCTCTAGGCAGACCAAAGATACCTATAAGGATAAACACTGATAAGCAGAGAATATAGATTCCATTCTGCCGAAGAGCACGAAGTGAGGATGTGATCTGAAGATCGTGAACTATACTATTTTTTGGTTGTTCTTTCGGAGCCATAGGGAAATCGAACTTGCAATGTCACGGGCTTATTGCCTGCAGGGGCAACAATACTCTTTATCTCTATACGCTGAAGCTCGCTATCTTCTGGTATCTCTCTAGCTTCGATAAATGACAAAAAACTGAGTAAGCTCATTTTGATCTAAAAACTCTATATCCACAACAGTCTCTTTGCGCTCTAGATCTATAGAAAGCAACGAGCTATCCGAGGCGTTGATGATCTGTGTAGTGTCTCTAAGTAGACCCAGATAATCAGGGCTGTCGAGCCGTTCCTTTTGGATGTATCGGAGTGCAGCATCGATAAGAGCCAATTTTTTTCTGAGCTTCTGCACCTTCTGCAGTCCTACGGATTAGAGTAGCTTTCTTTTGCAAGAGGGCATTGTATGTTTGTTGTTGAAAGAATGTGAGTCCCAGTAAGACAGCACCTACCACCAATACCAACCCTCCTACTCCGACCGCTACAAGTCGTAGCTGGGTATCTTGCCTGCGTCGGGAAGTAATCTTATCTTGGCTCTGAAGTAAATTTATACGACCCATACGTTATTCAACTAGTGACGCACCAACACATGGTACAAATGCATAGAGCTCTTTTGCAAAGTATTGCGATACCTCATTCTGCGTGAGCCATGGCTCATAGGAGAGCATCTCAACAGGAAGATTGGTGCTTTGCGAAAGTGCTTGTTCCACCCCAGGCACCTGAGCACCTGACCCAAGCACAAGACATTTTGCTGGAGCGATCGTAGTGTCAGTCCGCTGACGTAGAGAAAGTAAATATCTCTTTATCTCACCAAGGTATTCTGCCAAGACAGGCCCCATAACTGTTGTCTTTTTATCAGCTCCCGTGGCCAGTAATCCAGAAGTTGCCAGCAGTTGGGCGGCCTTTTGCTCATCTAGTTGTAGATTAGTCATAAGATCCTTGACCCAGAGGCTGGTACCGATAGAAAACGTATGTACCATGACCGGTGTCATGGTAACTACATCGTAGACATAAAGAGATGTCGCTTCACTCCCAATATTGGCGACTAAGAGATGACCTTCTGATGGGATCTGTGGGGATAGTCCCGTATTCTTTAGATGACGGAGTATGCGAAAGTATGCACTCACTTCATTTTCCATATTCAAGGGGTATAGTGCCAGTTCCTCACACAATTGGGTGATGCGATGAATGTGGCTATTAGGTGCTGCCACTATTAGGGTCTTGGTAATCTTTGCTTTTTTATTCTCCTCTAGCATCTCTAGACTTATAGTGACTTTGTCAATAGGCACTGGGATAAACTGATCGGCCTGATACTTGATCGCGGAGATCATCTCTTTTTCAGTGAGCGTGGGCATGTCAGCGATCCGCGAATAGCTGATAGAATCAGGTATGACAATACGGACATTTTTTCTGACTCACTTTGGCATCCTGCAATACCCCCGAGAGAACTTTGAGAAACTCTGGTGGAATCCCTTCACCTTGCATGGTATAGATAGATTGGGGGACAGGAGTACTACCAGCTGACTCCAAAGTGATAACCTTTTTATCGATGACACACTTTGCAAATGAGATCATCTTGTCGGTGATGTACATCGCAAAAAGTTCTCTGCCATGATTTGAGTATGGGGAAAAGGGAGGGAGATGTCAAGATAAGCGCAAAAAAAGCACCATGCGAGTGGTGCCTTTAGGGATCAGAAGCCGAACTTGAGCACTAGTGGATCTAGCCCCAGGGCCATGCCGATTGGGGCAACAAGAATATACCCGATCATGATCATGACAAAGCCAAAAATTGGCAAAAATACAATCACGATAGGGATCTTGATTAGGGGATTGATGATGTATGTCCCCATAAAGCTGACCCTACCCTTCAATATGATTAGGCCGTAGAGAACGGCAGCTATAGCAATGACCAGAGTATTCAGCATTCACTCCTTTTTTTAGTGCGCTAAGACTTGTAGTATATCATATAAGCACCTCATTTTCAAGAGATCAAAGCTCCTGATAGTTTCTCAACTGCACTGAAGTAGTGTAGGTAAAGGCATTTTGTTCCTCTTGACGAGCTGGGGTACCGGACTGCTTGATGTCAAAACTAATGGTGATCACTGGGTTACTAAAATCAGAAGTCCGGCTGCAGCTAAAGTTCAGGCTCGTCACGGAAGTCAGAGGACTGGTCAAGTCCTGATCAACCCCAGTGGATGAATCTGAGGCTATCTTTATCGAATCAATATCTATACTATCTAGCGAGTAAGAAAATCTATCGCCTGCGCTGTCCCTAAATGTGACATCAGATCCTAGATCCTCAGTAGAGTTTGAGATACCGCATAGCTCACTACTACCATCATCTGACACTACCGTCACCGCTCGTTGCCTGATGGTCTGTTCAATGAGAGAAAGCGCTGTATCTCCATCGCGCTTTGTCGTCTGGACAATGAGTGTCTTTTTCTGGCTCTGTAGATTGATGAAAAACATACCAAAAAGGGCAGGAAGGGTGATTCCTATGGCTGTCACGACAACCAACAACTCAATAAGTGAAAAACCATGGGTATTGTTATTTGTTTTCATCATTCAAGTACTGAAAAGGCAGAACTTACGGTGGCCCGTTGGACGGACCCACCATCATTCCAAAATACTGTAATGGTAAATGATACTTGGGACCCATCTGCAGCTATAGTATCGATGGTGAGTTCTCGTTTGTATTTACTAGCTAAGGCATGTGTAGCACATACGCCTTCTAGTGCGCTAAAGTCCGACATAGATGAGGGAAGTGTGTTTACACAGTAAGTCTGCTCACTCAGAGAACTTACAAAGGTGTTCCACTGTAATTCTTTTTGTCCACGAAGCCACTCCTGTAGCTGCTGACCATATCGCAATGCCTTCGTCTTGTCTTCACTAAATCGCGCCCCTCGGACACTGAGCAGTGTGACATAACTCATACCGATGAGAACGATAGCGATGAGGGCAGTAAAAATGAGAACCTCGATGAGAGAAAAGGCAGATTGATGAGACGCGTATGTATTCCTGATTTTTTTCTGGGCCATTAGGGATTTTGGAGAAGTAGTAAACTTCTATTGCTCTTTTACCTCGCCACTGGCAGGCAATCTAACTCTCAACAACTGCACTCTTTACTTATCTGCGTATTGCCAGAAGAGTCTATCGAGATCTTTCGACAATTTGACGTCTGGCTATCTTCAAAAACTACACAGGACTCTGTCACACTCATCTGTAGTCGATTGAACAGGAGTGGTGAGACGGTATAGTCAGATATCGTGATAGACTCTGTATCCGGAATGTTCTTAGTAGTAATAGTGCGGGAACTACTATCGGTACATAATGCTTTGAATTGGTATGTCTGCGGGCTATTGATAGTGATGTAGTAACGAAGCATAGTGGAGCATCCTCCTTTGTCATTACTGCGAGCACGCACTTTTGCTTGTTCGACCACTGATACAAAAGCTTGGGACTGGGCATCAAGTCGAGCTCCTCGAGTGAACGCCTGATACGATGCCACACCGAAAAAGCCACTAATACCTATGATAAAAGTAGCGACTAGCAGCTCAATAAGGGTAAAAGCTGATCTAGAGTATGATTTGGTTTTTTTTGCTTGCATGATTTCCGATTATCATTGGGTTATGTTAACTGAGAGGTGAATACTATAATATTCACGATCAAGACCATCCTTTTCTCACAACTGTCCAGCAGGACCCGCGCAATAAGTACAGTCAACAGTACCACAAGCTGAGCCTGTGGTACATGCTGCATCAGTTGTTTTCTCCAAAAAGGCTCCGACAGTGTAACTCACACAGGGATCTGCATTACTAGAGCTATCACAGCCCCCTCCTGAGGCATCAGCAGGGGCATAATAGTAGGTATAGGTCGAGCAAGAAGGATCGCGAGGTATCTTGGTGAGATACGTATTGGTGCCATCTGTAATACCTCCTGTAGACGAGCATGAGACACTAAGATCACCACTATCGGGGTAGCTACCATATGCATTATTGTTACGAAAAAATTCAATTGCACTTCGGATCTGCTCTAAGTCTGCTTTGCGCTTGCTATTGCGTGACGAAGCTCCGAGTCCTTGATAGGATACAAATGCTCCCACTGCCAGAAGCGAAATGATGGTAGTGGTGACCAAAATCTCGATAAGGGTGAATCCTTTATGTGGCATAGAAGATCTCATACTTCATGCTACCTGAAAAAAAAAGGAATTTGCAGTAGATATGAATCATGCATTGATGCATCAGCTAGTACTGCACTCATTGGCTATTTTGGACACAACATGTATTGTTCACTGTTGTACAGTCTTCTGTCTCCAGACGATAGCTTACGCTCGCCTCTGTCCGTACCACAGGAGGACATATCTGATATGAGGTGCCATTGGCGTCAGCTGCTATGATCTGGTACGCATCACCTAACGGATCCATAGGTACCTGAGTCATAATATCTTGGGCCGGATCTGCACAGGAGACACTCGTAGCCATATCTTTAGGAACACCACCAGTGGTATCTATCGGGTAAACAAAACCACAGATCGAGTAATATTGTTCAAGAGAGTTTTGTATGGCTTGCAGATCTGCCTTACGCTTTGCGTCACGAGCTTTTTTTTTGCGCTGTCCCATATGAGACGGCACCAAGACCGATCAGTATAGAGATGATACCGACAACGACTAATATTTCTATGAGTGTGAAGCCATTTTTTGTCCCTCGGCTGATTGACTGCCTTGAGCAAGCTACTTGACGCTTGGTAAATAAGGTGGAGCACAAGTTTATTATTTCAGACATGATGTGATAGTACTACTTTTATGGCTCAGTAACAACATATTTATACCCACTAGTACACTCATATGAAGTATCACTACAATTTCCAGCCACCCCTTTAGGATCAGCAGCATTTTCTAGGCATGCGCAGAGAGTATATGTAATATCGTTTGAGCCGATTTCAAAAAAGTATCCCTCGGGATCACCTGATCCATCTTTGCGATTGGGGTCATGAGGGACATTTTTAATGTAGACCACGCTATCCTGGCATGCAACTCCAGAACCTGTTGAAGACCAGCATAGGTCCGGAGCCGGAATACCTGTTGGATAACTAGCTGGCTCTTGGTTTTGTTTGTAGAGCTCAAGTCCTGACTGGATAGTCCGAAGGTCTGCCTTGCGCTGGGTATCTCTCGCATTTTCTCGTACTGCCATAAAGTTAGGCAGTATCAGAGCAGAAAGTGCCCCTATGATAGCGATGACAACAAGGAGCTCAATAAGAGTAAATCCTTCGGCTTTGCTCAGGACAGGTCCGCCCCTAGATCTTACGTACATATATAGATAGTAGCAGATTTAAATCAAAGCTCAAAGATCAAGATATATCTCCAAATTTTTTAAATCCAAATTCTAGACTAAACGAGACTCACTATCCAAATCCCAATTTCAAAGTATGTCAGCCTGAGAGGGCGGGCATATAGGCTCCGCCGCTTATATTGTATATTTGTATACAGGACGTTACACCGCGACCCATGACCAACGTCCAAGGATGACTACTCTACGATGAATATTGCTCAATGTGGTTTTTTGATTTTTACGATTTGATCTTTAAGTTCATC
>LLEV01000024.1 GCA_001567515.1 Microgenomates bacterium OLB22
CGCCTGATGCAACAGACAAAAGTGTCTTGATTTAGCTTCAATCGGATCTCAGGACCCTGGAGATCAAGAAGGATGCCTACTATTTCTTCACGAGAATGCAAGACAGATTGGATCAGCTTGATTGCCTGTTCATGCCATTCAATAGTTCCGTGTTTTAAAATTGAGACGAAAAAACATTTACTCCAGCATCAATCAGTTTATTGAGAAGAGATGTCTCAAGACTTGCAGGACCAACTGTCGCTACAATTTTTGTTAGGTGATCCATTCATACATACTACTGGAAAAGTAGCTTTTTTTTAAAGAAATCCAGCTGAAGTTTTTCTTTTGTAGATCCTCACCACAGGATGATCAAAAACTGACCACGTCTCCTCAGCGAACTCATCAGGGACGCTAAATACCATGTGTCCAAATAGCTGTATCTGCGGATAGGACGTAAACTCTGCAACTTTTTCATAGTTACCGGATGTAAAAAGAGTTTCATAATAGTTATGCAATTGAGGATAGAGAGCTTCTCTCTTGGCACATACATCACTGAGATATCCCCTAATTGATCCTAGGCGGGAATTAGCTGGCCGCATACAGGTGTGATTTGCAAACAACCTGCGGGATGGGACAACAATATAGTCAGCCTGGGCTAGGTAAGTCCGTAGGTCATGCTGTAATTGGAGCTTAGTATCGAGGTTATAGAAGTCAAATGAGATGTATTTATAGCTGCCTAGATGGTGTCCTTGGTCAAGAGTAAGTGGGACATCTACAACATTGGCAGTTTCAGATAGGATGACAGAATGTGGCAAGACATGTTGATATATCCATTCACTTGCTCTAACTCGAGTATCTGAGTTTCTATAAATTGACAGATAAGCTATCCCTGAGATCATTGCGTAGAAGCCTGTTAGTACAAAGGGGACAAGGAAAGCATAACTTCGTCGCTTACACACAGAAGAGTAATAGCTCTCAACCATCAGTGCAATGAACACATAGATCAATGGTAGGGACAGGATGCTAAACCGAGTCCACTTGGCATACAAAAATACAGATGACAATAGGGGTAACATCAAAGCTACTCGCAGTAGATTTAGCTTCGCATTTCGCCATGTAAGGACTATCATTGACACTGTCCCCAAGAGAGCAGATCCAAATCCTAGTGCGTAGGGGAGTACTGAGTGAAGTTGAAAAATCATAGGCACAGTGTCGTCAAATGTTCGTGTGTAAAAAGCTTTATACAGTCCTCGCCCTACTGCAAGTTCATAGTAAATGCTTCCAAAGAATTCTTTATACGAGATCACATTATGTGGAGAGGAAACCACATAAGCTACCCCGCCCATTAGTAGCAATGCCAACCCATTGCCTAACCACCTGATGTAGTGCTTTCTATCAAAGAGTCTAATCCATACGACAAAAGGGATTAGACCAAACTGAAGTGCTGAGACCTTTGTAGCAATGGCAATACCTAGCAGAGCCCCACAATATCCCCAGGTAAGTCGCTTTCCCTTTTTTTTCAGACCAATTGAGATGCGTACGATCTCACAGTAAAGTAGCATAAGAAATGTTTCGGTTGTTCCGAAATGCGCAGACTGGATGAGAAATGGGCTATATATTGCCAAGGAAAGAACTGTCAGAATAGCAAGAAATGCAAACCTCGATTTACTTAATAGCTTTTGTGTCAATCGATAGAGAGAATAAAGCAACAATAACGAACTCAAAGCAGAAATCGTCCGTAATGCTATTGTTGCTTCAGTAAACGAAATAGGTGAAGAGTCAAGACGAATAAACTTTGATCCAAGTACAATCGCATAACCTAGATAGAGGGGAAACTGTCCATACGCGAAGAAATGGGGGTGGAGACACTCCTGCAAAGCTGTAATAGTAGGGCATGTAAGATTCATCAGCGAGACAGCCATATTTCTCTCATCCGGATGCATCGGATAGGGAAGACCCCAATCAAGCCCTACGAAACGAGTGTAGAGAGCTGCAACAATAATCAAACTTACTAGCAACCGCTTAAGCATAGATCTATGATAACCAATTCCTATTCTTATTTCTCTAAAATCCCTATTTTTGTACTTTTAATCTAATAAGTCGTCATCCCATTTTAATCTTCAAATATGGTTTTGAGATTTGATTTTGAGATACTTTTCACCTCTCTGCTATACTTTCCTATGCAAAAGGACGAAAAACTCAAACAAGATGAAATACAACTCCACAAAGGTCACTCAAAAAAGTATGTGAATATTCGAGAAAAAAGTCCTTACTACATCTTCTTCAATGAACATTGGATACAAGCCTATCAAGCTCTACTTCCAAAAAAGAAGTGGGGAAGAGTTTTGGACCTAGGATGCGGGACTGTCGAATTTTATGAAATGATCACAGAAGATCTAAAAGGGCGCTATACGGGCACAGATCTATCCCCCGACATGATAGAGGCTGGAAGAAAAAAATACCCTGGCATCGACCTTATGGTAGCAGATGCAGAGGCACTTCCTTTTGAGGATAATACCTTTGATTTGATTATCACACGGGGCCTCATCCACCATCTACCAAATCCAGATAAAGGCATGCAAGAAGCACACCGCGTACTTAAGCCTGGAGGCTACCTCATAGCCTCTGAACCGCACAGTAATCTACTCATATATACCGTTCGGCTTATTTTTTACAAACTTTCTTCCCATTTCTCAGACAGCCACAAATCCTTTTTTAAGAAGGAATACGAAAATCTATTCGAAAAGAACGGATTTAGCATCGATAAGACAAGATTCTTTGGTATCACGGCTTTCCCATTTGCTCTACCTGACATTCTCCCACTATACAGGATTATTCCACTAAGCTTTTTCAAAGTCCTAGTCCATCTTGATCAACTATTAGAGAAGATCCCGTTGATCCAAAGCTTTGCATGGCACATGATCATCAGTGGGAGAAAAGACGGCCAGTAGATTTATTTGATCTTTGCACGAGCCTTGATTTGAGCAGGACTGCTAGAAAAGTAGTTATCGGGACAGCAAGTATAAGTCCTATGCTAGAAGTAAGCATTTTGATTATTTCCTCCGCTATGATCTCAAAATTGAGTGCAGTATGAAAGCCCGTTGAACTACTCACAAAAAGAAGTAGAAATGGGAGTGCCGCTCCAGTGTATACAAGAATAAGAGTGTTGATCACGGATGCGATATGATCTTTGCCTACGTCCATGGCCTTTATGTATAGCGTGTGAGGCGATAATCCAGGAGATACCTCATGTAGCTTTTCTACAATGGAGGCTTGAGAAATTGTAACATCATCCAAGATACCAAAGAGCCCAATAATGATTCCGGCTAAGATGAGTGCCTTCATGTTGACGGGGCTCTTTATCACTCCTTGCAAAAAACTAACCTCCTCTGATGAATAACCCGTAAGTTGGGCTGACTCTATAGCCCAATATGAGATCAACCCCGTGATAAGAAGAGCTATCAATGTGCCCAAGACAGCTATATGGGTCTTGTTACTCCATCCATGTGATATGTAGTACGTCAATGGCACGACTATGCACCCAGCTAAAACAGCGATAAGTACTGGGTTATCTCCTGCAAGAATACGGGGTAATACAAATGAGAAGATAACAAAAAACGATATGCCAAGCCCTAACAGAGAGCCTATTGCTCTACGTCGAGCAACCAACAAGGAAACAATTATAAATGCAAGAAACAATGTGTATAGAGCATCTCTGCGCACAAAGTCAACGATTATGAGATTTTTAGTGCCATCAGGGTAGATACTCTCGTTTACCACTACCTTTTGTCCCCGTTGATAGAGTGGGACACCAGCCACAGGTAAAGTACCGCTCTCAACTCTAATCTTCTTACCATTGTACTTTCCACTAATCCCAAGTAACTCCAACTCTTGGTACATGTGCTTTGTTTCAAGAGAAACACGTTCTTCTTGTTTGATCACTGCAATGATCTCAGCTTCGAATTGGACATCACTCCCCACCGCACTGACAACAGCTGTACCGAATACATTATGGAGGATAAAAAGACTAATCAGTATAAGGTATGTTTTGATCCTGAACATTGTGAGGCTCATTGTCCTCATGACCATGTGGAGAGAGTGATACTATCCCAGCCATGAAAGTAACTCCTAACAGAAAAAGTAGCAACTGCGATGCCCCCCTCTTACCCCCACTATTTTCATGCAGTGATGGAATAAGATCAGCACAACTGATATAGATAAATAGTCCAGCCGTAAATGCCAGTACATAGGGTATCGCACCATCGTAGGCACCAAGGAAGTAGAAGCCAACTATGCCACCTACAATCGCGGTCAAGCCCGAGAGGAAATTCCAAAGTAAAGCCTTTCGTGGCTTCATGCCACTATGTAGTAATACACTCATATCGGCAAATTCCTGAGGGAGCTCATGGGTAGCAATACTTGCAGTAGCTGCCCACCCAAGTAGGGGGGAGGCCATAAAAGCAGCTGAGATGGCAATGCCGTCAATAAAGTTGTGTATCACATCGCCAATAAGTATCAGAAATGCCGAAGGACGTATATCATGCGTATCCTCATGGTGGTGGTGGTACCAGAGTAAGGTGCGTTCGAGGATAAAACTAGCTACCATCCCTCCGAGTAACGACCATAATGCAAAGGTATGATTAACTGATCCATGTAGGGCCTCCTCCAACAGAGTAAGACATGCTGTCGCAAGCATAGTGCCTGCTGCAAAGCTGACAAAGTAGGTGGTGATTGTCTCGCTTTTTAAGCGGACATTAACCAAAAGAAATACACCGATAAGTGCGACCGCACTTACAAGGAGGTTTGCCAAAATGATGAGGATCAGTTCCATATCCGATCCCTTATAGTATCACAGCTTGTATATCAGTGGTACAATACAGTCTATTATGGTTATTCCAACATTGTTGACGAAACACCGTGAAGCCATCCTAGCCCGTTCTAAGAATTTTTTCGATGAGATCCATGAGGCTCGTCCCCTTCGGGATAAACCCCTGGATGACGTTATTGAGACCTTGTCAACATTTATCACAAAGGGTAAATTATTGCGCGGATGTATGCTGATGGAGATGTATGAACTACTAAGTGGGAAGCCAGGCTCTGTAATGACATCTGCGGGTCTGGGTATAGAGTGCCTTCATACAAGTCTTCTCATTCACGATGATGTGATTGATCACGATACCTACCGCCGAAACGTCCCCACTGTTCATATCCATTATCAAGCTGTTGCAAGCAAAGAGAACATCCCGGATTCCACTTTTTATGGGCAGATGATAGCGACTATTCTTGGGGATATGGGGTTTTTTCTTGGCTTGCGACTCATTAACCAGGTGTTGGACGAAAAGACAGCAACTCGGATTCATGAGATGCTCACAAGAGAGCTGTGGCTTGTGGGAGAGGCCGAACTCTTTGACTTTCACTATGGAGTAGCTTCTGAAGAGCCTTCAAATGAGACTATAGAGACTATTTATAGGTATAAAACGGGACGATATACATTTTCACTCCCTCTGTGTATCGGTGCTATGTTAGCGGAGGCTGATAGTGACACCATCTCACTTTTAGAGCAATATGGAGAGCACATAGGCGTCATATTTCAGATAAAAGACGATGAACTGGGTTTTTTGGGTCTAGTGAAAATATTGGCAAAGAGATTGGTTCTGACATTCGAGAAAACAAGAAAACAATTATCAGGAAGCTACTCTTCGATAGACTTGATGCTGCTGAGGCAAACTCTGCACACTCAATTTTTTGGGAAGAAAGAAGTAAGCCCAGATGAGTTCAAGCGACTTTATGAGCTTTGTGAAAAGTATGATATATACCAGTCTCTTGCATCGTGGATCCATCATGAAGAAAAAAAAGCTCTTGCTATCGTTGATGAATCTCCGTTTAGTGAGTCAACTAGGTCATTCTTACGTCAGCTCGTTGAATTTAATGTAACCAGGACTAGATAGTATTCATGACGACACGAAGCGTACTGATCATAGCTCTTGCGCAAAAAGCATACTCAGCTAAAGTTATCTCGCAAGTAAGAGAGTTGATCGAATGTAAGCCAGATCATATCAAGCTTTACATATTCTCCCGAAACCCGATTGATAGATATCGAGCGGACCTCAATCTTTCATGCTATCTATCATTTTTTTTGAGGGAATTTGGGGTAGGGTGCGTGGTTATATATTTCTTGGACTAATTTCTATCATCCAAGCACCAAGCTATGTTTTTGGTCGTATCTGAAGGGGATAAGAATATCGCGAACCGTCTTTTATACTTTATCAGCTATTTTATCGGACCTATAAATTTACTCGAACTCGAATACCCAAAAGTAGAGAAGTCATATAGCGTTCTAGAATTACACTCGGACAAAAGGCAAAGGTTTATCTGGACCCCAAATCTCATACGCATCCCCACTGCAGCAGAACTGCTTGGGTCATTATTTAGACGATCCTCAAATGGTGCTAGTTTTACCAAAAGGGTACACTCAAGTGATGCTCTTCTAGTCCCAAGGTTTAGTAAAGGTCCACTAGCATTGAGTTACTATCTATATGCGATCTTATTAAGAAAAGACATATTAGTCTGTCTTACTGAAGACCAAGCCTTCTGGATTGCAGCTCAAAGGAGATTGCCATTTTTCTGGGAAATCATTCATGGGCTACATCCTCTTACACTTATACTAATGACGATTGTTAATAGATCCATTTTTATTGTCCCAACGTATTCTGCCAAAGTTGAACTAGTTCGATCAGCTTTATCAGCAGACTCTATATATGTTATTTCTACAGTGGTCTCCAGATCGGGCAAAGAAAAGCTAGGTAGGATAATCCAAAACATGACATGGCCATTTCCTTATAGGTGACAGAGTAATGCCTACATCATTGGATCTAGTTTGTATCTATCTACGATATTGTCAATCAACTTTTCCATCAGTAGTATGTCTCGATGAGCAAAGAGACATACAAAAGATTGGCTGGGGAAGGGCATCTGTTTACCGCTGCACTAGACGGACTAGATGGATCGGGGAAGGGGTCCTGTACTGATACCCTTGCGCAAAAGATTGCTGAGCAAGGATACAATGTGCTGAAAATAGATTACCCTCAATATGAGACTGCATGGGGGCGATTTTTGACGCACCTTCTTAGAGAGTCCGACGAGGGTCTAGACATAGAGCAACGAATGGCAGTATATGCAGCAAATAGACTTGAGACGGTAATACCCATTTGGAGATACGTAGAAAGGCTAGCTAAGAAAAATGAATTACCTATTCATCTGCTTTTCGATCGGTATGTAACATCAAATATTCTTACTCTGGCCTACTATCATGCAAGTGAACAAGATTCAGTAGTCCCTCAAGATCTTATTAAGAAGTACTACGACCTTTTTCTGGCGGGTAGATGGGTTATTTGTACATGATTTAGCCTTAGAAAGTACACCTATCATTGTCCCACAAGTTGCGCCTGAAATAGCGCTAGCTTCACTAGCCCAAGATGAAACACGCGCCTATGCAGATATGTACGAAAAGCCTTCTGTACAACAACTAGCACATACCCTGTATAACGAGGCCGCTCAAATTGATCCTCGCATCACTATACTAAATCAAGAAAATGGTAACCAAAGAAAAACGAGAGAAATGCTAGCTGATGAGATCATAGATACTGTACTCATTATTCCTCAGAGGAGCGATCAGCCAGGCGAGGTAAATAGCATTAAAGTAGCCTCTGCAGTGAGTGTCAGCAATATGAGATTAGCCTATCTTCGTGAGAGAATCGCACATTTTGATGAAATCGAAGCGCTCATGAGAGAAACTGGTGTCTCTCCAACGGGTAATAATAACTAACGCTTTAGACCGTTATAGCAACCCAGTCTTTGGTTTAAGCTAGCTAGCAGACAGACATAGTTATTGCCAACTAGTTAGTCACAGTGTATTTCATTTTGATTATCGCCACAATCTGTGCTATATATTAGGTCATCCGATGAGAACCAAAGATTTGCCGCAGAAAAAATCTGTACAAGAGTACAGCTCATTACCTCAGTCTTATCGTCCCAACCTATAAAAAAGAGAAGACAATCATCGCCAATATACATCGGCTTACTAGGGTGCTTGATCAGATACGATATGAGTACGAGCTCATCATCGTAGTTGATGGACTCGTGGACTCAACAAAAGATCTGATAAAAAAAGCAAATATTCCTAAAACAGTATGCATTTCCTACAAAGAAAACCAGGGGAAGAGTTATGCTATTAGGGTAGGTATGCAATATGCACGAGGTGATTATGTCATGTTCATAGATGCGGGAGAAGAGATAGATCCAAATGGAATATCGATGCTCATAGAACATATGGAATGGTATGAGGCTGATATCGTAGTTGGCTCTAAAAGACATCCAGTATCACGGGTGAATTATTCACCAATCAGGAGAATCTTGAGTTTGGGTTATTACTTTTTAGTTCGTATTCTGTTTGGGTTGAATATCAAAGATACGCAAGCTGGCATTAAGATATTTAAAAGAAGAGTAATGAAAAAGATCCTACCAAGGCTTGTTGAAAAAAAATTTACCGGCGATCTTGAGATCTTGGTCGTTGCTCGAAAACTTGGTTACAGAAGAATCTTTGAAGCTCCTATAAAGCTAGACTTTCGTCTGGCAACATTGACTTCAGCCGCAACATTGCATTCTATCTGGGGGATGTTCTATGACACCATGTCAATCTTTTATAGAAGCACAGTGCTTAACTTTTACACCAATCCCGGAAACAATCTCAAATTACCAAAAGACATAGAAATATACCGATCAAAGAAAAAATGAGGAACTTCATGCATGCCCTAGCACTCAATAAGTTCTTTCAGGGAGGTGTCGCACTTATGCTCAGTACTGTCCTAATCAATGCTCTCAATTATTTCTTCTATATATTGATCGCGAGGACACTTGGCCCTCGAGACTATGGAGAAATAGTGACCCTATTTTCTTACCTCGCACTATTTGGCACCCCTTTTGCAATTCTTTCAACACTACTTATCAGGCGCCTCGGATATGCAGGAGCAAAGAAAATAGAGGTCATTCAACAGTTTGAACAATTTTTCTGGCAACAGATAAGGAAATATGGTATCCCAATACTCATACTACTAATCGGGTTTACGCCCTTTCTCCCACGGATAACCAATCTCACTCCCGCTAGCAGCTTTGTACTGGTATTAGCTCTCATGCTTGGCCTAGTCAGTATGCCTTATTTTGCTTTTGTACAAGGTCTGCACTTATTTGGGACATATAGCTTGATCGCTATCCTTTCAACTTTACTTAAATTTAGTGGAGCATTTATTGTTTTTTTAGGGATCGGGGATATCACCATTATATATAGTGGCTTTCTTCTAAGTCTCCTCTGCATGTTCCTTGCTACGCTCCACAAGACAAGGACATTTCACACGTCACCAGAGGGATATACCTATCGCTTTCAAAAAAACATTAAGTCACTACTCTTACAGAGGTCAACACTGTATGCCTTCATCTCTCTTTTGGGGCTCACAGCACTGGGAAACATTGATGTGCTGTATGTGAAAAAATTTATGTCAGCACATGAAGCTGGCCTCTACGGCGCATGGGGACTCTTCGCCAAGACCATATTATATTTTCTTGGTCCCATCAACAGCGTGCTTTTCATTTTCTTTTCTGAAAAGGAGACAAAAGACCAGCAACGAGCTGTACTCAATACCATCTTGATACTACTGGTGCTAGTCACCTTAGGAGCATATTTCGTATACACGATATTTGAAAAACAGCTCATCCAGATAGTGCTCACAAATCGTTTTGAAGGACTCTCGGGATTGCTCTCCCAGGCAGCATTATTTGGTGCAGGGTACTCTCTTGTCACCATCATGAATAACTTTTTTTTTAGCTAGAAAGCATAGTGCCCAGCTTGTCAGTTTTTTTTCTATTCCGTTTTTACATAGGAGGACTTTTTTATTCATAGGGAAAGATCTTAACGGGGGTCATCTCTATGAATATCATGTATACCGGAATTATAACCGGCATATATCTTATGATTTACTTTAAGGGATATTACATGCCAGCCGCTAGTTCAGTATCAAAAAGATGAAA
>LLEV01000025.1 GCA_001567515.1 Microgenomates bacterium OLB22
AAAAAAAAACTCCCCGCTAGAGCGGGGAGATCACTCAAGATGGCTTGTCTACCTCACAACTGTCAACTTACGTAGTCCAGTTGTGATACTTCCTTAAGCCGTAGCGTGCTTGCCTAGACCTTAGCACCTCGATCATTCCTTGTTCAAACCCTGGATCTAGAAGAATAGTTTGCTGATCAGTAATCACCAGATAGCAGGAAACAGGTCTAGTGCCCCTTGGCACAAAGTGTCTGCCAGGAAGGTTGAGCGCTGTTTCCTCTAGCTCAGATGTTGCTATAAAAACACATCCTTGTACTTCATCTATCCAAAAAGATGATTGAGACAGTGGAATAAGCTTACAGATGCTATCCCAACGACTTTGACATATGTGTGCGTCAAGAAAGCGGAAATAGTGCACTCCATCGATCTCCACTATTCTATCAAAACGAACACCTTCGATGAGCCACTGTATCATCAAAGCCTCCTTGTTACCTAATGAGATTATAGCAAAGTTAACAAAAAAGTTAGAAGCCAAGCAAACAACCTAGTACAATAATCAACAGGCAATGATAGTTGCGGATGATAGTTACTCCTTAGACCTTTTGATTAGTCGTACATACACATGCTATACTCTTGGGAGTACTTTTCAAAAAGAGGAGGTGTTTGTGGATGTTATGTTCAGGCTGTCACGAATTCTCAAGATTCCTGCTGAGATTTTTTTTGCCAGAGATGGTTTGCCTGCTCGCGTCCGTCTGACACCAGATGATGCAACTAATCTATATCAGATACTCGATCGAAGTGGAATAGCCTTTCAAGTAGATGATAACATGGTGTTGCGAGAGCTTGACCATCCTGGTCTGCGCGAGTTTACCATGCTTGGCCCACTTAGTACGGTCAGGCTTTATACAAGTATGCTCGCTACCAGCTGTCCAAATCAAGATAGAGTCGTTAAAGGATATATGAGTACTTCAGGAGACGTCCTCGTCCACCTGACTGATCTTGGTTATATCTACATCTATCTGTCATATTACTAACCCCGTCGAGGCGGGGCTTTTTTTTCTTTGTTTGGCTAAACCAAAGCAAAAAAAAGCGTGGTTAGAGGTCTACCTCGAACCACGCACAGAACGAACAGATGTCGACACAGCACTCTTTACGCTTGAAATAATCTTTCGGGCACCCTTGGGATTTCCCAAGGCAAACCCTATCGCAATACCAATAAGCAGTTCCAAGAGACACTCCTTTAGATGCTGGCGTTCTGAGAGGTCCTATTATAGGCTTTTTTATTGCATATCGCAAGCCCTAGATTACTTTGAGAGGGACACTTGCCGACTACGCAATGCTGGTAAAAAAAAGCCCGCCCTAGAGGGCGGGGGACGGAGTGGCAGACTTGAGCTCTTCACCACCCCAACGCAGTATGAGTGTTATCCACTCATGTCTGGCCGTAGCTATCACGAGTCTATTTCGCTCGTCAATACGTAAACGAAGATCATGGCGACCAATTTGCCAAAAGTCGTTATGCTTGACTACATGCTCCAGAGATGAAGAAAGGATCAATGAATACAGTGATCGATCATGAACGATCGCACCCCCTAGACGTAGTTGCATGGCTCGTATGATCTCTCTGGACCCTTCGATGATGAGGGTATCTGAGAGAGTAGTCGATGCCTCTAAGGGTAGTACAAACTGTCGATCAGTCACAGCATGCATAGACAACCTCCTATCGTGTAATGCGCTATGTGATTATAACAAAAAACCCCTCAGCTTGGTGGCAGAGGGGAGCAAAGAAACTAATGATCACTATTGTCCGGGGAAACTATACTCGCTATAAAAGCCAGTCTCATCCTATCTAGAATATCGCGAAGCTCATCTGTACTAAGCTGATTGAAAACAGGGGCAGAGATTTCTCTTAGTGAAATCTCACGTATCGGTACCTGCCAAAGTTTGAGCAAGAATTCTATGACCTGGCTCGTGACTGAAACCCATTCGATGGCCAGGTAACCATCAACGACATACAGGATCAGCGGAGTATCTTGTAAGGGAGTAATCAAGTGCCAATGTGGTGCTGTACATTTCCTAATAGTCTCGGGGGCAGCTCTATATCCAGATGCAAACTGTCGGTAACCCACCTTTAAGGCAGTAAAAAAATGGTTATCACCAAGGACCATAGTGTCATCAAGCAGTGGATGTGTAAATACAGGGATCCTTGTTACATAGAGCTTTCTAGCATTTTCATCCATCCTGCATTTCCTCCTGCGTGATCATCGACACACCAAAGCAGATCATAGTAACTACTATACACAGAAATGTGTATCTCACGAATCCGCCCAACCGTTGTGATGTGCAGCCGCTATCCAACATACTCGAACAGATAACAGCATTGATACCATAAAACACAAAGCCAAGCAGTCCTACTCCTGCTAAATTACGTGCTACCTTAGTACGCATACTGACTCCTTTACATGCAAAAGTGCTACTGATATTATACTATAAGGCACTATATTTACAACTCCTATAGAAAATGCCTTTTCTGTTATACTTGCCTATTGCACTTTCACAAAGGGGTAAAACGTGAGTTTTAACAACCATGTGATCCAAGGAGTTCGTGCTATCGCACAATTATTTGGCATATCGTATACCCAAGTCCCTGCAGAGCTTCATCTACAGACTAATACTGCATATCATCTAAAAATATCATCTGGTATTCTAGTAACTAGATTTTGCACTCCTCAAAATGATTGGCATATTGTCATAGTCATTCCGGTACCACTGAATGACTCTGCACAACTTTTGTATGCACGTTTTGTCGAGTATTGTTATAGACATAGTTTGTCTCTTGTAGCATCGAGGGTAGATATAACACAGGACGCAAGAACTGGTCCTTACCTCGTAACATTTGAGGTCAGAGAAGAAGATCTTATCACTTGCCCCATTAAAGATCATTTCTGTTTTGAATTACTCTATACATCTCCAGGAGGTCATAGTGAAACTTGATGATGTAGAAGCTCGTATTCGTTCCTGGTATGTTGATGGTCATAAACTATTGGTTTATTCAAAGGGCAAGTACGACTGCAAGATGGGCAACAGACCTAGAGATGAGATGCATTTACCAGGAAGCATCGTCATTGATGTAAGGATGCATACTATGAGGTCTCTTAGGAGAGTCGACAGCATCTCAATCTATCATCGCTGCAAGAACTGGGAGCGAGCTTATATTAGTGCCGCTTTGTGGAAAGATCACGAAGTTAGGATATATCGGATACCTGCTAATCTTTGGGAAGTCCGAGTCTTTGTGACTGCTGAGCAGTTTGAGCAAGATAGAGGCCCAATGCCTCTTCCAATCTTTGGTAAGGAGGTTTGATGACACCTGTACAGCAAATAGCAAATCTTTTTTTGACTTCAGTACTCAATGTGTATGGTCCTTACCGTGTCTCAGATGACTGCGTTGGATATGATGTTGATCTTCAAGAGTACGTCGCTAGTGTACATGTCAGCCCAAATCAGCGACGCTGTGTTGTAATACGTATTGAGGGCTTTATTAGTAAGACCGATGCCCTTGATTGGCTTAACACAATTATGGTAGAAGATGGCTCCGTATACCAGGATCGACGTACCGATAAGTGGGTAGCAACTATGTATTTCGCTGGAATGACTCCCGAGCTACTGCTGGAGCTCTATCCAAAGTCTAACCCCCTTTTTACACGAGATCGCAAAAGTTAGGTAGCTCTTACCTGCCCCCTCACCACGCGTGGTGGGGGTTTTTTATGCCTTGCCGTGTCAACTTTGGGCACGCTTCTGGAGCTAGTATCAAGGACTTAGAAGAGATCTTTGACTACTACTTCGTCATTGGACTAGCTTATATCAATGTAGGATCCGACAAGCCACCGACCCTCAGTCCTCCTTGCGCTTTGCCAAATCGGTTTAGGATTACGTTTTTTGAGGAGTTAAGGAGTCTAGCAACTAGGTTAGCTAGTTTAAGTAGTCTATTTTCTTCTGAGAAAGGTTGGAATATCAAACTCTGCGCCGCTGGTATCATCATCAGAGGTATCATCATCCTGGAGGTTCTGTCTGTTTTCACCAGATGATTTAGCTTGAGGAGCAACCTGTTCATAAAATGAGTCTCTCCCAGCTGTCACGCCTAGTCTGAGGCGACGCTCATCAAATCGGGTGGCAATAACTGTGATCTTCACCTGATCATGCATTTTCTCATCTACCACAGCTCCGAAGATGATGTTTGCGTCTGGATCTGCAGCCTTAGTGATGATGCCCGCAGCCTCATCCACCTCTGCCATAGCCATATCGCTGCCACCTACAATATTTATGAGGACACCCTTAGCTCCTTCCATAGTACTTTCAAGCAAGGGTGAGCTGATCGCCTCCTTTATAGCGTGGATAGTGCGATTTTCTCCAGTGCCAGAGCCGATCCCCATGAGTGCGGTACCTGCATCAGCCATGACTGAGCGAACATCGGCAAAGTCAACATTGATGAGTCCAGGGGTAACGATGATCTCAGCAATTCCCTTCACCCCTTGGTACAACACAGAGTCGATCTTTTTAAATGTCTCAATCATGTTCATCTTTGTGTCCACTATCTCCAGGACCTTCTGATTCGGGATAACGATTAGAGTATCTACATTTGTTCTGAGCTTTTCTACACCCTCATCTGCAAGCACCTTACGTCTTGAACCTTCAAATATGAACGGCTTGGTGACTACTCCCACAGTAAGTGCACCGACCTCTTTTTTACTTATCTCAGCGACGATAGGAGCAGCCCCTGTTCCTGTCCCGCCACCCTCACCAGCTGCAATAAACACCATATCAGCTCCCATGAGGGCATCTTTTATGGCTTCCTTTGACTCGAGAGCTGCTTGCGAACCCATCTCAGGATCGCCACCAGAGCCTAGCCCTTTAGTCAAGGCTTCGCCGATCTGGATCTTGGTATCAGCCGGGTTATTCAGAAGAGCTTGTGCGTCAGTATTCATCGCGATAAATTCAACACCTGCGATGTCTCCCTCGCGAATCATGGTCGCTATAGCATTTCCTCCCCCACCACCTACTCCAATAACCTTTATCTTTGCAGGTTGTCCAGCTCGAGGTTTGACCAACATATACGGGATATAGTACACAAGAAGGTGACAAGTAGCAAGCAAAAGTACAAGAGAAATGTAAGTACTAAGTTCTAATTTCAAAACACTAGGTAATGTCAGAATCCTAGTATCCAAAAATATTGGGTTTATGTAGTTGGGTATGTTTACATTTAAGACTTAGATAGTCCAAAGCTGCTACCTCATAGTCATGTGCTATACTATATTCTAATAGCACCTTCCAAAGGAGGTTGGACATGTATATAGGGCGCAATCCAAGACACGTACAGTATTATGACCTATTGTCATTTCCATCTTGGCAATTGCAGGTAGCCAGTAAGGCCAACGAAAACCTTATAATTAGAGGGATAGGCCTTGCGCCAGGCAGACTAGCACAGACTCTTAGACTTCGTGCAGTTCTCGTGGGGATCAACCCAGAGATCAGTATTGTTAAAATAATTGGAGCATCCCCCCGGACAAACAGTGCGATACCAATGTGGACCACACGGGGCTGTCACATACTTCAGTTACCAAATGATACTGGTGAAGAGGAACTAGTCGTAGCAGCGAATACATTACTTCGCGATACGCAGAAAATAGCACTCCGAGCGCTTGGGGGACTACCTATCCCCTTGAGTGATCAGCGAACAAGAACTGCTTCTCAGATGGGGATCGCGGTCAAGCACTTTTGGAAGCCACAGATACTCGTTAGAAGTGCATGAGCATATTTCTCACCTTTTATCTAAAAAAGAGGTGAGATTATTTTTTGCTCTAATTACATGTTTTAGCACTCTTTGCCGAAGCTACCCTGCCAGAGAGTTGTGTTGAAAGGGTCTTCATAAGAGGGTACTCACTCTTCGCCCCACCTACGGCATAAATGATTTCACCATATCGGTGATCTTTTTAAATGAAATCTTGGGAGTAAAGCCTCGTAGAAGACTGTCAAAATCTTTCATACCTGATCGCGAAGATCTCTCACCCTGCTGTTTTGCGGAGATCAAGAGACCAGTAAGTGTAGCATACTGGGGATACATGACCTCATCCACTAGACCCGTGATATAATCCGGAGTACCAATGCGAGCTGGCATTCCTACCACACGTCGAGCGGACTCAAGTGCGCTCACGGTAAGTGCACCACCCCCTGTTATGACCAGACCGGAGGGGATCTGAGTCCCATATCCTGACTTGTCGATATGCTCAAGCACACCCGAGAACATCTCCTCCATACGAGGGCGGATGATGCCGTCTACTACTGTTTTAAAAGAAAGTGATGTTAGTCCCTCTGGCAAATGCAGATCAGTTATGTCCATCTCATCCCTTGGCTTTCCATCGTGATCAGTCTTGTGACTTTGTTTTGATAAATAAAGCTTGATCTTTTCGGCAGACTCCAAGGAGACTCGAAGACCGACAGCAATGTCATTGGTCACATGGCGTGCTCCAACAGGGATAGAGCAGGAGTATGATAAAGCTCCCTCCGCAAAGATACAGGTATCTATCTTACCACCTCCTATATCAACAAGTGCCACACCAAGTTCTCTCTCAGTCTCTGTCAAGGTGGAGAGTGAAGACGCCAGACCTGAAAATACAAATCCATCGATAGTAATACCCAAGTCAGAGAGAGCACGTTCAATGTTCTTCAAGGTGGTTTGACTGGCTGTGATGATGTGGGTATTTACCTCTAGTCTCACACCGGTCATGCCCGTGGGATTTTTTATCCCTCCTTGGCCGTCAACTACATATTCTCGAGGGAGCACGTCTACTACCTGACGAGTTGAGGACAGAGAAATGGCATTTGCTGCATCGATTACTCTTGTTACGTCATCTAGGTGTATCTCCGCATGCGGGTTAGTGACTGCGACTACACCGTTTGAGTTAAGAGATTCGATATGAGGGCCTCCTACACTGACTATGGCATGATCGATCTTGCTACCAGCCATACGCTCAGCTTGCTCCACCGCTTGCTCGAGAGCATCGGTCACTCTCTGGATATCAACTATCTGGCCTCTTTTTACTCCAGCTGAAGGGACAGACGCAAAACCCATCACACGAGGCTGCTCCTCCTCATCTGAGATGTTCGCTACAACCACTGCCAATTTTGAGGATCCTATGTCAATGCCGGTAATGATCTGATCAGCCATATATTAGCGAGCTAGCGTGACAACTGGTTTTGAGAAACGAACATCTACAGAAGCAAGTGAGACACCCTTTTTACGGGACCTAGATACTACTTCAGTGAGTTCCCAGAGCTGTCTATCGAGCTCCTTTTCCCCTGACACTACCAATTGCATCGCGTCACTGTTCAATACTATCATAGTCGGATTTTGGATCGCAACAGCATCTATAGAAATCCCAATTTTTCTCAATGCCAGGACTGTCTGTACTGCTGTGTCGATACCATCCACTGGTGCAGTAGAGCCCAACTTCATTTTACCTATATATAGTGGCGTAGTAGTCTGTATCATAGGTAGGTGCGTGGTAGTCAGCGGATCATATCTCTTTTCAATGATACGGCCCACCCTGTCCAAGATATAGGCGCCTCCTACAGTCTTTAGTTGGACCACAGGGGTTGCTCGAGATACCCGTATCACGAGTCTGTTGGGATAATCCTTCATCACCGATACGGTGTCAAACTCTGGATATGCTGCTGCTAGTTGTGAAGCCACATCACTCTCTGAAATAAATGGTAAAAAAGCCCGTTCAAATGCATCTATACCATCTACGCGCTCCGCCCCTACGACAATGATATGCTGTACAGTAAAGTACGATCTTAGCGCAATCGTAGCACTGATAAGCACAAAGACACCTGCAATGAAAAAAAACATCCTAGGCCTAATAATGAAAAATAAGGCGCTCTTTCGTGTTGTACGAGATGTAGAAACCTCGTCATCGACTGGTGTCTTCGATGATCTGCGCGATGGTGACAGCCGCTTGGGCATGAAGTGACGAATCAAGTTTTTCATAGGCAGTCCTGTATGTGCCTTCAGTATGAAGCACTTTTTTTGACCAGTTCAAGGAGTTTCTGACTTTCTGAGCGTTGATCAAAGATCTCTGCAACTCCATACTTTTCCAGATACTGAGCTTGCTTTTGCTGTTCGCCTCCCGCTGCCCAGATAAGAGGAACAAGGATGGCTGGCTTCTGTACTACCATAAGGTCCACAACAGTATTGGCACCTGCACGAGAAATGACTAGTGATGAGGCTCTAAATACACCACCCATACTTGCGGCAGCTATATGACCTACCGGAAGATACCTACTATCTGCATGACCACTGAGCCTTTCCAGATCACCGTATTCAACGGCTGTCCCTGTCTGATGGATAATACTGCCTATTTTTTTTAGCTTGGGAAGAAGAGCTTCTATGTGGAGATTCAGTGAGTGGGCTCCTAGAGAGCCACCTGTGATGAATATCAAGGGTTTTTGTGCATGCTCAATGAAGTGTTTGATAGTTTTATCAGTTATATGTTTTGTGAAAATCTCTGATCTCACGGGATTTCCTGTAAGCGCAACTTTTGGATTGTCTTGTAGTGACTCATTGGGAAAGGATAGACAAATCTTTTGGGCTAGGGGAAAAATAAGGCGATTGGTCAAGCCCGCTGACATCGTCTGCTCATGGGTGATGATCGGGATGCGTAGTAGCCAGCCGATGATACAGATCGGTAGCGCAATATAGCCGCCAAAAGACATGATGACATCAGGTTTTTGTGAAATAAGTATTGAAAATGCCTGAAAAAAGCCAGTGGGGATATGAAGCATGTTGCGAAAGGTCTTCCATGCCCAGGTACGCGTGATTCTACCTGCCGTAATAGGTATGAAGAAATAGTCCTTTTCTTTGATTGTGCGGTACTCAAAGGTCTCACTACCCCACTCGGTCTGCCTTCCCACGAAAGTTACCTTGTGTCCCCTACTCCGCAGCTCATCAGCGACAGCGATTGCAGGAGTAATATGACCACCAGTGATAAGGACTTTCATAGAGAAATTGTAACTGAAATGAGAAGATAGGAAGGCAAGAAAAGATGGATTAAAGCAAGAAGAGTTCTCCCGAATGCCCCTATAGTCTCCAATGCTCCAAAGATTCCCAAAGTTTAGCCACAAAAGAGCCCCCGGTGGACGCAGACAGAGATGTCTGCGCCACCAGGGGCGGGTGTGAGCACTAGGCGCTCTTGCGACCACTACCGCGCGAGCGGGAGCGATCCTTGATCGGCCAAAGGCGCCTGGTTCGGATCGACCGCCGAAGCGGCCGTTTCGAAGGGCACCTCCGCG
>LLEV01000026.1 GCA_001567515.1 Microgenomates bacterium OLB22
CTTCCATTAACGACAAGGTTACCAGTTAAAACAATTTTGATGGCTCCTCCTCCTTCGCCTCCTACTGAGAGATTACCAAAGTAACTTCGTGTACAACCTCCGGATCCCATCGTTACCGGTTCTTTAAACTGAACCATACGGCACTCCTCTGTTTGACACACTTACTCCGTAACCTCCATGAGCTGCTCCACATCCTGTACCTGGTCCTTGACCTGCAGTAAATCCTCTTCTGTCTGAATTTAGAGAGTTTCCACTTTCTATTGTTATACTATCGGCAAGAAGGGTCGCCGGAACTGATTCAGTTAAGGAAGGCCTGATAACAAGATTTGTTACTTGAGATGTATTTGACGACTTAACTACAATGTCTAATCCTCTGCAATCAATAATTGCTCCCGGATAATTTCCTGCTTCCCAGACAATGTCTCCACCCGAATCAATAATACCATCAGCGTCTGGACACTGCCCCAATGTGTCAACAATGGCAATTGCATTTGAATATCCAAAGATATCTCCGTCAACTACCTTTATTGCGATACTCGCCAATGTATCAAAGGTTGCATTACTTATCACCTTTTGCCCTTGATCACCTAGTTGGAAAGTAATTGAGCTAGGTACAAAATTCCCACCTACAGTCTGTGAATAATTCAATGGATTAACGACAGATAGATTGGGAGAACCATCGTAAGTGGTCGCAATATTATTATATTGGTCATAGGCTATGACCGAAAAGGTAAATTCTTCTGATCGGATGGCAACCGTTGGCGTTGAAAGCGAGAATCTTACAGCTTCATCTGAGATTGATGAATGATTGATATCTAAAGCTGAGCCTACACCGCTCACTCGAACAGTGTTAGAATTGTTTCCGGATACAACTCCAAGTGTTAGGGTGTTCTGAGCAACACCTTCTGTATTGGAAATTGATGTTTGTGACCCAAGAGTGCCACCACCGTTTTGGATTGACCAAGTCAAACTTTGGTCTGGTACACCATAACCAGCAGCATCAAGCACACGCACCAACATAGGGTTAGCCAATGGCTGACCGACAACGCCTGATTGATTCCCTCCACTAACAAGAAGAACATTTGTCGGTGTTCCTGTTATTAAGAAATCTCGTTCACCATCATTGTTATTTCCGAATTGTGTCCATTCACTTATTCCACCTCTATTATCTCTTATTCTTGCCTGCCAATGATACTCTGTAGAGGCAGGTAGTTGTGCCTTTGGTATATCTATTGTTCCGCAACCCGAAGGAGGACTAGAACAATTCTGAGGATTGCTCATGTTAACTGACTGAGTATGAGTTGGAATTCCAGTAAAACTTGTTCCAATTGGTCTGACTTCAATTTGTAGTGTAAGAGTGTCCGTTACATCAATATCGGACATATTGGCAACAAACAACACAGAATCTAGTCTGTCTGTCCGCATGACACCACCTTGGCCGATTTCTACAGTTTGTAGAGGAGTAGCTCCTGGGGGATCATATTTTGTGAATTGCTTGAGTAGAGTCGGTTCGTTTGGTATGCAGGTTGGCCCAAGCCGAGAACCTATTCCTCCATCTTGAGAAAGTGAAGTGATTCCTGGAGAAACAGACACACTGCCAGTAAAAAGATTTGAGGAGTTGCAGAACATAATAATTCTACCTCCACCGCCACCTCCTCCTTGGTATGTAACCTCTTGAGCACTTCCTCCTTTTGCTTCTACTATTCCATTCCCAGAAAACGATTCTGCTTCAATCCAAATACTACCTCCTGCTCCACCACCCCCTGAACTGTTCCCTTGAGCGAGTCCCTGTGCTCCATTAGCAGTTATTTGTCCATTAATTACTAAGTATTCACTGGCTTTAATTCGAATAGATCCACCTCCATTTCCACCTAAACCTCCATCAAAGCTGTTGCCTCCAGCACTTCCTAGAGTTGAGGGATTTTCTTCTGTTCCATATGCCACACCTGGAACTGGAGCCGAGCCACCTACAGGTGCCAAACCTTCTCCGCCGGCACCCCCATGCTGCTCCCCCCGATCCACCAGCTGTAGTAGTTGCGTTTCCACCTTTACCACTAACAACTTCGTCATCAGTATTTGTATAACCTTTACCATCGGCAGAGATCAATCCGCCATTTTCAACTGTAAGACTCTTAACAAGTAGCGTAACCCCCCAATCACCTTCGCTTGTACCATTCTCTGTTACATATCTATCAACAACAACTGTTCCTCCTGCTCCGATAATGATATCTAGAGATGAACAATCCACAACACCGTCTTCAGAATCAGGAGTAATTGTAACTAGTGACAGAACTTTGGCAGGGGCTGCCGGAAGAGGACAAAACTGCTGTGCATATATTCCTCCAAACATATTAAGTCCATTAACTCCCGCAAATACACCTCCAAGAAGAACAACTGCTATCAATAATATATATATCTTATTTTCAATCTCTCTGATTTTTCTAGTTATCTCTGGAAGAGCATCTAGCAAAGGATTTAACGGAATATACATTCGCTTTTTTCTCATTTCATAAGTTGAGTATATTTACAGTCTAACAACTCAAGTGAAGCATAACAAGAAGGTTTTTCTATAGATTTTGTCTTTTTTTTTTATGAGCTGGCGGGACTCGAACCCGGAACCAATTGCTTAAGAGGCAACTGCTCTACCATTGAGCTACCAGCCCGAAGCGATGAAGCATGGTAATTATATCAGAAACCATACAATCCTGCGCTCTGAGGGAGTCGAACCCCCAACCCCCTGTTCCGAAGACAGGTGCTCTATCCATTGAGCTAAGAGCGCATAGGTGATTTTACCACGACTAGGTACACATTTATATAATTATTCTTTCTCCGGGAACAACTTCAGGTCTAATTACATATAAGTCCCAAAAGCTTAACAATAAAGCTAAAGTATCGCGCAGTCTGAAG
>LLEV01000027.1 GCA_001567515.1 Microgenomates bacterium OLB22
ACCCTTGGGGATATCGATTATGCTACCCGATGACGAGCTATATATTTAGCAAAAGAGCAAATAAACTTACACATCTTGCCAATGGAGTTAAAACATCTATACCGACACCTGACGATACAGTTGTAAGAGGTGAAGGTGGGTTGCTCGGTTTAGCAATCGACCCCGAATTTTCATCTAATAGATTTATATATGCATGCTTCAACAGCAACCTATCCGGGAATACCGATGTTAGAGTTGTGCGTTGGAAGTTGTCCCTCTCTAACGACTTACTTGAAGACAGAAGAGACATAATTACAGGCATACCAGCTAACGAATCTGGCAGACATTCCGGCTGTCAGCTGGAATTTGGTCCAGACAATTATCTTTGGGTAGGTACAGGCGATGCGGCTATCGGTTCTACCCCACAGGACCCAACCAGTCTTGGGGGAAAAATACTTCGTGTTGATCGAGACGGCGGTCCTGCCTCAGGAAACCTTGACCAACCATTTGACAGTAGAATTTACAGCTATGGTCACCGGAATACTCAAGGATTGGCCTTTTTTGAAAAAGAACTTAATTTACCCATATCAGGAATAAGTATTGAGCATGGTTCAGCGGTTGACGACGAAGTTAACCCACTACTACCTGGCAATTTTGGATGGGATCCACCAGCAGGCTATTTAGAAGGTGGAGTACCTATGACCGATGTTCAAAAATTTCCTGAGGCTATTCTAGCTTTATGGTCATCTGGTAGCCCGACAATTGCTACTTCCGGTGGAACAATTATCAAAGGGGAGAAATGGCTAAAGTATGAAAACGCCATTGCAGTAGCTGCACAGAAAGGATCAAGAATTATGCTTCTAATAACTGATCCTTCGTTAAACATTCTGCAACGAGAAGATATTTATGTAAACGAAATAGGAAGAGTAAGAACGATCCAGTCCTTAAAAGATAACGAGCTCTTAATCCTAACAGATAACGGTAAAGGTACAGATAGAATTATTCGTGTTTATCCACTCTAAATTTCGTATAAAACGCTGGTATTGTTGATAAATAAAAGCTATATTTTATCTACTGGAATTTTTCAGTGATTCTTCAACATACTTCACTATGAAGGCGAGAAAACTGATTACAGCGTTCTTAATGATTATGCTACTTGCATTTGCGGGTGCTGGTGTTTATGTCGGTCTCTTGTTACAACAACAAGCTGATATCTCACCAGACGATACTGACGCAGCATCGCAAGAAGTTTGGGATGCAGAAATTCCCAGGAACCAAGAAGAAAGAGACAAATTTGCATCTGCTTGGGCAAGCAAAAAAAAATGCATCTTTCGCCGATAAAAAAGCTTTTGTACTTTCAGAGGGAGCAAGATTTAAAAGCTTTACACCTATCCTTACCGTAGGTGCAGAAACGCTTTATGGTCGAGATTTAAACTACTATATGTTCCTTCTACAATTCGATAAATATACATCAAGCAAACCGCTTACAGATGCCGATGTCGATAAAGGACTCAGCGAATTAATTTATTACTCTCTAATCCTTCAAAAAGCACAAGAACTTGATCTGGTGACACTAGATTCAAGCTTCTATAATTCAAATACCAAAGATTTCACAAAAAGAAACGAAATAGTGTCGCAAATGATTCCTCTGGTATCAGAAAGATTTGTTGACAGAGCTGAAGGAGAAGTCATTGCAATTTGGTTCCAGAACAATTTTGTGCCGGTGTCTCCAGAGTCTGGAAGAGAGATCGCGAAGAGAAAAATTGACGAGCTATACTCTCGACTCACAAGTGGCGAACTTACAATGCAGGATGCTGGAAAACTGATTGCAGAAGACCAAGAAATAATCGAAAAGGTTGATCCTGCTGCCGTTGGGAATGCATACGAGTCATTTGTTGCAGAAAAAGATGGTATCCCTGTATTTGTTCTTGACTACCTTAATGATGCTGTATTCTCTCTTGGTGAGGGACAATTTTCAACTGTGCTAACTATGACTCTTCCTGAAGACGAAGAACTATATGGCGATTTATCTGGACAAGATTTAGCTTATCTAATCATCAAGGTTAACAAAAGAACACTTGGAGAATATTCAAGTACCGAAGAATATTTCAATAAATTACCGCAAGAATCCAAACAAGACGGTGATGTAGTTATTAATATTAAGCGTGGCAAATAATAAGGATCACAATCTTTTATTAAGGTATTTCTACAAAGTAGCAGTTTTGCTGTTATTGCCAATCATTTTTTCTTTTTTGTTCACGCAAAAGGCAGAAGCAGCACAGTATGGAAACATGTATGTAGATATGTATATTTCGCTTGATGGACTTGTTTCAACAAGCACCCGACTACCCGGAGCAGTCGTTTGGGCGGGGTCACCACTACACAAGGATCTTTTCAATAAACCTGAATACGACCCCAGAGGTGGTTCCCCACAATTATTTATGGTTACATCTGCAACAAGAGCAGTAGACATGGTTAATATGCAAGGAAATGTTAGATGTGGAAGTGTATCAACAGACCCAAGAGCATGTAATGGCCTTCAAGTATTCGGACCATCATTTCAAGCTATTCGATTCGGAGGAATGCCGAGATCCCAGATGTCAGTATATAATGTCTCAACTCACGACAGCAGTGAATGTCCACAAACCTTTAGACACTTAGCGCCATCACTTGGAGAAGCCGGAAGATGGTACGAAACAGGTTGGCTTGGAGGACTTCAATGCGTTGCTGCAGTTTATAGTACAGAACAAGATAGACTTGGCTGCCCTGGGGTTCGAGGTAACGCTTCTTCTCGTGAGCATTTAAGATTAACACCTTACTTCCCACGAGGTTGGTATAATGCATATGGTACAAATTTCCCTATTAACTTTGAAGCTAACGACCCCAAAGGTGGAGGATATTTCATGGTAGTTAATGTTCCGGCAGATGTTCAAGATAATGGTTGGTGGTCAAGATTCGTAAGAGACCAAGTTGTTCAAAACTTTAATACGATCAATTTCCCAAATCCAACTACTCCTTACTACGGAACGACAGATCATCCTTATGTTATTTCTACGAGGGGGCAGATTGTTCGTCGAGATTCAGGTGAACCAATTTCAAGAACGGCATCGGAATCAGTGTACATGAGCAGTATCGGAAACACAGCAATAAAGAGCATTGTTTTTCATTATATTCCATCTGACAATGCGCCAATAGAATGTGGTTCACCTTGTACTTCCGATGTTGAATGTAGAAATGCAGATGTAGGTGGATATACATGTATCGACTTTAATAACGATGGCACAAGAAGATGTGCTCTGATGCAATGCGCTGACCCAAGCCTTGCTCCACTTTGCTCAGACGATGGTTGTGCTATTGCAACACCTACTCCAACACCAACTGTAACGGATACACCTACACCGACACCAAGTATTACTGATACGCCTACACCAACGCCAAGTATTACCGATACACCTACACCTACTCCAACACCAAGTTTCACACCGTCACCAACGCCGTCACCAAGTATTTCAACGAGCCCTGTTGGACCGGTGATAATTGAGTGTTACGAAACTGGTTGCGATGATCCTGGATTCGTATGTGTCAGCGGTCTAGTTTGTCAAAATAATAGATGCGTGCATCCTCAGTATCCAAATAGTCCTGATTGCAAACCTAGTGATACCTTGCCACCAACTGCGCTTATTAGCGATAGCGTAGATAGAATAATTCTTGCCTACTTGTTAATTATGCTTGCCATAGGTGGTTACGCTTCTGGGTTCTTTGGTAATGTCGGCAAAGATACCTGGGATAGAATAGGACAACCTCTTCTATTTGCTCTATCACCTTCGTTAAAGAAAAAACATTTCGAGAAATCTTCTCAAGAGAAAGTCGGTAAGGATATTTAAGAAAGCGTTCTACTTTTAAGGCTTAAAGATTTCTCCGCTCTTCTTTGCCAAATCAGCACATTTTTCTGAGCAGTAAACAGTGCCATCTTCGTTGCGGCAATTGTCGCAGGCAATAAAGTGTCTTTTTTGCTTGCAATGAAGATAAGAACAGTCAACATACTGATCTGAAGAGTCTCCGCAGATTTCGCAACTTGAAATAACGGCAGACTCACTAGCGTTCATTCTCCAGACAAGTCTTCCATCAAAAACATATAGACTTCCCTTAAAATGCTGGTCTGGATACTTTTCGATATAGCTGTGCATGCCACCATATAGCTGATAGACATTTGTAAATCCATGCTTAACTAAAAATCCAGAAGCCTTTTCACAACGAATCCCTCCTGTACAAGTAGTTACTACAAGCTTATCTTTTTAAATGACTGATGGATTCGATTAGTTCTGGCAGCTCTCTGAAGTTTTTCATGGGCATAAGCAAAGCACTTTCAAAATGACCAACCTTTTGCTCGTAG